>NZ_JBMKHA010000002.1:0-368547 GCF_049238365.1 Enterobacter cloacae complex sp. IR53030
GGTTCATGTGCAGCTCCATCAGCAAAAGGGGATGATAAGTTTATCACCACCGACTATTTGCAACAGTGCCCTCAATATTTAAACTCACCTGGCCCGACCCGTGAGTTTCAGCGGCAGATTAAATGTGCTTGCTGGCGATAAATGCCATATTTGTCCTAGCTTAGGGAGGGTGCGAATAAGTACCCTCCGCAACGAAAATGAAACTTTTAGTCAATTAAATTCAATCACTTACATAGGCGTTTTTTTGCGTTTGGTGACTTATTCGCACCTTCCATAGACCAGACGATGGCATATTTTTTCACTCAACGTCGAGGGTGATTTAATGTCAGGGGTTTTCCCGGTTGTTCTCCTGAGCCTCACAGTATGGAAGTGCAGGTCCGTCATTAAAAATGAACGACATTTTCTGATGAGATACTCTGTGTATTTTAGAACATAAGTGGCGGTGATCATTTTTTCTCCTCCGTAATGTCCTGATATTCTGGAGAAGAACTGTTGATGGATATTGCGTAAAATATGGAGCAAGGATGGAGACGAAATTTAAAAGGATTAAATAACGTACGCAGGTTATTTAATCCTTGATTTAGCGGGGGGGTTACCGTTGTGCTTAGCGGTCCTTTCTCCACGCATCGGCGGTCAGCGCTTCACCGAAATGACCGGCAATCAGTCGTTTCGTCAGCTCATGAAGCGGAGAGGCCATGACATCCGCTGTGCTGCCACGTTCGACAACTTCCCCCTGGTGCATCACCATCACCTGGTCGCTGATGTGCTTCATCATTCCGAGATGTTGGGTAACGTAGATATAGGAGATACCTTGTTTTTCCTGCAACTCCAGCATCAGGTTAATCAGTTGCGAACGCATCGACATATCCAGCGAGGCAAGCGCTTCGTCGGCAATGATTACCTTCGGGCGCAAAATCAATGCGCGCGCCAGACCCAGGCGCTGTTTCTGGCCGGGGGCCAGCATATGCGGATAGTAGCTTTCGTGATCCGGTAACAGTCCCACCATGCGCAGGGTTTCAAAGACGCGCTTTCGTCGCGCCTCGGGCTCCAGCTCGGTGTTCAAACGCAGAGGAAAATCCAGAATCTGCGAAATACGCTGGCGAGGATTGAGCGAGGTTGACGGATCCTGGAAGATCATGCGGATACGCTGGCTGCGGAAAGAGTAATCCCCAAACGCCAGAGGATGATCGTCAATCAACACTTCTCCAGCGGTAGGCTCTACCATGCCGGCAAGCATTTTCGCCAGCGTCGATTTCCCGGAACCGTTTTCGCCAATAATCGCCAGCGTCTGTTTTTCACGCAGGGTAAAACTTAGCGGCTTTACCGCCTCGACAGTCTGACGATGAAACAGCCCCGTACGATAGCGAAAGGTCTTACTCAAGTTGCGGACTTCCAGTAAGGTTTCGACCATTTCACTCTCTCTCCATGTTCAGCGGGAAATGACAGGCGTAAAGATGATTTTTGGCGCCGGTCAGGCGTGGTGTCTCAATACATTTACGCTGAGCATACGGGCAACGAGGCCCAAGACGGCAGCCTATCGGTAAGGATTCCAGCAGCGGAATCGCCCCTGGCAAGGTATTCAGGCGGCTCTTGTGCGGCATGGCACTGCCAAAATCAGGAATAGCCCGGATAAGCGCCTGCGTATACGGATGATGCGGGGCGTTGATCAGGTCTTCGCTGGGGGCGGTTTCGACCGTTTGCCCGCAGTACATCACATCAATTTTGTCCGCCCATTTGCTTAACATCTGCAGGTCATGGCTGATCAGCAAAATGGTGGTGTTGTTGTTCTGGTTCAGACGTGACAGCAGGCGGAAAATTTGCGCCTGCGTGGTCGGCTCCATCGCGTTAGTGGGTTCATCCGCAATCAGCAAGCGCGGCTGATTAGCCAGCGCGATAGCAATCATCACTTTCTGACATTCACCGTCGGTAAGCTCATACGGGAAGCTGCGCATCGCGTCTTTATGATCTTTGATCCCGACGCGGTGCAACAGTTCGATGGCGCGACGTTTACGCCAGCCGAAACGCTGCCACCAGCGGCCTTTATAGGTCCAGCCGGGGATGTTCTGCATGAGCTGTTTACCCACGCGCTCGGACGGATCGAGACAGGATTGCGGCTCCTGGAAGATCATCGAGACGTTGTGGCCAACCAGCTTACGCCGCTCGCGCGGGGAGAGGCGCAGCAGGTCAATGTCGTCGAAGCGCATACGGTCGGCGGTCACGCGCCAGTTGTCTTTCGCCACGCCGCAGATAGCTTTGGCGATCAGGCTTTTCCCTGAGCCAGATTCACCCACCAGCCCGCGAATTTCACCCTCTGCAAGCGTGATACTGATGCGATCGACGGCCTTAACCCAGCCTTCACCGGTTTTGAATTCGATGGTGAGGTTGCGGATATCAAGAAGTGGCATTATTGCACCCCCGCGTTAATTGCACGGCGAATACCGTCGCCCAGCAGGTTGATCAGCAACACGCTCACCATAATCGCCGCCCCCGGCAGCATGACTGTCCACGGTGCCACGTAGATTAACTCCAGCGCGTCACCGAGCATTGCGCCCCATTCAGGTGACGGCAACTGGGCGCCAAGGTCGAGGAAGCCGAGCGCAGCAATATCGAGAATCGCCATCGACAGCGCACGGGTGATCTCGGTGACCAGCCCGGCGGCGATATTCGGCAGAACGGCAAACCACAGGATGTTGAAGGTGGTCGCGCCGTCCAGACGGGCGGCGACGACATACTCTTTTTCCAGCTCGTCATGCACCATGCTGTAAACCGAGCGCACGATGCGGGGCAGGATTGCCAGCCAGACGGCAAACATCGCATGCGACAGATGCGGTCCGGCAAAAGCAACCACAATGATCGCCAGCAGCAGAGACGGAATCGACAGCAGGGTGTCCAGAATGTGGTTCAGTACCGCCGAACGCAGGCCATGCGTGGATCCCGCAAAAATACCGAGCGCCAGTCCACAGACTGTCGCCGCAAGCGTGACCACAAATGCGCCACCCACCGTCGGGGCAGCGCCGCTTAACAGGCGACTCAATACGTCACGTCCGAGGTCGTCAGTGCCGAGGAAGAAAGAGACTTCGCCGTAGCGTGACCAGGAAGGCGGCAGAAGCTGATAGCCGAGGAACTGCTGGTCAATGCCATACGGGGCAAACCACGAGCCAAAGAGGCAGAGTAATACCAGCCCGGCGCAGCCATAAAGGCCGATCATCGCCGTGGTGTCACCATAGAACTTACGCCACACGGTACGCAGCGCACCGGGTGTGCGCTTTTCACTGTATACGTTATCGTAAGGCATACCATTCCTTATGCTTCAACGGGTTAGCCATCGCACCCAAAATATCGGACAACACGTTAACAATAATCACCAGCGAACCAATCACCATCACACCCGCTGAAATAGCGGCGTAGTCCTGCTGGCGAATCGCGTTGATCATCCATCGTCCCAGCCCTGGCCAGCTAAAGACCATCTCGGTGATCATCGCCAGAGTGAGCATGGTGGAGAACTGCAGCCCCAGACGCGGAATCACCGGCGGTAGCGCGTTATGGAGAACGTTGCGGCGCAGAATGGTCAGGCGTGACAAACCCCGCGTGGCGGCGGCTTTGACATAGTTCTGGTCAAACACCTCGATGGTGCTCAGGCGCATCAGGCGAATCACTTCCGTGGTCGGGGCGACGGCCAGCGTCAGTACCGGCAACACCATATGGCGCACGGCGCTGACGATCATCTCATGACGCCACACTGAATCGGACAGCCAGGCGTCAATAATGGCAAAACCCGTCACCGATTTCACCGTATAGAGCAGGTCGAAGCGACCCGAGACCGGTAGCCAGCCCATCGTCAGCGAGAAGAAGAGCGTTAACAGCAGCGCCAGCCAGAATACCGGGATGGAGAAGCCTAACAGGGCGAGGGCGCTGATGAACTTATCCTGCCATTTGTTGCGATAGATCCCGGCCAGCATACCCACGGGGATCCCCACCATCAGGGCAAAACCGAAGGCCAGAATGCACAGCTCCATCGTGGCCGGAAAAACCTCTTTCAACTGGTCGGAGATAAGCTGCCCGTTGATGCTGGACACCCCGAAATCCCAGTGCAGCAGACCGTTAAACCAGAACAGCCAGGCATCCCACAACGATGAGCCCTGAAGCGGGGCGTGCGGCGTAAAATAGCTCAGGCTGAAACCGACAAAGGTCAGCAGAAAGAGCGTCACCAGCAGCAGCAGGAGTCGGCGCAAGGTAAAAATAATCATGGTTTTTTCACCTCTTGTTCTTTTTCGCGCGAGACGCCCGCGAACGAGGCATTGCCGAACGGACTCAGCACCAGACCTTTAATATCATAGCGATAGGCCTGGAGACGCAGGGAAGAGGCCAGCGGCAGCACGGGCAACTCCTCGGCGAGGATTTTCTGCGCTTCATCATAAGCATCGATGCGTGAGGCCAACTGTTGGGAAGAGAGCGCTTTTTGCAGCACGGCGTCAAACTCCCGGTTACACCAGTGAGCGTAGTTGGTCTGCGAGTTGATCGCCGCACAGCTCAGCAGCGGCCGGAAAAAACTGTCCGGGTCGTTACTGTCGGTAGCCCAGCCGGTCAGCGTGAGATCGTGATTCATATCCATCAGGCGCGCCTCCTGGAAACGGCCCTCAACCGGCACGATGATCACCTTGACGCCCACCTGTGCCATATCTGCCTGCAACAGTTCGGCCGTTTTCAGCGGGCTCGGGTTCCATGCCTGGGAACTGGTCGGCACCCAAAGCTGGAGGGTGAGGTTTTCCGCGCCCAGCGCTTTCAGTTGTTCGCGTGCTTTTGCCGGATTGTATTCCGTAATTTTAGCTTCACCGTCGTAGGCCCACGAGGCGCGCGGTAAAATAGAGGCCGCGGTTTCCGCCGTGCCGTAGTAGATCGACTGCATCAGACGCTGGTTGTTAATCGCCAGCGCCAGGGCATGACGGACGGCAGGGTTGTTCAACGGCGGCTTATCCGTGTTAAAGGCCAGATAAGCGATGTTCATTCCCGGGCGTAGCGTCAGACGCAGACGCGGATCGTCACGCAAAATAGTGAGCTGGCTGGCGGCAGGCCAGGCGAGCACATCACATTCCCCGGTGAGCAGTTTTGAGAGACGTCCCGTTCCGCCGGAGCCAAGGTCAACCACCACCTGCGGCATCAGCGGCGTGCCGCGCCAGAAATGTTCATGACGCTGCAGGCGGATATATTGCCCCGCACGGTATTCCGCCAGCTGGAACGGACCGGTGCCCACCGGCTGGCGATCGAGCAACTCCTGGCGATCTTTTTTCGCAAGCTGCGACGCATATTCAGCAGACATGACGGACGCATAGTGGGTCGCCAGATGCCAGAGGAAGGAGGCATCCGGGCGCGTTAGCGTAAATTCAACCGTTCGGTTATCCAGCTTACGCACGCTCTTAACCGTGTCGGCAAACTGCAGACTGTCGAAGTAAGGGAAATGATCTCCATTGACGTTATGCCACGGATGATTGCGATTAAAGATCCGCTGGAAGGTAAAGACCACATCGTCCGCATTCAGCTTGCGCGTGGGGGTAAACCACGGCGTGCGCTGAAACGCGACATCATTGCGCAGGTGGAAGCGGTAGGTTGCACCGTTGTCCAGCACTTCCCAGCTTTCCGCAAGCTCAGGGACCAGACGGTAGGTGTACGGGTCGACATCAAGTAGACGGTCATACAATTGCGCGGCAAGCGTATCGACAATCAGGCCGCTGCCCGCTTTTTGCGGGTTGAAGGTATCCACCTGGCCGCTCACGCAATAGACGAAGCCACTGTCACGGATGTCAGGCTGCGAAGTCTGCCCCGGCGCGGCAAAAGCCATGCTGCTGAACAGACCGAGTGCAAAAAAGGACGATAAAACCAGACGCATAATTTTTAAGGTTTTTAGGTTCGATCTGCAAAGTGTATCGCACTTACGCCTGCTTCGTAAAAATGTCTGCGGGTAAGTGCCGATATTGTCAGCGCATTTGATGCTTTTTGAGCAATGCCCGTAACTGATGGTAGGTCAGACCCAGGAGTTCAGCCGCCCGTTTCTGGTTATATTTCGCCGTCTTCAGGCTTTGCTCCAGCAATTGTTGTTCCTGGTCGTGCTGGAACTGACGTAAATCAAGAGGGAGGGCGGGGGCGTGGTCAGACGATGAGGGGGCGGTGACCGGCGGCGCATGACGCTGAAAAGGATCGATAATGATGTTATCCAGTTCCGCCTCGCTGCTGCCGTGGCGGTAGACAGAGCGCTCCACGACGTTTTTCAGTTCGCGAATATTTCCCGGCCAGTGATAGGCCAGTAGCGTCTCCTTTGCATAATCGCTGAAGCCGGGGAACAGAGGCAGGCCGAGCTCGCGGCACATCTGAATCGCAAACTGGTCTGCGAGCAGCATAATGTCACTTCTTCGCTCGCGCAGGGGGGGAAGCTGAACAACGTCAAAGGCCAGGCGGTCAAGCAGATCGGCCCTGAATTTCTCCTCCGCGACCCTCTCCGGCAAATTGGCGTTGGTGGCGCACACCAGACGCACGTTAACCTGCAGCGGCTGGCTACCGCCGACGCGCTCCAGTTCGCCATACTCAATGACGCGCAGCAGTTTTTCCTGCACCAGCATGGGCGCGGTGGCGAGTTCATCAAGAAACAGCGTACCGCCGTCGGCGCGCTCAAACCGTCCCGGATGGCGCTTCTGGGCGCCGGTAAAGGCGCCTGCTTCGTGGCCGAAAAGCTCTGTATCGAGCAGGTTTTCATTCAGCGCCGCGCAGTTTAACGAGATAAAGGGGCCGTCCCAGCGTCCGGATAAATAGTGCAGGCGGTTGGCAATCAGTTCCTTACCCGTGCCGCGCTCGCCGATAATCAGCACCGGCTTGTTGAGCGGTGCAAGACGAGACACCTGTTCCAGCACCTCCAGAAAGCTGTTTGCTTCCCCGAGTAAATTGTCTTTGTATCCAGCCATGATGAAATTAACCACTCCTTAGCGATATTCACCAGGTCAGCATAGTTCTTCATTGCGTATAAATCAAACACATCAAGAAAAATCAATAGGATAAAAAACTGGCACGGGAATTGTATTATCTCAACAGCAGGGCATTGCCCGACCACAGAAATAAGAGGATTTTTATTATGGGTATTTTTTCTCGTTTTGCCGACATCGTGAACGCCAACATCAACTCACTGCTGGAAAAGGCGGAAGACCCGCAGAAGCTGGTGCGTCTGATGATTCAGGAGATGGAAGACACGCTGGTTGAAGTGCGTTCTACCTCTGCTCGCGCGCTTGCTGAGAAAAAACAGTTAACGCGCCGGATTGAGCAGGCTACCGCCCAGCTCAATGAATGGCAGGAAAAAGCGGAACTCGCGCTGCGTAAAGATAAAGAAGATCTGGCTCGTGCGGCGCTGATTGAAAAACAGAAGCTGACGGACATGGTCGCGACGCTTGAGCATGAAGTTACGCTGGTGGATGACACCCTCACCCGCATGAAAAAAGAGATTGGTGAGCTCGAAAACAAACTGAGCGAAACCCGCGCACGTCAGCAGGCGCTGTCGCTGCGTCATCAGGCGGCAAGCTCTTCCCGCGACGTACGCCGTCAGATGGACAGCGGCAAGCTGGATGAGGCCATGGCGCGATTTGAGTCTTTTGAGCGTCGCATCGATCAGATGGAAGCGGAAGCAGAAAGCCACAGCATCGGGAAGCAAAAGTCACTGGATCAACAGTTTGCCGACCTGAAAGCGGACGATGAAATCAGCGAGCAGCTGGCGGCATTGAAAGCCAAAATGAAGCAAGATAACCAATAATACTGTTGCGGCACCTGAGCGTGCCGCTATGCATCCTAAGACAAGGAGTACACATGAGCGCGCTTTTTCTGGCCATTCCCCTGACGATTTTCGTGCTGTTTGTTTTGCCGATTTGGCTATGGCTGCACTACAGCAACCGTTCTTCACAAGGCGATCTTTCCCAGAGTGAACAGCAACGTCTTGCGCAGCTTACCGAACAGGCGAATAAGATGCGTGACCGCATTCAGGCGCTGGAAGCGATCCTGGATGCAGAACATCCAAACTGGAGGGATCGTTAATGACCGGACTGAATCTGAACAAAAAGTTGTGGCGAATCCCACAGCAGGGAATGGTGCGCGGCGTTTGTGCCGGGCTGGCACACTATCTTGACGTTCCGGTAAAACTGGTTCGTGTGGTGACGGTACTGTCTATTTTCTTCGGTCTGGCGTTTATCACGTTCGTGGCATACATCGTACTGTCGTTTGTCCTTGATCCCATGCCCGACGGAGAACTGGCCGCGGAAAGTGCGCCAACCAGTAACGATCTTCTGAACGCGGTTGACGAGCAACTGGCCGCAGGGGAGAAGCGGTTACGTGAAATGGAACGTTATGTCACGTCGGATACCTTTACGCTGAGAAGTCGTTTTCGTCAGCTTTAAGAGAGAATTTATATGAAGCAAAACTGGCAACAGGCCGGTCATAAGGTAAAACCCGGCCTGAAAATCGCAGGTAAGCTGGTTCTGATGACGGCATTACGTTACGGCCCGGCAGGTGTGGCGGGTTGGGCGATCAAATCTGTTGCCCGTAAGCCGGTCAGAATGTTGCTGGCCGTAGCGCTCGAACCAATGCTGCAAAAAGTGGCAAAACGGCTATCGCGCCGTTACTTATCTCGCTAATTCACACGCGCGTCAGCCCCTACTTTCCCAGAGAAGGGCTGGCGCCGTCTCAAACATTTCCCTCCCTTTAATGTGCTTTCTTTGCGGCAGCTCACAATACTGAGCAGAGCCGCTTTGGAATTGCGTTTTTCAGCCTCCCGCTTCGTTGACAGATATTTTTCATGGGAGTAGATTGCCCCTTGTGGGACCGCTACCATGGAAAATAAAGTGAACGCAAAAATTAAAAAACTTATCAATCATATCTACGGTGAATCATTTTCTGACGCACATTTAGACGTGTTATTATCAAAGCTTGAGCAAGCCGCTATTGATATTACAGAAAAGCGCAAATCAGGCTGGGATGAAAAAGATGTTGTCCTGATTACTTACGCCGATCAGTTCTCCGCGAAAGGGGAGAAAGCGTTGCCGGTGTTTACCCGCTTTTATAATGAATGGCTTGCCCGCACGTTTTCCCATGTCCATCTTTTGCCTTTTTATCCGTGGTCCTCTGATGACGGATTTTCCGTTATTGATTACCACAGCGTCGCGCCTGAAACCGGAAGCTGGCAGGATGTTGCTGCATTAAAACAGTCTGCCAGCTTAATGTTTGACTTCGTGTGCAACCATATGTCAGCAAAAAGTGAATGGTTTGCTAATTATCTTGCGCAGAAGCCGGGCTTTGACGATTTCTTTATTTCTGTCGATCCTGAAACTGATTTATCTGCCGTGACGCGGCCTCGTGCATTACCGCTGCTGACGCCATTTAAGCTGCATGATGGAAGCGTGCGTCATCTTTGGACCACGTTCAGTGATGACCAGATCGATCTCAACTTCGCCTCGCCTCAGGTACTGATTGCGATGGTTGACGTACTGCTCCATTACCTGGCGGAAGGGGCGCGTTACATTCGCCTCGACGCCGTTGGGTTTATGTGGAAGATTCCAGGAACCAGCTGCATCCATATTGAGCAGACACACTGCCTTATCCAGCTTTTCCGTGCGATTACCGACGCTGTGGCACCCGGCACGGTGATCATTACCGAGACAAACGTCCCGCATAAAGACAATATCTCGTACTTCGGTGATGGTGAAAATGAAGCCCAGATGGTCTATCAGTTCTCCTTGCCACCGCTGGTGCTGCATGCTGTTCATCGTCAGGATGTAAAAGCGCTTTGCCAGTGGGCGGGGTCGCTGGCGCTGCCTTCAACAAAAACGACCTGGTTCAACTTCCTGGCGTCTCATGACGGTATCGGCCTGAACCCGTTACGCGGCATTCTTCCGGAGTCAGAAATACTGTCACTGGTTGAAAAACTTCAGCAGGAAGGGGCGCTGGTTAACTGGAAAAATAATCCTGACGGAACGCGCAGTCCTTACGAAATCAATGTGACCTATCTGGACGCATTAAGCTCGCAAGACAGCCCGGATGATGAACGTATTGCGCGGTTTATTCTGGCGCATGCTGTACTGCTGAGTTTCCCGGGTGTACCTGCCGTATATATTCAAAGCATTCTTGGCTCGCGTAACGATTATGAAGGCGTTGAACGCCTCGGCTATAACCGCGCGATAAACCGCAAGAAATACACCGCCGGTCAGGTTGACCTTGAGCTCAATAATAAACAAAGTATTCGCCATAAAATCTATTCCCGTTTAAGCGAGTTTATTGCTATTCGTCGTGGGGAACGCGCATTTCATCCTGATGCTCAGGCAATGTTTGAATCACTTGATGAACAGATTCTTAAAATTGTTCGCGTGGCTGATAATGGTGAAAGAATTACCGCGCTATTTAATTTTAGTCATAACGTTCATACCGTTTACGAGAAAGTACTTTCCGGTGTGGAATTGCTATCAGGACAGGCTATTGACGGTACGGAACTGACCCTCAATCCATGGCAGGTTATGTGGATTAAAGAAAACTAAAAAAGGACCCTTAAATGAAAATGCCCAAAATTGTGCTGTTATCAGCACTGGTTTCGTGCGCCCTGTTATCAGGCTGTAAGGATGATAAAACGTCTGCTGTGACCATTGAGTTTATGCACTCTTCAGTAGAGCAGGAGCGTCAGGCGGTTATTACGAAACTGATCGAGAAATTTGAAAAAGAGAACCCTGGCATCACGGTGAAACAGGTGCCGGTGGAAGAAGACGCCTACAACACCAAGGTGATTACGCTCGCGAGAACCGGGGCGCTGCCTGAGGTGATTGAAGTCAGCCATGATTACGCAAAAGTCATGGATAAGGAACAGCTGCTGGATCGCAAGGCGATTGGCGAAGCCATTAAAGCGGTAGGCGAAAACACATTCTATGACGGGATCCTGCGCGTAGTCCGTACCGAAGACGGTACCGCCTGGACGGGCGTGCCAATGAGTGCCTGGCTGTCCGGCGTCTGGTATCACAAAGATGTGCTGGCTGCTGCGGGTATTGAGGAGCCCCACAACTGGGAACAACTGCTGAAGGCCAGTGAGAAACTTAACGACCCGGCCAAAAAACATTACGGCATTGCGCTGCCTACCGCGGAAAGCGTCATGACCGAGCAGGCATTCTCCCAGTTTGCACTTTCCGGCGGCGCGAACGTTTTTGATGCCAACGGGAACGTCGAAATCGATACCCCTGAGATGGCGAAAGCGCTCTCTTTTTATAAAGCGCTGGCCGCGACCACCATGCCGGGCTCGAACGACGTCATGGAGATCAAAGATGCCTTCATGAACGGTTCCGCACCGATGGCGGTTTATTCCACCTACATCCTGCCTGCGGTATTCCATGATGGAAACCCTGCCAATCTTGGCTTCGTGGTCCCTACGGAAAAGACCTCGGCAGTCTACGGCATGATCACATCGCTGACGATCACCACGGGGCAATCTGAAGGTGAAACGCAGGCGGCTGAAAAGTTTGTGACGTGGATGGAGCAGGCTCAAAACGCAACCGACTGGGTCATGATGTCACCTGGTGCGGCGCTAACGGTGAACAAGCTGGTGGTCGGTACGGATACCTGGAAAAACAACGAGGTCATTAAAGCGTTTGGGCAACTGCCTTATGAGCTGATTGCTCAGTTCCCAAATGTGCAGGTGTTTGGCGCTGTGGGCGACAAGAACTTTACCCGCATGGGCGATGTCACCGGGTCCGGCATTATCAGTTCCATGGTGCATAACGTCACGGTGGGTAAACAAGATCTCAGCGCCACGCTCAGCAATAGCCAGAAGCGACTGGCTGACCTGATTTCACAACGATAGGAGCGCTTTGCGGAAGGAAATTATGAAGACGTTGTTTTCTGGTCGATCAGATATGCCTTTCGCCATGCTGCTGTTGGCCCCCAGCCTGATTTTGCTGGGGGGCCTGGTGGCCTGGCCAATGATTTCCAATATTGAAATCAGTTTCTTACGACTGCCGCTTAACCCGCGCATTAGCGCTGTGTTTGTTGGGCTGGACAATTATATTCGCATCCTCAGTGATGCGGCATTCTGGCACTCGCTGTGGATGACGTTCTGGTACACGGCGCTGGTGGTGATGGGCAGCACCGGGCTGGGGCTGGCCGTGGCGATCTTCTTTAATCGCGAATTTCGGATGCGCAAAACGGCACGTTCACTGGTGATTTTATCCTACGTGACGCCGTCTATTTCCCTGGTGTTTGCCTGGAAATATATGTTCAACAACGGCTACGGCATTGTGAACTACCTGGGCGTTGATCTGCTGCATCTTTATGACCAGGCGCCGCTGTGGTTCGACAACCCCGGCAGTAGCTTTGTGTTGGTCGTGCTGTTCGCCATCTGGCGCTACTTCCCGTACGCCTTCATTTCATTCCTGGCGATTTTGCAGACCATCGACAAATCGTTGTACGAAGCGGCTGAGATGGACGGGGCTAACGCCTGGCAGCGTTTTCGTATCGTGACGTTGCCCGCCATCATGCCAGTGCTGGCAACGGTGGTGACGCTGCGAACCATCTGGATGTTCTACATGTTTGCGGATGTCTACCTGCTGACCACGAAGGTCGATATTTTAGGCGTCTATCTCTATAAAACCGCATTCGCATTCAATGACTTGGGTAAAGCAGCAGCGATTTCTGTAGTGCTGTTTGTGATCATCTTCGCTGTGATTCTGCTGACCAGAAAAAGGGTAAACCTCAATGGCAACAAATAAACGCGTACTTAGCCGTATTGGTTTTTATCTGGGGCTGGCGGTATTTCTGATCATCACGCTGTTCCCGTTCTTCGTGATGCTGATGACGTCGTTTAAGAGCGCGAAAGAGGCTATATCGCTGCACCCGACTATTTTGCCGCAGGCGTGGACGCTTCAGCATTATGTCGACATCTTTAACCCGCTGATCTTCCCGTTTGTGGATTACTTCCGCAACAGCATGGTGGTATCGCTGACCTCGTCGGTGATTGCGGTGTTCCTTGGCACGCTGGGGGCTTACGCCTTGTCGAAACTGCGTTTTAAAGGACGCACGACGATCAATGCGAGCTTCTACACCGTCTATATGTTCTCCGGGATTTTGCTGGTGGTGCCGCTGTTCAAGATCATCACCGCGCTCGGCATTTATGACACGGAACTGGCGCTGATCATCACCATGGTGACCCAGACATTGCCTACGGCGGTATTCATGCTGCGCAGCTATTTCGACACCATCCCGGACGAAATAGAAGAGGCCGCGATGATGGATGGCCTGAACCGCCTGCAAATTATCTTCCGCATTACCGTGCCGCTGGCGATTTCCGGACTCGTGTCGGTGTTTGTTTACTGCTTCATGGTGGCATGGAACGACTACCTGTTTGCCTCCATTTTCCTGTCCAGCGCCAGCAACTTTACGCTGCCGGTCGGGCTGAACACGCTCTTTAGCACACCAGATTATATCTGGGGTCGCATGATGGCGGCATCGCTGGTGACGGCGCTTCCGGTGGTCATCATGTACGCACTTTCTGAACGTTTTATTAAAAGTGGTTTGACCGCCGGTGGCGTTAAGGGCTGAGGCGGCCAATTTTTTATCAGGAGCAAGTTATGAAAAAGTTAGTTGCGACAGCGCCTCGCGTGGCGGCGCTCGTGGAATATGAAGATCGTGCTGTGGAAGCACATGAATTGAAAATTCGTGCCCGTTTTGGTGCACCAAAACACGGTACCGAAGTTGTGGATTTCCGTGCGGCAAGCCCGTTTATTGATGAAGAGTTCAACGCGGAGTGGCAGATGTTTACGCCGCGTGAAGAGGGCGCTGCGCGCGGAATCGAATTCGGTAAGTTCCAGCTGGGGAATATGATCGTCGGCGACATTATTGAATGCGGTGCTGACGTAACGGAATACCGGCCAGGCGACAGCGTCTGTTGCTATGGTCCGCTGCAGGAGACGGTCATTGTCAATGCGGTTAACAACTACAAGCTGCGCAAAATGCCGCAGGGCGCATCCTGGAAAAACGCTGTTTGCTACGATCCGGCGCAGTTCGCCATGAGCGGCGTGCGTGATGCCAATGTCCGTGTAGGCGACTTTGTGGTGGTGGTCGGTCTGGGTGCCATCGGACAGATTGCCATTCAGCTGGCAAAAAAAGCCGGTGCGTCAGTGGTCATCGGTGTCGATCCTATCGAGCACCGCTGTGAGATCGCTCGCCGTCATGGCGCAGATCACTGTCTGAACCCAATCGGTACCGATGTGGGTCTGGAAATTAAAAAGCTGACCGGCAAGCAGGGCGCGGACGTGATCATCGAGACCAGCGGTTTTGCGGATGCACTGCAGTCTGCGCTGCGTGGACTTGCCTACGGCGGCACCATCTCCTACGTTGCGTTCGCTAAGCCATTTGCCGCGGGTTTCAACCTCGGCCGCGAAGCACACTTCAATAACGCGAAGATTGTTTTCTCCCGCGCCTGCAGCGAACCCAACCCGGACTACCCGCGCTGGAGCCGCAAGCGTATCGAAGAGACCTGCTGGGAATTGCTGATGAACGGTTATCTCAACTGCGACGATCTGATTGACCCGGTCGTGACCTTCACCACCAGCCCGGAAAGCTACATGAAGTATGTCGATCAGCATCCGGAACTCAGTATCAAAATGGGCGTCACTTTTTAAGCTAAGGACAGCAAATCATGAAAATCGCAACGCAAAACCAGGCCTTTTTCCCAACTAACATCATGGAAAAGTTCGAGTACATCAAAGCGATGGGTTTTGATGGCTACGAAATTGACGGCAAACTGCTGGTCGAAAACCTCGACGAAGTGAAAGCGGCTATCAAAGCCACGGGTCTGTCGGTGACGACGGCATGTGGCGGATACGATGGCTGGATCGGTGACTTTATCGAAGAGCGTCGTCTCAACGGGCTGCAGCAGATCGAACGCATTCTGCAAGCCCTGGCTGAAGTGGGTGGAAAGGGCATTATCGTGCCTGCGGCCTGGGGAATGTTTACCTTCCGTTTGCCGCCAATGACCTCCCCACGCAGCCTGGACGGCGACCGCAAAGCGGTAAGCGCGTCGCTGCGCTGGCTGGATGAGGTTGCTGCACGCACCGGTACGACCGTCTACCTGGAACCGCTGAACCGTTATCAGGATCATATGATCAATACCCTGGCAGACGCGCGTCGTTATATCGAAGAGAACGATCTCAAGCACGTGCAGATCATCGGTGATTTCTATCATATGAACATTGAAGAAGACTCGCTGACGGATGCGTTGCATCAGAACCGCGATCTGCTGGGGCATGTGCATATTGCTGATAACCACCGCTATCAACCGGGCAGCGGCAGCCTCGATTTCGCAAGCCTGTTCGATCAGCTGCGTGCCGATAACTACCAGGGTTATGTGGTGTATGAGTGCCGCGTTCGCGCCGACAATCCGGCTCAGGCTTATCAGGACTCACTCACTTATTTGCGTGAATGCTAAGGATGACGAGCGTGATGAGTGCTACTACACCTTCGCCTCTGCGCGTCGCCATTATTGGCGCCGGGCAGGTCGCGGACAAAGTGCATGCCTCGTATTACGCCACGCGCAGTGATGTTCACATGGTGGCTGTCATGGACAGCCGCCTTGAGCAGGCACAGGCGTTCGCGGAACGTTATGCTATTCCATCGGCATGGCAGGACGCTCACGAGATGTTGCAAACGGTGAAGCCGGACGTGGTGAGCGTCTGTTCGCCTAACCGGTTCCATTTTGAACATGTGATGGCGGCCCTCGAAGCGGGGTGTCATGTGATGTGTGAAAAACCCCCGGCGATGACGCCGCAACAGGCCGACCAGATGCGCATCGCGGCGCGTAAAGCAGGCAAAGTGCTGGCCTATGATTTTCACCACCGCTTTGCCCTGGATACCCAGCAACTGCGAGAGGCGGTAATGAATGGCACGCTCGGTGAAGTTTACTTCACATCGGCGCAGGCGGTGCGGCGGTGCGGTGTGCCGGGGTGGGGCGTGTTTACCAATAAATCATTACAGGGTGGTGGACCGCTGATTGATATCGGCATTCATATGCTTGATGCCGCCATGTATGTCCTGGGTTTCCCTGCGGTAAAGCGTGTGACCGCGCACAGCTTTCAGAGGCTGGGAAACCGCAAAAGCACCGGCCAGTTTGGCGAGTGGGATCCTACGCAATATACCGTTGAGGATGCCCTGTTTGGCACGATTGAATTCTGTAACGGCGGCATTCTGCGTCTGGACACCTCCTTTGCGCTTAACATCCGCGAGCAGTCCATCATGAATGTCGCTTTCTGCGGCGAAAAAGCGGGAGCAACGCTGTTCCCGGCGCACATCTATAACGACGAAGCCGGGGCGTTAGTCACCCTCGCGCAGCGTGAAGAGGCTGATGACCAGCGACATTTACGCAGTATGGATGCCTTCGTACGCCATGTGCAGGGAGAGCCCGTCATGATCGCGGATGCAGAACAGGGCCTGGTTATTCAGCAGCTTGTCGCCGCGCTTTATGAATCAGCAGAAACAGGGGAATGCGTGACATTATGCTGAACGTGTCTGTCTTAACCGATCCGGGCTTTTGTCCTCACAGCCTGAATAAATACGCCTCTGTTATGGCCTGCGGCAATGGCTACATGGGCATTCGCGCTGCGCATGAAGAAGATTACACCCTGCAAACCAGAGGCATGTACCTTGCGGGTCTGTATCACCGTGCGGGACGCAACGAAACCACCGAGCTCGTCAATCTGCCCGATATCACGGGCATTGATGTTGAGCTGGATGGCGTCAATTTCACCCTCCTTGCAGGAGAGATTCTGGAGTGGCAGCGCGAGCTGGCCTTTGCCAACGGCGAGCTGCATCGTCGCGTTATCTGGCGTTCACCCGACGGGAACCGCTATCGGCTGGAAAGCCGTCGTTTTGTGTCGCTGGACCAATTGCCTCTGGTGGCCATGCAGCTTTCGATCACGCCTCTTGATGCTGCCACGCAGGCCGTGCTGAAAACCGGTATTGATGCAACGCAAACGAACAGCGGCAGACAGCATCTGGATGAAATCTCGGTCAGAGTTTTTGACCAGCATTACATGCAGGGCGTGTATGAAACGCAGGACCGGACGTCAGACGTCGTCGTTTCGGCGTTTTGTCAGCTCTCAACGAAGAGCGACAGCTGTTTCACCGCCAAAAATCGTCGTCTCAGTGTGCACCATTCCCTGACAATTGCGCAGGGTGACACTGTCACGCTTGAAAAAATCGTCTGGGTGACACATCGCAGTGACAAAGCGCTGTCGCAGGAGTCTTTCGCTCGCAACGCGCTGGCCGATCTCAAAGTCTGTGCGGCAAGGGGTTACGACGCCTTGCTCGAGAGTTCAGCGTATGCCTGGAAAGCCCTGTGGCGCGACGCTCGGGTGGAAGTGACGTCGGCGGAACCTCAGGATCAGATGGCGCTGGATTATGCGGTCTGGCACCTGACCACGATGACGCCTGCCCATGACGAGCGAAGCAGTATCGCCGCGAAAGGGCTGACGGGAGAGGGGTATAAAGGCCACGTATTCTGGGATACCGAAATATTCCTGCTGCCTTTCCATCTCTTTACCCACCCGCAGATTGCCCGCAGCCTGCTGCGTTATCGCTGGCTTAATCTCGCTGGCGCCCGGGAGAAAGCCCGTCGTAACGGCTGGCCCGGCGCGTTGTTCCCATGGGAAAGCGCGGCGAGTGGGGAGGAAGAAACGCCAGAGTTCGCGGCGATCAACATCCGTACCGGGATACGCCAGAAGGTGGCCTCCGCGCTTGCTGAGCATCACATCGTGGCAGATATCGCCTGGGCCGTCGTCGCTTACTGGCAGGCGACACATGATGATGCCTTTATGCGTAATGAGGGTCTGACGCTGCTGATGGAAACCGCCTCGTTCTGGATGGGACGCGCAACGGAAATCAATGGTCGTCTCGAAATCCATGACGTAATAGGGCCGGACGAATACACCGAGCATGTGAATAACAATGCCTACACCAACTATCTGGCCTGGCACAACGTTGCCTGTGCCCGTCAGTTTATGGCGATGTTTGGGCGTGAAGATGCGCGTTTTACGGAGAATGCCACGCAGTTCCTGGCGCGCTTATGGCTGCCAGAGGCCGATGCAGAGGGTGTGATCCCGCAGGATGACTCCTTTATGTCAAAACCTGCCATTGATCTGACCCGCTATAAAGCCAAAGCGGGTAAGCAGACGATTCTGCTCGATTATTCCCGTGCGGAAGTGAACGAGATGCAGATCCTGAAGCAGGCCGATGTGGTAATGCTTAACTACCTGCTGCCGGAACGGTTTACGCCGCAGCAGTGTGCCGCCAATCTGGCGTTCTATGAGCCACGCACGATCCATGATTCGTCATTGAGCAAAGCCATTCACGGGATTGTTCTCGCGCGATGCGGTGACACGCAGGGGGCCTATGCCTTCTGGCGTGATGGCATCGGCATTGATTTGGGTGACGATCCGCACAGCAGTGATGAAGGGATACATGCTGCCGCCACCGGAGCGATTTGGTCTGGCGCGGTTCAGGGGTTTGCTGGCCTACAAATTATCGAAGGGGAACTGCATCTTGCGCCGAAACTGCCTGCTCACTGGCAGAAACTGGCATTCCCACTGCGGTGGCGCAACGCAACCCTGCATTTCACCTATGAAAACGAGGTGTTAACCATTGAAACGACCGCACCTGCCACGCTAACGCTGTGGGGCAAAACGCTACATGTGTCGGCGCGAAAAGTTATCACCCGTAAGGACTTTCTTGCATCTGAAGATGGGACCGCTACCACGGAGGGGCACCATGGTGCTTAAGGCTGTTGTATTCGATCTGGACGGTGTGATCACCGATACCGCACACCTCCACTTTCTGGCCTGGCGAGCCGTGGCGGAGGAAATTGGCATCACCTTCGACGAAGTCTTTAACGAACAGCTGAAGGGAATAAGCCGTATGGATTCTCTTCTGCGCATTCTGAAGCATGGCGGAAAAGAGGGGATGTTTAGCGATGAGCAGTGCCTTGCGCTTGCGACGAAAAAAAACGCGCGTTATGTCCAGTCGCTGGCATCGCTGACGCAGGATTCGCTGCTTCCGGGGATTCGAGACGTGCTGGCGGATATCCGTGCAGCGAAAGTCAAAATTGGGCTCGCGTCCGTATCGCTCAATGCCCCGGGGATTTTGCACGCGCTGGGCATTCATCAGGCATTTGATTTTTGCGCGGATGCTTCCCGCATTCGTCACTCAAAGCCAGACCCGGAGATCTTTCTCGCCGCCTGTGCCGGTCTGGATGTACGTCCTGAAGAGGCTATCGGCATTGAAGATGCCGCTGCGGGCGTTCAGGCAATCAACGCCGCAGGGATGTTGTCGGTAGGGATTGGGCCTGGCCTTAACCATGCAGGATTACAACTTCATTCAACGCAGGAACTGACCTGGACATGCCTGACTGAATTCTGGGCAACCCGGCGTATTGATAAGGAATAAATTATGGCTCAACTGTCTCTAAAACATATTCAGAAAATCTACGATAACCAGGTCCATGTGGTTAAAGATTTCAACCTCGAAATAGAAGACAAAGAATTCATTGTGTTCGTTGGTCCATCGGGATGTGGTAAATCCACGACCCTGCGCATGATTGCCGGGCTGGAGGAGATCAGCGCCGGTGAGCTGATCATTGACGGGGTCTGCATGAATGATGTCCCCGCTAAATCTCGCGATATCGCGATGGTCTTCCAGAACTACGCGCTTTACCCGCATATGACGGTCTACGACAACATGGCGTTTGGCCTGAAAATGCAAAAAATAGCGCCTGCGGTGATTGAGGAGCGTGTTAACTGGGCGGCGCAGATTTTGGGGTTACGTGATTATCTCAAGCGTAAGCCAGGCGCACTGTCCGGTGGCCAGCGCCAGCGCGTGGCGTTAGGCCGGGCGATCGTGCGTGAAGCCGGTGTCTTCCTGATGGATGAACCGCTGTCCAACCTTGATGCCAAGCTTCGCGTGCAGATGCGTGCTGAAATCAGCAAGCTGCACCAGAAGCTTAATACCACCATGATTTATGTTACCCACGACCAGACGGAAGCCATGACGATGGCCATCCGCATCGTGATCTTAAAAGACGGCATTATTCAGCAGGTCGGGGCGCCGAAGCAGGTGTACAACGAGCCGGCCAATATGTTTGTCGCAGGGTTCATTGGCTCACCGGCGATGAACTTCATTCGGGGTGCTATCGACGATCGTTATTTCGTAACGGAAACGTTGCGTCTGGAGATCCCTGAAGACAAGCTGGCCGAACTGAATGCGCAAGGTTACCAGCGTAAAGCGGTCGTCTTCGGTATCCGTCCGGAAGACATTCTTACCCTGCAGAGCAGCGGAGAAGACATCACGGCGAAAGTCAGCGTGGCTGAACTGACCGGCGCTGAATTTATGCTTTATGCCACCGTAGGGGGGCATGAACTGGTTGTCCGTGCAGGTGCAGCGAATGACTACGTCGCCGGAGATAATATTGGCATCCAGTTCGATATGAATAAGTGCCATTTCTTCGACGCTGATACAGAAGCGGCTATTAGATAAGAAAGATGTTTGCCGGAAATGCAAATTTCCGGTTTTTTTGTTGGTTAATTAGAAAGGGAATATCTCATGAGTACTCTACTAAGGAAGGTGCGAATAAGTCACCAAACGCAAAAAAACGCCTATGTAAGTGATTGAATTTAATTGACTAAAAGTTTCATTTTCGTTGCGGAGGGTACTTATTCGCACCCTCCTTAATGCGACCTGGGATGCCTGGACAATTTCTCTGGCGATGTATCAGGAAGGGCCCGTTGATTACAGCAGCATGACGCGCGGAACCTATTTTGACCGTCCGGAATTTGAATTACGCTATCGCTTTATTGGAACCGATGATTTTACTTTTGGTCTGACCGGCGGCTTCCGTAATTATGGTTATCACTTTAAAGATGAGCACGGTGCCAAAGACGGCAGCGCAAATATGCAGCGCTACAAAGTCCAGCCAGACTGGGATATTAAATTAACCGATGACTGGCGCTTTAGTGGCTGGCTTGCCATGTATCAGTTTGCTAACGATCTGGAAAAAACCGGTTATGCTGACAGCCGTGTTGAGACCGAAACGGGCTTTACCTGGACTATCAATGAAACCGTCTCCGCAAAAGTAAATTACTATTTAGAGCGCGGTTTCAATATGGACAGCTCACGTAATAACGGCGAGTTTTCCACGCAGGAAATTCGCGCCTATCTGCCTGTTTCGTTGGGCCAGACAACCTTAACGCCTTACACCCGCCTGGGGCTCGATCGCTGGTCAAACTGGGACTGGCAGGACGATCCTGAGCGTGAAGGGCATGATTTCAACCGCCTGGGCATGCTGTATGCCTACGACTTCAACAACGGTTTATCCATGACGCTGGAATATGCGTATGAATGGGAAAACCACGACGAGGGCGAGAACGACCGCTTCCACTATGCGGGCGTGGGTGTGAATTACGCGTTCTGATACATCACTCACCAGGGGCTATTCGCCCCTGGTGTTAGCGCAGAGAAGCCGCTAACACAAAGTGGGTGTCGACAAGCACTTTTTGCGGGGCAGGTTGACCACCAATGCGCCTGAAGAGCAGATCGCAACTCTCTTCACCCAGCTTGCGAGTGGGGATGTCAAACCCACCTGGCGCTGGCGTAAGAATGAGAGAGAGCATCGGGTCGCTGTATCCGGCTATCACGACCTGCTCAGGGATCATCAGATTTAACTCATCCGCAGCACGATAGAGGCTTAGCAACTTCATGCTGTCGGTGGCGAATACCGCATCAGGAGGAACTGGCGAGGATAATAATGTAATCGCCGCAGCGAGTGCACTCTCGTGGGTATAACCACCATCCATGATCCAGTCGGAATGAATAGCAATATTATGTTTTGCCAGACTGGCTTTATAGCCCGCCAGACGATCAATTGAAACGTGGTAATCAAGCGGTGCATGCAGACAGGCAATTTTCCGTCGCCCATTTTTAATGAAGTTATCCGTCAGCGTGGCGCTGTCATTAAAATTATCCGTATCGACGGAATAGATATTCTGATAATCACCTTCCACTTTGCCAATGACGACGACGGGTACGCCATACGCATCCAGCGTGCTGAAAAAAGATTCATTTGCCGGTGAACTCAGCATGATGACGCCTTTGATCATTTTCTGCTTTATTTTGCTCACACATTTCAGCAGATCGTCTTCGCTGCTTTTGGATGTTTGCAAAATAACGTCAAAACCTTCTTCTTCCGCTTTTGTTGTAATCGCATGAAGAACATCAGAGAAAAAAGGGTTACCGGCTGTGGTTTTGGTCGAGCGGGTCGAAATAACCATAATGGCATCGAAGCCAGAAGAGGTCAGTGCGCGGGCCAGTTTGTTGGGCTGATAATTTAATTCGTCTATCGCCTTCAGCACTTTATCACGTGCTTCGGGGGATATATTCGTTTGTTTATTCAGAACGCGGGATACGGTTGATTTCGATACGCCCGCAACCCGTGCGATATCATAGATGGTGGGTGACATACACCTTACTCACTCCGGACTGACAGCAATGCCGCTCATCTTACTGGAGAGAAAACGGCAATAGCAATAAATAAGAATTGATAATCAACGATCTGCCCCCATTTATTGTATTCTGAAGCCATGCATTCCAGGCTTCCGGGCAATGAAGGATGGCGATGAAGCGACTTAAGAACGAACTCAATTCACTGGTGAACCGTGGCGTTGACCGACATCTGCGCCTGGCCGTCACCGGGCTAAGCCGCAGCGGCAAGACGGCATTCATAACGGCGATGGTAAACCAGCTCCTGAACCTGCACGCCGGAGCGCGCCTGCCGTTGCTCAGCGCCGTAAGAGAAGAGCGTCTGCTGGGCGTTAAGCGCGTCCCTCAGCGCGATTTTGGTATTCCTCGTTTTACCTATGACGAAGGGTTGGCACAGCTCTACGGGGATCCGCCCACGTGGCCGACGCCGACGCGAGGGGTGAGTGAAATTCGCCTTGCGCTGCGTTTCCGCTCAAATGAATCCCTGATGCGCCACTTCAAGGATACCTCCACCCTGTATCTGGAAATCGTCGATTACCCGGGCGAATGGCTGCTCGATTTGCCGATGCTGGCGCAGGACTACCTCAGCTGGTCCCGTCAGATGACAGGGTTGCTGCAGGGACAACGCGCTGCGTGGTCAACGAAATGGCGAGCGCTGTGTGAAGGCCTGGATCCGCTGGCACCAGCGGATGAAAACCGTCTGGCGGCGATTGCCGAGGCCTGGACGGACTATCTTCATCAGTGCAAACAGGAAGGGCTGCACTTCATCCAGCCGGGTCGTTTTGTCTTGCCGGGGGACTTAGCCGGAGCGCCCGCGCTGCAGTTCTTCCCCTGGCCAGATGTGGACGGCGCCGGTGAATCGAAGCTGGCCCAGGCCGGTAAACACACGAACGCCGGGATGCTGCGCGAGCGGTACAATTACTACTGCGAAAAAGTGGTCAAAGGATTTTATAAAAACCACTTCTTGCGTTTCGACCGCCAGATTGTGCTGGTAGATTGCCTGCAGCCGCTTAACAGCGGGCCGCAGGCATTTAACGATATGCGCCTCGCGCTGACCCAGCTGATGCAGAGTTTTCACTACGGGCAGCGGACGCTGTTCCGTCGTCTTTTCTCGCCGGTGATCGACAAGCTGCTGTTCGCGGCCACGAAAGCCGATCACGTGACGGTCGATCAGCATGCCAACATGGTTTCTCTGCTGCAGCAGCTGGTGCAGGATGCGTGGCAAAATGCCGCGTTTGAAGGGATTAGCATGGATTGTCTTGGGCTGGCCTCCGTCCAGGCGACGCAGAGCGGGCTGATTGATCTCAACGGCGAGAAAATACCGGCATTGCGCGGGAATCGCCTCAGCGACGGTGAGCCGCTTACGGTCTATCCGGGCGAAGTGCCTGCCAGGCTGCCGGGCCAGGCCTTCTGGCAGAGCCAGGGTTTCCAGTTTGAAGCCTTCCGCCCTCAGGCCATGAGCGTCGATCGGCCGTTACCACACATCCGTCTGGATGCGGCGCTGGAGTTTTTGATTGGAGATAAATTGCGATGACGGAACCGTTAAAACCACGCATAGATTTTACCGGAACGCTTGAGCATGCGGATCGCGAAGCGTTTAAAACGGCGCAGACGTTCAGCGGTACGCAGGCAGAGAACTTTGCCCCGGCACTGCCGGACGATCCCGCGGTTGAGGAGGGGCCAGCGGAGGCGGTCGTGGAGGCCGCTTTGCGTCCAAAACGCAGTGTGTGGCGCAGAATGGTCACCGCCGGTCTGGCACTGTTCGGCGTCAGCGTGGTCGGGCAGGGCGTCCAGTGGGCGATGAACGCCTGGCAAACGCAGGACTGGGTCGCACTGGGCGGATGTGCCGCAGGTGCGCTGATTGTTGGCGCGGGCGTGGGGTCTGTTGCGACCGAGTGGCGACGTCTCTGGCGTCTGCGACAGCGCGCGCATGAGCGTGATGAAGCGCGGGATCTCCTCCACAGCCACGGAACCGGCAAAGGCCGCGCGTTTTGTGAGAAACTGGCCAGCCAGGCCGGTATCGATCAGTCGCATCCGGCGCTTCAGCGCTGGTATGCCGCCATCCATGAAACGCAGAATGACCGGGAAGTGGTAACGCTCTATTCCCATATGGTTCAGCCGGTACTGGATGCCCAGGCGCGACGCGAGATTAGCCGTTCTGCGGCAGAGTCCACGCTGATGATTGCCGTCAGCCCGCTGGCGCTGGTGGATATGGCGTTTATCGCCTGGCGTAACCTGCGTTTGATTAACCGTATCGCTCATCTCTACGGTATCGAGCTGGGTTACTACAGTCGACTCAGACTGTTCAAGCTGGTGTTACTCAATATCGCCTTTGCTGGTGCGAGCGAACTGGTGCGTGAAGTGGGCATGGACTGGATGTCGCAGGATCTGGCTGCGCGTCTTTCGGCTCGCGCTGCGCAGGGTATTGGCGCGGGCTTACTGACGGCGCGTCTGGGTATCAAGGCGATGGAAGTGTGCCGACCGCTGCCGTGGATCGATGGCGATAAGCCACGGCTGGGGGATTTCCGACGCGAACTGATCGGCCAGCTTAAAGAGACGCTCAATAAAAAACCTGCTCCGTGAGGTTTTGTTCACTTATCGTGCTGGCTGTCAATATTTGTTGACAGCCATCTTCCGGTTCACCGTGTTCTGACATATCATTTTAACGTTACTGGCTTAAAACGGTGAATTTCCCATGCGTCTTGAAGTCTTCTGTGAAGACCGTCTCGGTCTGACCCGCGAGTTACTCGATCTTCTTGTTTTACGTAGCATTGATTTACGTGGCATTGAGATCGATCCTGTCGGGCGAATTTACCTCAATTTTGCCGAAATTGAATTCAATACCTTTAGCAGTCTGATGGCGGAAATCCGCCGTATCGCTGGCGTTACGGATGTGCGCACTATCCCCTGGATGCCCTCCGAGCGAGAGCACCTGGCACTGAGCGCGCTGCTGGAAGCCATGCCTGAACCGTTCCTCTCTCTGGATCTGAAAAGTAAAGTCGAGCGCGTTAACCACGCAAGCTGTCAGCTATTTGCACAGAGCCAGGAGAAGCTCAGCAATCAACATGCCGCACAGCTGGTCCCGGGTTTTAACTTCCAGCGCTGGCTGGACAGCAACCCGCAGAATACCCACAGCGAGCATGTAGTGATAAACGGGCAGAATTTCCTGATGGAGATCACACCGGTTTATCTGAAAGGGGAAAGCGACACCCGCGTACTGACCGGTGCCGTGATCATGCTGCGCTCGACGTTACGTATGGGCCGCCAGCTGCAAAACCTCTCCAGCCAGGATGTCGGCGCATTCAGCCAGATTATTGCCGTCAGCCCGAAAATGCGTCATGTGGTTGACCAGGCGCGCAAGCTCGCCAGCCTGACCGCGCCGCTGCTGATTACTGGTGATACCGGTACCGGGAAAGATCTGCTGGCTCACGCTGTGCATCTGGCAAGCCCGCGTGCGGCAAAACCGTATCTGGCACTTAATTGCGCCTCTATCCCGGAAGATGCTGTCGAAAGCGAACTGTTTGGACACGCGCCGGAAGGCAAGAAAGGGTTCTTCGAGCAGGCTAACGGCGGCTCCGTGCTGCTGGATGAGATCGGTGAAATGTCGCCGCGCATGCAGGCCAAGCTGCTGCGTTTCCTGAACGACGGAACCTTCCGCCGCGTCGGTGAAGATCATGAGGTGCATGTGGACGTGCGCGTCATCTGTGCCACCCAGAAAAACCTGGTGGAACTGGTGCAAAAGGGGATATTCCGCGAGGATCTCTATTACCGCCTTAACGTCCTTACGCTGAACATTCCACCGCTGCGCGATTGTCCGCAGGACATCATGCCGTTAACGGAACTGTTTGTCGCCCGCTTTGCCGACGAGCAGGGCGTCCCGCGTCCGAAGCTTTCTGCCGATCTCGGCACGGTGTTAATGCGCTACGGTTGGCCGGGCAACATCCGTCAGCTTAAAAATGCCGTTTATCGTGCACTCACCCAGCTTGAAGGGTATGAACTGCGTCCGCAGGATATTCTGCTGCCTGATTACGACGCCGGAACGGTATCGGTAGGTGAAGAGGCGATGGAAGGGTCGCTGGATGATATTACCAGTCGCTTTGAACGCTCCGTCCTGACGCAGCTTTATCGCAGCTATCCAAGTACTCGCAAACTGGCAAAACGGCTTGGCGTATCGCATACCGCGATTGCGAATAAGCTGCGTGAGTATGGTTTGAATCATAAGAAGGGTGACGAATAGCAAAAAGCCTCTGTAAAGAGGCTTTTTTAATGTTTATTCTTTCGCCAGCGGTGTGGTCACGATTTCTGTTTTTGTCTCTCCCTGAATGGCCGCAATCCTGTTTTCAACCTCTTTCACCTGTTGCGGGCTATGAAGCAGGGTATAGGTGAGATCAAACTGCGCGCTGGCCCCTGGCTGTAATTGCTTAACCCGTTTCTGCTCACGTTCTATGGTCACGGGGTAGGCGTAGCTCGTACCCGGCTCAATCCCCGTAACATACCCCTGCTTTGGCGTATCGGTATTTTTCCATAAGGTCAGCACGGGTAGCTGGCGTGTATCAAACTGAATTGACGCGCCTTTATCGCCGGCTTTGTTGACCACCGCCGCGAGGGTTTCGTGGTTGTTGTCCGCAAGCGGTTTGATGTTAAAGACCATCTCATCAAAGCCTTTTGTCGGCCCGGCATAGGTTTGCCAGTTGTCTACGCCCGCTTTAGCGTAATCGTTGAAGGGGCTCACGCTTACCGCCGGAGCAAGGAAGCGTGCGCCTTCTTCGAGGATCGGCGTCCCGAAGTTACTGTGATAGATGATTTGATAGTCATGAGGGTAATCGGCATGGTTTGTCAGGACATCATGCAGGCTGAACTGGTTAGTGCCTGGAACGTAACGCAGTTCGGTCATGGTTTGCAGATCCGCTTTTTTAAACGTGCTCTCTTTGATTAACCCGCGAATACGAATTTCATACGGGGCGGTATCCGCAACGTCAACTTCGACCTGAGAAGCCGGGGTATTACCGGCCTTGCCGTGAAGCGTATAAATCTGGCCGTCAGCCGTGACCGGATGTCCCGTCCACTCATAACCACAGCGGACCATCATCTCATTGAATCCTTCCAGCCAGCCGAGGCCGTTTCGGCTTTCCAGATTTATATACGCCGGGTTAACGACCTCTTTAACGGGAGAATTCCACCCCAGTCGGGTACCAAAACCTTCCACATGCAGAAGATTCATTCCGCGCGTCGGGCTCAGGGTAATTGTCAGACCGTTTTTACTGCTGATAATGATAACTTTACTGCCTTCCTGCTTTCCGCCGTGCAACACTTTCTGCTCAATGCTGAACGTTTGGTCGTTAATTTTCAGCTCATCGCTGGAAATCTTCCAGTTTCCTTTTTCTACGCTGCTTTCAGCGCTGGTCAGCACCCAGGTTTTTGCGGCGGCGTGACCCGAAACCATTACCGCAAGGAGCGTTAAAGCCAGTTTTATTTTCATTTTGATCCCTTTTTGCTGAAACGATTATTTGATTTCGTAAGCAAATCTAATGTTTTGCCGTAAAGGGAAATGTGATGGGCTTCACTGAGGGCGAAGATGATAAATATTAACCAGTATTATGTGGGAAAGATCGCGTTATTGTTGAGTTGCTGATATTTATTTGCATAAATACTGTGAAGTTATCATATTTATGCTTTAACGATTCAGCGTGTGGGTAATAAAAAACCCCGCCATCGCGAGGTTTTGAAAACGCAGTATAAATTGCTAAGTCACTGTTATGCTTTAAGCGTGTCCAGTGCGGCGGTGTAATCCGGCTCGGTCGTAATTTCGTTAACCAGTTCGCTGAAAAGGACAGTGTCGTTTTCATCAATAACCAGTACAGCGCGTGCAGCCAGACCTTTCAGTGGACCTTCCGCGATGCTAACACCGTATTTTTCGAGGAAATCCGGGCTTCGCAGGGTGGAGAGGGTGATAACGTTGCTCAGGCCTTCAGCGCCGCAGAAGCGGGACTGGGCGAACGGCAGGTCAGCGGAAATGCACAGCACCACGGTGTTGTCCATTTCGGTGGCCAGCTGGTTGAATTTACGCACGGAGGCAGCGCAAACGCCGGTATCAATGCTTGGGAAAATGTTCAGCACTTTGCGTTTACCCGCAAACTGAGCCAGTGTGACGTCAGACAGATCTTTAGCCACCAGAGTAAAAGCCTGCGCTTTGCTGCCAGCCTGCGGAATGGAACCTGCAACAGCAACCGGGTTGCCCTGGAAATGAACGAGTTGTGACATAGATATCTTCCTGTTTACATATAGTTAACGTCGGGGCTAGTGTATGCCATCAGCAGATAACACGGCAAACCAATTTTTTCGCCTTTCCGGGCCGCAAGGAGTCAGTGATGAGAAGCGTTAAGGCCTATGAAGAAGCCTGGCCATTGCATACCCCGTTTGTGATCTCTCGCGGCAGCCGAAGCGAAGCCAGCGTGGTGGTCGTTGAAATCGAAGAGGACGGTTTTAAAGGCGTGGGCGAATGCACGCCTTATCCGCGCTATGGGGAAAGCCTCGCGTCGGTCATGGCGCATATCATGACGCTGGTTCCGGACCTGCAAACCGGACTTTCTCGCGAGGCGCTCCAGCACCGTTTACCCGCCGGGGCCGCGCGCAACGCCATTGATTGTGCGCTCTGGAACCTGGAAGCGGCGAAACAGCAAACATCGCTGACGTCATTGCTGGGCGTGGTGCTGCCGGAATCGGTGGTTACCGCGCAAACGGTGGTAATCGGTGAGCCGGAACAGATGGCCGCCAGCGCAAAAGCGCTCTATGACGCCGGTGCAAAGCTATTGAAAGTGAAACTCGACGATCGCCTGATCAGCGAGCGAATGGTCGCTATTCGCTCAGCGGTTCCCGCCGCCACGCTCATTGTTGACGCCAACGAATCCTGGCACCCGGAAGGGCTGGCCGCACGATGTCAGCTGCTGGCCGACCTGGGGGTCGCCATGCTGGAGCAGCCTCTGCCAGCAGAAGATGATGTGGCGCTGAATAATTTTATCCATCCATTGCCCGTCTGCGCGGATGAAAGCTGCCATACCCGGGAACGTTTGAGCGACCTTCAGGGGCGCTATGAGATGGTCAATATTAAGCTCGACAAGACCGGCGGCCTGACAGAGGCGCTGGCCCTGGCGGAAGAGGCCCGGGCGCAGGGATTTGCGCTGATGCTGGGCTGCATGCTCTGCACGTCCCGGGCGATCGGTGCGGCGCTACCGCTGGTTAATCAGGTCCGTTTCGCCGATCTGGATGGCCCGACGTGGCTGGCGGTTGATGTGTCACCCGCGCTTAATTTTACCAGCGGCGTGCTTCATCTCTGAGGCTGCCAGCGTAAAAGATCCATCATGGCTTTTAAGTACTTTTCGCTGGCTTCGTCGGACGAGATCGCCGGGAATTCAGCGGTAATGCAGGGCAGGCTCAAATCGGCGCACCAGCTACCGAATGATCCTGGCGTTTCATAGCCGACGCTGGTGACGAGTGGCAGGGCAAATGCTTCCGCCAGCCAGGCGCCCAGCTCGGAGTGACGCGGATCTTCAATACACGCCAGCGGATCGTGGAAAGAGACAATCCATGCAGGGTGGATCTTATGGATGAGCTGGCACAGCGCCTGGGTTTCAGGCTCCGAGCCCGGTTTATCTCCCGTCAGCAGAACCACATCACGCTCCTCGGCGGAGCTGTTCCAGCGATAAACGGTTTCTCCGGCGCGCCAGTTTGCTGCCGGGAAATTACGATTTAAGTCCACGCCTCTCGCATTGGCGCGTAGACCGAGCTGACAGCCGTCCGGGTTAACCGCCAGAATCACGTGATGACGCCGCAATGAGGGCGTTAGTGTCCGCAGCGCGCATGAAAGCGTCACGATGGAGGAGTTTTCGTCACCGTGCGTGCCGGCAAGAATCAAGCCGCTGTCGCGGTCGGCATCGGGGGCGGGGAACCAGATCAACGATGCGCCTAAAAATGAGCGGCCATATTGCTCAGCGCCCGGCGGAAAGGCGCCGCGTTCCGCTCTCGGTCGGGTGGTTGTCATACGAAATCCTGATAAAAAGATCACTACTCGCAGTGTTGTGCAAAACACGCGGTTAATCAAATAGTTTCCGAAATGGTTGAGAATTGCCTTAAATCACTATTCGGGAGTAAGTTATTTGCATTTCTTTTTGTCGAAACAAATAATTACGCATCTGCTTGTTACCTGAATTCATTAAAGGGGATCTTATGAAGCATCCTGTTTCGCGTCTTTTTGCCGCACTGTGCCTGTGCGGACTCTCTTCACTCTCTTTCGCTACGGATGTGCCACAGGGTACGGCACTGGCGCAAAAACAGGAGCTGGTCAGACACATTAAAGACGAACCGGCTTCACTCGATCCGGCAAAAGCGGTGGGGCTGCCAGAGATTCAGGTGATTCGCGATCTCTTCGAAGGTCTGGTGAATCAGAATGAGAAAGGGGAGTTGACGCCGGGAGTGGCAACGCGCTGGCAGAGCAACGATAACCGCATCTGGACATTTACCCTACGCGATAACGCGAAGTGGTCCGACGGTTCGCCTGTCACCGCCCAGGATTTTGTCTACAGCTGGCAGCGTCTGGTTGATCCGAAAACGACCTCTCCATTTGCCTGGTTTGCTGCCCTGGCGGGTATCAACAACGCGCAGGCCATTATTGATGGTAAAGCTGCACCCGATACGCTTGGCGTAACGGCGGTCGATGCCAGAACATTACGCGTCCAGTTGGACAAACCGCTGCCGTGGTTCAGTAATCTGACGGCTAACTTTGCCTTCTACCCGGTGCAAAAAGCCAACGTAGAAAGTGGTAAAGAGTGGACCCGTCCGGGATCTCTGGTCGGCAATGGTGCCTATGTCCTGAATGACCGCGTGGTGAATGAAAAACTGGTTGTCGTCCCCAATACCCACTACTGGGACAATGCAAAAACCGTCCTGCAAAAGGTCACCTTCGTACCGATTAACCAGGAATCATCGGCCACCAAACGTTATCTGGCAGGTGATATTGATATTACCGAATCGTTCCCAAAAAACATGTATCAGAAGCTCCTGAAGGATATTCCGGGACAGGTTTACACGCCGCCTCAGCTGGGCACGTATTACTATGCGTTCAATACGCAAAAGGGCCCAACGGCCGACTCCCGCGTTCGCCTGGCGCTGAGCATGACCATCGATCGCCGCATTATGGCGGAAAAAGTGTTAGGCACGGGAGAGAAGCCCGCATGGCACTTCACGCCTGACGTGACGGCCGGGTTCACCCCGGAGGCCTCGCCATTTGAGCAGATGTCGCAGCAGGAGCTGAACGCCCAGGCGAAAACCTTGCTGCAGGCCGCGGGGTATGGCCCTCAGCGTCCGCTGAAGCTGACCCTGCTGTACAATACTTCAGAAAATCATCAGAAGATTGCCATCGCGGTGGCGTCCATGTGGAAGAAAAATCTCGGTGTGGATGTCAAACTGCAAAACCAGGAGTGGAAAACGTATATTGACAGCCGTAATACCGGTAACTTTGATGTGATCCGCGCCTCCTGGGTGGGCGATTACAACGAGCCATCGACCTTCCTTTCACTGCTGACCTCAACCCACAGCGGTAACATCTCGCGTTTCAACGACCCGGCCTACGATAAAATTATCCACCAGGCGACGCTGGAAACCACGGCGAAAGCGCGCAATACGGACTACAACATGGCGGAAAAAATCCTCACGGAGAAAGCGCCTATCGCGCCGATTTATCAGTACACCAATGGCCGCCTGATTAAGCCGTGGGTGAAAGGCTATCCTATTAATAACCCGGAAGACGTGGCGTATAGCCGGACGATGTATATTGAGAAGCACTGACGGGAGAGAATGACCTTGTCGCACTGAAAACTGGCGCATTCTGGCGCCAGTTTTTACTTATGCCCGCGCGTGCCGCTGATGGGCAGCACCACTGTTACTCCAGCAAAGCGCTAAACTTCGCCAGCCACTGTGGATGAGCGGGCCAGGCGGGGGCGGTGACCAGATTACCGTCTACATGTGCCTGGTCGATGCCGATACTGGCGTAGTGTCCACCGCTAAGACGCACTTCAGGCGCACACGCCGGGTAGGCGCTGCAGGTTCGGCCTTTAAGTATGCCGGCAGCAGCAAGCAGTTGCGGACCATGGCACACGGCGGCGATTGGCTTACGTGCCGCGTCAAATGCCTGCACCAGCTTGAGTACATCGTCATTTAACCGCAAATATTCTGGCGCTCTACCGCCCGGGATAAGCAGTGCGTCATAATCCTGCTCCCGTGCGGCGGAAAAGTCAGCATTGAGGACAAAACGGTGGCCGGGCTTTTCGCTGTAGGTCTGGGCACCGTCGAAGTCATGGATTGCCGTCATGATGTAGTCCCCCTTCGGTTTGTCGGGGCAAACGGCATCCACCTGATGACCAATCATCTGTAATGCCTGAAACGGGACCATGGTTTCATAATCTTCGGCGTAATCGCCCACCAACATCAGGATTTTCTTGCTCATCTTTCCTCACCTTTATTTATAGAGATGATTAAGATATAGCCTGGTATGGCTCAATTGCCGGAAATAAAAAAGCCCGTCAGAGCACAGGCAATATAAGCAAATGAATTATTGCACTACAGCGCATCGAAGGTCGGGTACAGGGTATTTTCCAGATATTCAACGAAATACCAGATCTCACCGCTAAAAATAAACCACAAGCCAAATATAATAAGGATGAAAATGATTAAGGTGAGTATTATTTCAGTCTTTCCCATTGTAGCGACTACCCACCTGTCAGTGATTTACATAAGTGGGGCATTGTAATGACGCTTTCCCGTATACTCCAGTCTCATGCCGCAAGGACTTTATTACGTCCATCGTTTTTGGCGCGATAGAGCGCGTCGTCTACGCGTTTAAACAGCTCATCAATACTCTCTTCCGGTTCATGCCTTGCCACACCAATGCTGACGGTAAAACGGGGTAAGCCGGGTATGGTGATACGGGTTACCGCCGCGCGGACGGATTCGGCAATCTTCAGGGCAGTGTCGAGAGAGGTGCGCGGCAGGAGGATGACAAACTCTTCCCCTCCCCAGCGAAATACGAGGTCATCCTGCCTGCTGCAGGCTTCCAGCGTGCGGGAAAGGGCGATAAGCACCTCATCACCTTTCAGATGGCCGAAGAGGTCGTTGATGTTTTTAAAATGATCGGTATCCACCAGCAGCAGGCTAAATTGCTGTTGCGCGGAAAGGTGGCTCAGGTTGGTTTGATCGATAATATTGTAGAACTGGCGTCGGTTAAGTAAGCCTGTCATTGAGTCACGTAACGCAGCATTTTCCAGCTCCAGCTCGAGCCTTTTTTGTTCGGTGATATCATGGATGATGCACAACATCAGTTTGTCACCGTAAATCTCAATGGGCCCCGCGTAGGTCTGGACATGGCGGGTGGTGCCATCGGCAAGACGGTGAACAAAATTAAACGGCTTATGTCCGCCGGGCAGTGCGGCAATCTCCGTCATAATGGGCATGACACCTCTCCCCAGGGTATTTATCTCCCAGGTGTGTTTATTGCACATTTCATCATGCGAATAGCCATAAAAGCTGAGCGCGGCCAGGTTTGCATCGACAATTTGCCCGTCGCGAGCTGGGTCGATTAACAGCATTGGCGCACTGTTGGTCAGGAAAAAACGGGCGTAAAAACCCTGTTTTTTACGCTGATAGGTTGTGGAACGGCTGGCTTTCAGGCCTGATGGGGCCTGAGAAGAAATCCCTTCAAAAACGATAACATCGCCATAAGGCGTGAAGTGGGAGAGAGAGAGGCGGCAGCTTAACGGTGTATCTTGCCCGGCACGGCTAATCGTCCAGATCTCGACAATATCGTGATCGTTTTTCAGTTCAGGAACATACATCGACAACACGCTTTGCGCACTTGCGGAACAGGTGCCTTTACGCAAGCCATCCAGTGTTTTATTACCCATCAGCTGTGTTGCGGCCACATTGGCAAAAATGATCTGTTCTGAAACAGGAGATATGAGCCACACGGGCGTTTTAATTGCATTCAGCGCATCAAAACCATTTTGCGACATAGGCATTTCCTGTTCATCGGCATCTTATGCCTGACAATCACGTCAGATTAACTCGCGTCCACTCTTCTGAAACATACGCTATTCAATCCTGTCAGGCATGATTTTTTTGTGAAATAAATGCGGGATCCGTATGAATTTTACTCATGGGTATAATTTGTTTATCTGAGTTTTTCTGTAGCAGCAGCCACGGAACCTGTTCCGCAGGCAATGGGCGGGAGAAAAGGAACCCCTGCAGATAGTCACAGCCAAGGCTGGTCAGTATCGCCTGCTGTTCGTCCGTTTCAATGCCCTCAGCAACGACATTCATCTCCATGGTCCGGGCGATATTAATAATGGTTTCCACCAGCTTGCGGCTTTTCTCGTTTTCCAGCATAGAGGTCACAAAACTCTTATCAATTTTTAGCTCTTTTGCCGGGAGAACGCTTAACATCAGCAGGTTAGAATAGCCAGTACCAAAATCATCAATAGAGACGGTGACACCCGCATGGTTAAAGGCGTTCAGGAGCTCGATACTGCGGTCGAGATTTTTAAGCGCAGTACTCTCTGTTACCTCCAGAATCAGCCGGGAGGGAGACAGATTATATTTTTCCAGCATCGACGAGACGATGTGAAAGATATCCGGCTGTTCGAACTGAACGGGGGATAAATTGAGCGACAATGTCCACTGACTGAAACCCTGTTCCGTCCAGAAATGAAGCTGCCGACACGCGGCCTCAATCGCCCAGTTGCCAACCGGAATAATCAAACCCGTTTGTTCCAGCGTGGGTAAAAACAGTCCCGGCAGCAAAACGCCTTGCTCCGGATGACGCCAGCGGAGAAGAGCTTCAAAACCGTGGATCGTCTTATCTTCCGCGTGCCAGGTTGGCTGATACCAGAGCTCAAACTGATCGCGTTCCAGGGCCTGAGAAAGCGCCTGCAGAAAACCCGGTTGCGCCGGTACTGTTGTTGACATCTCCGGACGGTAAATTGCCCAGCCGTTACGTCCATCCTCTTTAATATGTTGTAAGGCTGCATCAGCCTTAAACTTCAGTTCATGTAGCGTTTCGCCATCTTTCGGATAGAGGCTGACCCCCGCGCTGATGGTGGTGTTTAGCGTGTGACCGCAGAGTGAAAGCGGGCGGCGCATATCCGCGAGGAGGGTGGTGAGCAGGGTATTAAGCTTTTCATCATCACATTCGGGAACCAGCAGGATAAAAGCATCCCCGCCCAGTCTGGCCAGCGTCATCTCACGGGTAAGCCGGGACGTAATGCGCTGGGCAATAGTGATTAGTAACTCATCACCCACGCTGTGGCCCCAGGTATCATTCACGCGTTTGAAGTGATCGACATTCAGGAAGATCACGGCAAACTGTTTCTTGCTCAGCAAGGCGCTGCGAAGACAGTCCTGCATTCGGATATCCATCTGATGATGGTTTGCGAGCCCGGTGAGGGCATCGAAGCGAGCCTGAAGCTCAAGCTGGCGATTGAGTTGTCGCAAATTGTCCGTCAGCCGGGTGGTGCGCCAGTGCGAATCGATTAGTGAAATAATTAACATCACGCCAAGAAGTGAGAGCGTGGTGACGGAAACCCATATGGATAATCCCAGCTCGCCGATCCCGCCGGGAAGCGTGCGTGCCATCTCATGGAAATGCGCGGCACTCATGCCCGTATAATGCATTGCGCAGATGGCGGCACCCATGACTAAGGCCGCGAGAATGCGATTTACAAAGACCCCTTTGTGCTTATCCCGGAGACGAAAAGCCAGCCACAACGCCACACCGGAGGCGACAACCGCAATTACCACGGACAAACCGACAATCCGCTGATCCCAGAGGATGCTTCCCTCCAGCATCAATGCGGCCATACCGATATAGTGCATCGAGACCACGCCAGCGCTGAGAATGATCGTGGCGACTGTCAGTCTAAACAGGGAGAGGTGTTTGCCCGTAACGGCAATATTAATGGCCGTTGTGGAGGCTATAACCGCCGCACCAAGTGAGGCCAGGGTTATCCAGAGGTCGTAGCTCATCATCATGGGCATTTGCATCGACAGCATGCCGATGAAATGCATTGACCAGATCCCGATGCCCAGCGTTACGCCTCCGGCAATCCGCCAGAACAAAGCCGCTTTTCGGCTGGAAAGGGGAATTTTCCCGGCGCTGTCCAGAGCTACAAAGGAGGCGATAAACGCCACCAGATAAGAGACAGCAATCAACACAGGGTCCCACGATATATTGAGCATTATGCAATCCCACGCCTGAGAGGGTTACCGATTTCGCCTGCCGGCACATTTTTATCGGGCAACGAAAATGCGCATTCAAACCATATTAGTTATTTATCGTGAAAAATGACCAGTCATATAACAACTCTATACTCACCGGGAATATAAAATATATTCTCGTTTTTAACTTATTAAGCATTGCTAAACATAGACCACTATCACTAGCAAAGCGCCTTAAATACGTGGACGAACGAATCGTCTCGTCGCAGGTGATGGTATCGCTTAACGTGGTTGTGAACCAGTATCACAGCATTCGGCGCAGCACATTTTTACTAATACGCTTTTTTTACCTGACTTAAGCTAAATATCGGGTGCGTAACGGCGAAACGAGAAACCAGCGCGTTAGGTGAGGACAAACGCAAAAGTGAATGCTATAAGTCTTAATGCCGACCAAAATATAAGTTGTGGGTAAAATCATGCTAAGAAATATTAGTGTCAGGACCTTCATTGCCTGGTTCCTGTTATGCCTTTTTTTGGTAAATGCAGGTATCGTTGCTCTATTTTCCAGCAATTTCTCTCTCTTCATTTCGATTAATCTGGTTAATTTCGTTGCGCTGTTTTTGCTCTGGAGTTATATGACGAAGTTTCTTGTGACGCCGATCAATACTGTGAAAAAAAGTATTGAAGAAGTGACCGCAGGTAATCTTGGTGTCTCAATCCCTGAGTTTGGCAATAACTGCGCGGGACGATTAATCCCCGGAATTAATAGTCTTTCCAGCAACATTGCGACGCTGGTGCGTGAGATCAGGGCGTCATCTCAAAACGCCATGACCTTGTCGGATCAACTCTCTGCCCGTAGCGCTCAGCTCTCGGTGAAAACCGAGCAGCAGTCTGCCTCTCTGGTGCAAACCGCTGCCAGTATGGAGCAGATGGCGGCAAGCACCCGAAACAATGCCGATAACACCCGTCTGGCGAGCGAGCAGGCAAACGTCGCGACATTGCAGGCGCGTAAGGGAGGAGAGCTGATGGAGCAGGTTGCCAGCAATATGCAATCCATAACCGAGTGCGCGCAGCAGATGACGGAAATTATCTCCCTAATCGACGGGATTGCATTCCAGACAAATATCCTGGCGCTTAACGCGGCGGTTGAGGCGGCGCGGGCGGGCGATCACGGCAAAGGGTTCTCCGTCGTCGCGGAAGAGGTGAGAAACCTGGCACACCGCAGTGCGGAGGCCGCGAAAAACATCAAGACGCTGATTGACGTCACCAGCAGTAATGTTACCCAGGGTGCCAGCGTCGTGTCGGAAGCGGAAAAGAATATGCATGAAATCGTGACCGGTTCCGGCAATGTCAGCCGGTTGATGGATGAGATTTCTACCTCGACCGCTGAGCAGGAGAAAGGCATTTACCAGATCACCCTGGCGCTGTCTGAACTGGAGCGGGTCACGCAAAGTAACGTCGCGATGGCGGAGGAACTCAATGGTTCCTCTGATGTCCTGCGTAATCAGGTGATTGAACTGCAAACGCGGACACGCAATTTCAGGCTTGAGCAGGGATACTCGCCGTCATCGTTGACCGGCCCTGCACCTTTCCTCCAGCGGCCCGAGCACTCGCTCTGACAGCACTTCAAAGCCTGGCATGCCAGGCTTTTCTTCTCCTGAAACACAGTATGTACAATTCCTGAGCGATTTCAGCGCCATGCGAGACATAGTTGTTGCTTAACCCCCGACGGAAGCTAGACTGACATCGAAAGAGCTAAACAGGGGGGAGGCGCAGTGGAGAGCATTAAAGGATCAGAACTTAACGTTCCTGACGCAGTTTTTGCGTGGGTGCTGGACGGTCGCGGCGGTGCCCGGCCGCTGGAAGATAATGATGTCATTGATAAAGAGCATCCCTGCTGGCTACATCTCAACTATACCCATCCGGAAAGTGCTGACTGGCTGGCCACGACCCCGTTGTTGCCCAACAACGTGCGCGACGCCCTGGCAGGAGAAAGCCTGCGCCCACGTGTGAGCAGAATGGGTGACGGAACGCTTATCACCCTGCGCTGCATAAACGGCAGTACGGATGAACGTCCCGATCAACTGGTGGCGATGCGCGTCTATATGGACGACGGGCTGATTGTGTCCACCCGCCAGCGGAAGGTCCTGGCGCTGGACGACATTGTGAACGATCTCAAAGAGGGAACCGGACCGGTCGACTGCGGAAGCTGGCTGGTGGACGTCTGTGACGCCCTGACCGATCATGCGAGCGAGTTTATTGAAGAGCTGCACGATAAAATCATCGACCTGGAAGATAACCTGCTCGATCAACAGATCCCACCGCGCGGCTTTCTGGCGTTATTGCGTAAGCAATTGATCGTGATGCGTCGCTATATGACACCGCAGCGGGATGTGTATGCCCGTCTGGCCAGCGAAAGACTCAACTGGATGAATGACGATCAGCGCCGCAGAATGCAGGACATAGCTGACAGACTCGGCAGGGGACTCGATGAGATCGACTCCTGTATCGCGCGAACGGCGGTGATGGCGGATGAAATTGCTCAGGTGATGCAGGAGTCACTGGCGAGAAGAACCTATACGATGTCTCTGATGGCGATGGTCTTCTTACCCAGTACCTTCCTGACAGGGCTGTTTGGCGTCAATCTTGGGGGGATCCCCGGTGGTGCTTACCATTACGGCTTCACCGCGTTTTGCGTCATGTTAGTTGTTTTGATTGGTGGTGTTGCATGGTGGTTGCATCGTAGTAAATGGCTGTAAATTTACGTTTTTTTGCCCTTTTGCAGAGATTAAAACGCTCTTTTAATTGAGCGAAGTCAATAAACATCAGCCCGGCAAGGTGCAATATTACTCCCGCAGGTGAATGCAACGTCAAGCGATGGGCGTTGCGCTCCATATTGTCTTACTTCCTTTTTTTGAATTACTGCATAGCACAATTGATTCGTACGACGCCGACTTTAATAGTCGGCTTTTTTTTGCCTCCTGTTTCTCAGCGTCTACCCTAAAAGGGACGACAACCAAGCCTGGAGGGAAAGATGAGCATTTTACTCGCTCTGCTCGTGCAACAATCGCGTCAGTCCGACCCTGTTCCCACCGATCCCGTGCCGATGCCCGATCCCATACCGCGTCCGCAACCGATGCCCGATCCGCCGCCGGATGAAGAACCGATTAAATTGTCGCATCGAACCCTGAGATCTGCGAGGATACGCGCCATCTGACCGTAAAGATCACCACGAGAGACTACTGTGACCGCTTTTTCTACCCTGAATGTTCTGCCTGCCGCCCAACTCGACAACCTCAACGAGTTGGGATATCTCACGATGACGCCTGTTCAGGCGGCCGCGCTGCCCGCTATCCTTGAGGGCCGCGACGTACGCGTGCAGGCGAAAACCGGCAGTGGGAAAACGGCCGCATTCGGTCTTGGTCTGCTGCAGCATATTGACGCGTCGCTGTTCCAGACTCAGTCGCTGATATTGTGCCCGACCCGCGAGCTGGCAGACCAGGTCGCGGGTGAACTGCGTCGCCTGGCGCGCTTTATGCCCAATACCAAGATCCTGACGCTCTGTGGTGGACAGCCGTTCGGCGCACAGCGTGATTCGCTCCAGCATGCGCCACACATTATTGTCGCGACGCCTGGCCGCCTGCTTGATCACCTGCAAAAAGGCACCGTTTCGCTGGATGCATTAAGCACGCTGGTGATGGATGAGGCGGACAGAATGCTGGATATGGGCTTCAGTGATGCCATTGATGAAGTGATCCGCTTCGCGCCGGACGATCGCCAGACGTTGCTATTCTCTGCGACCTGGCCTGAAGCCATCGCCGCAATCAGCGGTCGCGTGCAGAAAAATCCGCTCACTATCGAGATAGACAGCGTCGACGCGCTCCCGGCCATCGAACAGCAGTTCTTTGAAACCTCACAGCAGGGAAAAATCCCGCTCCTGCAGAAATTGCTGAGCCAGCATCAGCCTGCGTCGTGCGTGGTGTTTTGTAATACTAAAAAAGACTGTCAGGCGGTGTGTGATGCGCTGAATGCGGCGGGGCAGAGCGCCTTATCTTTGCATGGCGATCTGGAACAGCGCGATCGCGATCAGACCCTGGTGCGTTTCGCCAACGGTAGCGCCCGTGTTCTGGTGGCGACCGACGTGGCGGCGCGCGGTCTGGATATCAAATCCCTTGAGCTGGTAGTGAACTTTGAGCTGGCATGGGATCCCGAAGTCCACGTCCACCGTATTGGCCGTACCGCACGTGCAGGAAACAGCGGTCTTGCCATCAGCTTCTGTGCGCCGGAAGAGGCGCAGCGCGCTAATATTCTCGCTGAAATGCTGCAGATCACGCTGAACTGGGTGAATGCACCGGGCAGCGTTAAACTCGTGCCGCTGGAGGCCGAAATGGCGACGCTGTGTATTGATGGCGGCAAAAAAGCCAAGATGCGTCCGGGTGATGTGTTAGGGGCATTAACTGGCGATATCGGTCTGGAAGGGGCGGATATCGGTAAGATTGCGGTTCATCCGGCGCATGTTTATGTGGCCGTGCGTCAGGCAGTTGCCCATAAGGCATGGAAGCAGCTGCAAAATGGCAAGATTAAAGGTAAAACCTGCCGCGTACGTCTACTGAAATAAGGCATAAAGCGTCTCAGAAGATCTTTCTGAGACGCTAACCGATTACTTCACTTCCAGCACGTTCAGACGCAGTTCGTCCAGTTGGTTATCATCGTCTTCCGGCTGCCAGCGCGCAGGCTGCATGGGGAGCTCTTCCCGGTCAAATGCCAGGTCACCGCCATTCACCACCTCTGAATCATGGTTGATGCCTTTGAAGTCGAAGAGCTCAACGTCAGCGAGGTGTGAAGGGACCACGTTTTGCATCGCGCTGAACATGGTTTCGATGCGACCCGGGTAACGTTTGTCCCAGTCGCGCAGCATGTCGCCAATCACCTGACGCTGCAGGTTTGGCTGAGAGCCGCACAGGTTACATGGAATGATCGGGAACCCTTTCGCCTGTGAAAAGCGCTCAATGTCTTTTTCGCGGCAGTAGGCAAGAGGGCGGATCACAATGTGCTTGCCGTCATCGCTCATCAGCTTAGGCGGCATGCCTTTCATCTTGCCACCGTAGAACATATTCAGGAACAGCGTCTGCAGGATATCATCGCGGTGATGGCCCAGCGCAATTTTGGTCGCACCCAGTTCCGTCGCGGTACGATAGAGAATGCCACGGCGCAGACGGGAGCAAAGCGAGCAGGTCGTTTTCCCTTCCGGGATCTTCTCTTTCACAATGCCGTAGGTATTTTCTTCGACGATCTTGTACTCAACGCCCAGATTTTCCAGGTATTCCGGCAGAATGTGTTCCGGAAAGCCCGGCTGTTTCTGGTCAAGGTTGACCGCTACCAGCGAAAAATTAACCGGCGCGCTTTGCTGAAGATTGCGCAGGATCTCCAGCATGGTGTAGCTGTCTTTACCGCCTGACAGGCAAACCATGATGCGGTCGCCTTCTTCAATCATGTTGAAGTCTGCAATGGCTTCGCCCACGTTACGGCGCAGACGCTTTTGCAGTTTGTTCAGGTTGTATTGCTCTTTCTTGTTAATTTCTTGATTAGCTTGCATTTATTCTTAACTCAAACCTCAAATGGGCACCAGCGGGATAGCATGATTTCAAACACCCTCTGCGCATTTGTGTGCCCATCCGACGGGTAATAAAAGACGGGTTCGCGCCTGCAGTGAAAACCAGCCTGCGAAAGTGTGCCGTGTATGGTACGGATTGCTGCGACGAATGCCAGCATGTTTTACGGAATAATCACCTTAACCTGACACTATCTTAAGATAGCGTATAATGGCTTTCCAGATCCGCCCGCCAATCCAGTGACTGTTCCTATGACGCTCAATCGTTTTTGTTTTTTGCTCCTGCTTGTCGCTGCGATCGGCAGCTTTTTCTCCTCGTCTTCCTTTGCCGTGTGGTTCCTGCTGATCAATGTGCTGACGATGGCCATTTATGGCGCCGATAAAACGGCAGCACGGAAAGGGATGCGCAGGGTGCCGGAAACTACGTTACTCCTGTACGGTGTTGTGGGAGGATGGCCTGGCGCGATTTTGGGTCAACAACTCTTTCGCCATAAAACGCAAAAGCAGCCGTTCAAAACCTGGTTTTGGATCAGTGTTGTGGTGAGTCTCTCAGCCATGATGGCGCTGTTTTATTTCTCTCCTTTTACCCCTTATTGAGCGTTGTCAGGACCGCACACATTCCCGTTGACCTCATGTTAACTTGAGCTTTTAAGATGTCTTCGACATGTTGATACAGGAGTAACAACTTAAAATGAAAGACATCGATGCAGGCTTCACGCATGTTGCGTTTATGGTCAGGGACCTGGAAAAAAGCATCACGTTCTATCGCCGATACGCCGGGATGGACGTTATTCATTCGCGTGAACCCGGCCTTCCTGATGCCCGAAAAGTGGCATGGTTGACTGACCACACCCGACCTTTTGCGCTGGTTCTGGTGCAGGCAGACAACGTGACCGATACGCCGCTGGGGAATTTTGGCCACCTTGGGATTGCCTGCGCCACGCGTGAAGAAATTGACAGAAAAACGGCGATGGCCACTGAGGAAGGGGTATTACGTAAAGCACCGGAGGATCTGGGTGATCCCGTCGGGTATTACGTATTCTTTGCCGATCCTGACGGAAATACCTTAGAGCTCTCATATGGTCAGCGTGTCGGGCTGACAGCGACGGGTGAGAACGCATCTGAATAACGTGAAACGGGCCTACTGCCAAAAGTAGTAGGCCAATTCCTGGTGGGTTGCTGTTTTTTGCACAATCTGAATAATACGTGCAACAACACGGACGACAGCATCCCATGAATAGAAAATCTATTGCACTGGCAGCACTGGTGTTTTTCTCTGCGCCTGGCTGGTCAGCGTTTCAGGAGCGGGAATATAATACCTGGTATATAAAAAATGCCGTTCTCTATGACATGACGCAGACCTCGGACGGTTTTCCTGTCATGGTGAGCATATTCCAGCCTGAGCGTAAATCCGCAAATCTGGTGGTGTCGTATATCACTGAAGGCCGCTGCGATGATAATAACCAGCAGCTTAATGTGAATGGCAAAGTGCTGGCCGCAAAATATCGCTGTGTTCAGGTAGGACAGAACAGAATAGACCATTTCTCCGTGGTGGATGCGAACAGCGTCAATAGCCTGGTGACCTATCTAAAATCCGATTTCACGCTACTCCTGCAAAATGATATCAAGATTTGGGCGGCAAATATCAAAACGCCCAAATACGGTCTGACGCCGCGTTTTTAAAATCCTGCTACGCTTGTTTGTTGTATCAGGAGCATGAAGATGAAGAACAAAGACGAACAAACAGGATTAGTGGGGCTGGCGATCGGCGCCGCTGTTATTGGACTGGTTTCCGCACAGAGACCGATCGATCGCGACAGCATAGTGGATGAACTGGTCAGGCTGGGCAGGCAGAAAGGTGATGGTGTCGAAGATGAGGTTTTCGTTAAAGCCGCCCAGCTGGTGAGAAAAGGGGTATAACGATGGCTGAAGTACGTCATGCGCAGTGCCATTGTGGCGCGGTAGCCTTTACGGTTGAACTCACTGATGGCTTTAACACCGCGCGGCGCTGCAGCTGCTCTTTTTGTCGTATGCGGGGCGCAGTCGCGGTTTCTGCTCCGTTATCGGGAATTACCGTAACCAAAGGCGAGGACAAGCTGACGGAGTACCGTTTTCACACCGGGACGGCGCGGCATTTCTTTTGCTCAGTCTGCGGAATATATACGTTCCATCAGCGTCGCTCTAACCCTAATGAATACGGCGTGAATGTGTCCTGTATTGAAAATGTCTCGCCGTTTGATTTCCCCGAAGTGACGGTAATGGACGGCGTCAACCATCCGAAGGACGGCGAAAGTGGGGTGTTTGGTTATCTCTCGTTTCGCAAAAGAGAGACCCATAAAAGCTAAGAACGTCAAAAATGGTGAGCCCGCATTGTCTGCGGGCTCTGACAATCAGAACTGGTAAACCAGACCTAACGCGACGACATCATCGGTGCTGATGCCGTTGTCTTTGTAGAAGTTATCATCTTCATCCAGCAGGTTGATTTTGTAATCAACGTAGGTGGACATGTTCTTGTTGAAATAGTAGGTAGCGCCTACATCCGCATATTTAACCAGGTCCTGATCGCCCTGACCGTTGGCCAGGTCTTTACCTTTAGACTGCAAATAAGAAATGGCCGGACGCAGACCGAAATCGAACTGGTACTGCGCAGTCACTTCAAAGTTCTGGGTTTTGTTCGCCACGGCGTCGGTATTATCACCATACGGGGTCATGTTGCGGGTTTCAGAATACATCGCCGCCAGATAGATATTATTGGCGTCATATTTCAGGCCTGCCGTCCAGGCATCTGCTTTATCACCGCCCGCAGTGGTATTCGTCACCTGGTCGTTGGTACGGTCAGAAGAGGTGTAGGCAGCACCGGCGCTGATGCCCATGCCAAGGTCGTAGGTGGTCGAAATACCGAAGCCGTCACCGTTCTCATGACGCGTGTCGCGGCCATTATTGGTGCCTTCCTGGTTGTTGCTGGCATCTTCATTGTTGCCCTGATACTGCAGCGCTAAGTTCAGACCCGGCACCAGACCGTAGAAGTCGGTGTTACGATAGGTTGCGACGCCGTTCGCACGGCCAGTCATAAAATTATCCGCATTGGTGTAAGAGTCGCCGCCGAATTCAGGGAGCATATCGGTCCAGCCTTCCACGTCGTACAGCACGCCATAGTTACGGCCATAATCGAACGAGCCGTAGTCACCCACTTTTACACCGGCGAAGGCCAGACGCGTCCAGGACTGGTTATCAGACCCTTCAGTGTTATTAGCCTGAATGTTGTACTCCCACTGGGCGTAGCCGGTCATCATGTCGTTGATCTGCGTCTCACCCTTGAAACCCAGACGCATGTAGGTTTGGTCGCCATCTTTAGAGGCGTCATCAGAGAAGTAGTGCAGGCCGTCTACTTTTCCGTACAGGTCTAATTTGTTGCCATCTTTATTATAAATTTCTGCCGCATGTGCTGCGCCAGCCATTAACAGAGCCGGAATCATCAGAGCCAGTACTTTTCTTTGCATTTTGGTATTCCTTTGCGGTTGTTTTTATTTAATTACCTGTTGAACTTTCCAAATAAGAAAGTGGTCTCATGCTAAAACACTCCACAGAAGAGTAATAAAATATAATTGTTACGAATTGAGTTAAATCTAAACTGAATTAAACCACGGTAATGATCATTTGTTTGGTGAATAATTAAGGTTGTACCATAACAAATAAAAATTTTTAATGAGTCGCCAGTTCAGGTAGTCTTTGCGTCGTTATATGCCTTTAAGATTATTTATCCATAATTCACATGAATGTTATTTAGGTAACTAGAACGATATTCATTGATTATCTGGATTAGCCCGATGTGAAAGCATCGGGCTTTTTTTATGACAAAAAAATGCCCGGACGAGCCGGGCAGTGGCGTTAGTCGCTGGCTGATTTCTCGGCCTTCCCGGCCAGCTGTGCCAGGAAGTCATACCGTTTTTGCAGATCGGCGGCGGCGTCTTTCCAGAGTTGTTCCGCCACCTCAGGCTGTTGCGCATTGAGGCGACGGAAGCGCTGCTCCTGCATCAGCGTCTCTGCCAGCGCATCTGACGGCGGACGCGAATCCAGCGCCAGCGGTAATTTCCCCTCGTCCGCACGGCGCGGATCGAACCGGTACAGCGGCCAGAAGCCGGTCGCCGTCAGTTGACGCATCTGATCGTGGCTGAGCGCCAGATCGTAGCCATGCTCTTCGCACGGGCTGTAGGCAATGATTAGCGATGGGCCGGGATAGGCTTCTGCTTCCTGAATCGCTTTCACCGTCTGGTTAAGCTGCGCGCCGAGCGAGATTTGCGCGACGTAAACGTGGCCGTACATCATCATACTCACGCCGAGATCCTTGCGTGCTTTGCGCTTACCGTGTTCACCAAATTTCGTGACGGCGCCCAGCGGTGTGGCTTTCGATGCCTGGCCTCCGGTATTGGAATAACACTGCGTATCCAGCACCAGGATGTTGACGTTTTCGGTAAGGCTCAGGACGTGATCCAGCCCGCCAAAGCCGATGTCGTATGCCCAGCCGTCGCCGCCAATCAACCAGATGGATTTTTCGACCAGCGCGTCAGCGTCGGTCAGCAACTGCTCTGCACCCGCGACCCCCTGAAGGGCATGACGCAACGCTGCTACCTGCTCGCGACGCACGTCGGGTGTCGCTTCGGCGTGAAGCGCGGCATTCAGTTCGGCAGGAATTTGCCCGGCGAACTGCTCCAGCAAGCGCATCACTCGCGCGCGGTGTTGATCAACGGTGAGGCGGAAGCCCAGGCCAAACTCGGCGTTATCCTCAAACAGCGAGTTTGCCCAGGCCGGACCGCGACCCTTTTCATCGGTGGTATAAGGCGTCGAGGGCAAATTACCGCCGTAGATGGACGAGCAGCCGGTGGCGTTAGCAATCAACATCCGGTCGCCGTACAACTGAGTAAGCAGCTTGATATACGGCGTTTCACCGCAGCCGGAACAGGCACCAGAGTATTCGAACAGCGGCGTGATGAGCTGCGAAGTCCGAATATCAATCCGTTCCAGTTTGCTGCGATCGATTTCCGGCAGATTCAGGAAGAAGTCATAGTTCTCTTTCTCTTCTTCAACGTGCTCCAGGCGCGACATCATGTTGATTGCTTTAATGTCCGGGTTCTGCCTGTCTTTCGCCGGGCAGACCTCAACGCAGAGGTTACAGCCGGTGCAATCTTCCGGCGCGACCTGGAGAACGTATTTCTGTCCGCGCATATCGCGGGATTTTACATCCAGCGAGTGCAGGCTGGCCGGTGCGTCTTCCATCGCTTCCGGTGACACGACCTTGGCACGAATGGCCGAGTGCGGGCAGGCCGCGACGCAGTGGTTGCATTGCGTGCACAGCTCTTCTTTCCAGATCGGGATTTCTTCGGCGATATTGCGCTTTTCCCAGCGCGTGGTACCCATCGGCCAGGTTCCATCCGGCGGCAGCGCGGAGACGGGCAGGGCGTCACCCAGCCCGGCCAGCATGGCTGCCGTTACGGTCTTAACGAAATCAGGCGCCGCATCAGAGACCACCGGAGGACGGTTCGGACTGGCGTCATTCACCGGCTGCAGCGGCACCTCGGACAGAGACTCGCGCGCCAGCGCCAGCGCCTGCCAGTTACGCTCTACCAGCTCCTGTCCCTTGCTGCTGTAGCTTTTGGCGATCGCGCCCTGCAACTCTACCAGTGCGCTGTCGCCCGGCAGGATTTGGGTCAGATGGAAGAAGGCCATCTGCATCACGGTATTGATACGTGCAGCCAGGCCACATTCGCGGGCAATTTTTGCCGCGTTGACCACATAGAATCGGGCTTTTTTCTGGTTCAGGACCGTCTGCACTTCCTGCGGCAGACGCGCCCAGACCTCATCCGCGCTATACGGCGTATTGAGGAGGAAAATACCGCCTGGCTTCAGGCGCTCCGCCATCTGGTATTTGTCGATAAACTGCAGCTGGTGGCAGCCAACAAAGTCGGCCTGAGAAATCAGGTAGGCCGAGCGGATAGGGTGCTCGCTGACGCGCAGGTGGGAAACAGTCAGGCCACCCGCTTTTTTGGAGTCGTAAACGAAGTAGCCTTGTGCGTACCACGGGGTCGAGTTACCGATGATCTTGATGTTATTTTTGGTCGCCGAGACGCTGCCATCGCTGCCCAGGCCGTAAAACAGTGCCTCAAGTTTGGCGGTTGAAGGCAGCGTATTTTCCGGCAAGGGCAGGGACAGGTTCGTGACATCATCATAGATACCCACCGTGAAGCGCGGTTTGGGTTTTGCTTCCCGCAGTTCATTAAATACCGCCAGCACGCAATCCGGCCCGAACTCTTTGGAGGATAAGCCATAGCGACCGCCGATCACCCGCGGAAGTGTTTCACGCTCGCCCTGGTTAAAGGCTTCTGCCAGGGCGGTCATGACGTCCAGGTAAAGCGGTTCAGCGTGCGCCCCAGGCTCTTTGGTTCGGTCGAGCACCGCCACCGTACGCGCGCTTTCCGGCAGGGCAGAGAGCAGATGTTTGGCCGAGAACGGGCGATACAGACGCACTTTAAGTACGCCGACCTTTTCTCCACGGGTCAGCAGCTCGTCAACCACCTCTTCACAGGTGCCGATGGCGGAACCCATTAGCACAATCACGCGTTCAGCCTGCGGATGGCCGTAGTATTCGAACGGCTTGTACGTGCGACCGGTCGCGGCGGCAAAATCATTCATTGCCTGCTCGACGTGGTCATAAACCGCGTTGTACCACGGATTCGTGGCTTCACGGGACTGGAAATAGGTGTCCGGATTGGCTGATGTCCCGCGAATTACCGGGTGTTCCGGGTTAAGGGCACGGGCGCGATGCGCGTCGATTTCCGCCTGCGGCAAAAGAGTAAGGATCGTATCGTCCGCCAGCGGGACGATTTTGTTGATTTCGTGAGACGTGCGGAAACCATCAAAGAAATGGATAAACGGAACGCGGCTTTTAAGCGTGGCGATATGAGAAATCAACGCAAAATCTTGTGCTTCCTGAACGCTGCTGGCGCAGAGCATGGCGCAGCCTGTCTGACGCACGGCCATCACGTCGGAGTGATCGCCAAAGATGGAGAGCGCATGGGTCGCAACGGTACGTGCGGCGACGTGCAGGACGAAGGGGGTCAGCTGGCCGGCGAGTTTGTACAGCGTCGGGATCATCAACAACAATCCCTGTGAGGAGGTAAACGACGTGGAGAGCGCGCCTGTCTGCAGCGCACCATGAACCGTAGCGATCGCTCCCGCTTCAGACTGCATTTCAACCACTCTCGGGACATCACCCCAGACGTTTTTTACCCCGTTTCCCGCCCAGGCATCCGCCTGTTCCGCCATGGTCGAGCTTGGCGTAATCGGGTAGATGGCGATAACTTCGCTGGTGCGAAACGCGACTGAGGCAACTGCACCATTACCGTCAATAGTTTGCATAGGACGACACCCTTACATTGCGCAAAAAAAAGAGGGCCTGTCATAAGACGACAAGCCTTGAATATTATCTCTTTAGTCTAGCAAACAGGGGGTTTTACGATTTTCGCTTTTGTGTCCTCGATATTCTCGTCATCAATGAGTAGATCAACTAAAGGGTAAAAAAATTGCGAGAAATTGTTTCAGTAGCGCATAAATACGCACTTCCGCTCTCGACGACACGGGAGGTGATGCCTATTATGCATAGGTTTCGCATTATTTACGGGGGAGAGAGCATGCGTTCAGCATTTTTGATTGGGTGTGCCGCATTATTATTGTCGGCATGTAGCAGTGAGCCTGTTCAGCAGGCGACGGCGGCTCACGTAGCGCCGGGAATGAGAGCGTCAATGTCCAGCTCAGGACAAGCCAACTGTGCCATGATTGGCGGCTCGCTGTCGGTTGCCCGCCAGCTTGATGGTTCAGCTATTGGGATGTGCGCGTTGCCAAACGGCAAACGCTGCAGTGAACAGTCGCTTGCCGTTGGCAGCTGCGGTAATTACTGATCAGTCAACACGTTTAAACATCAGCGTTTTGTCGGCGGTCGCCAGCGTTAACTGGTCTTCCGTCAGGTCGACCTGCGCCCCTTTGCGCAGCATGTCGCCGAGGGTGTGATCCAGTTCGTTAAGCTGCGGTTCAGTACAGAGTTTGCGCGTCATTGCCAGCGTTTTCACTGTCAGCTCACCTTCGGACAATTTCCCCTGTCCGTTGAAGCGGTTACACATCGTGCCAGACACGCTGATGTTATCTACCAGGTTCAGAGCGGGCAGCGCGTTAAAACTGATCTCAGGTGGTGTTGTCATGCCCTTCACGGCTTTGCCATCCACATTTTCCAGTACAAAACGATGGTTCTTCAGCTGCTCTGGCTGAACGGACGCTTTGCCCGGATTAACGCAGCCGGTCAGGACAAGACTGATAACACTTAACGCAATGAGCTTTTTCATTTTTGTTCTCAAATAATAAATACTGTGAATCTTTTACAAGTGTAACGATACGCTGACGTGCGTTAATGGGGTTTATCTGAAAGTGCGGGGAGAGCCGGGCAACGCAGCGGTTGCCCGGAATGACGATTAATGAGATTTAAACCCGGCTGCCGTCATCAATATGCGAAAGAGCATACTGACCGCAGCCAGCGCCAGTACGCTGCCGCCCCAGATAATGGCCAGCCACAACACTCTTTTCCAGACCGGTTGTTGCATCAGTGATAACCCTCCCCATGCTGAACTTTGCCGCGAAATACGTAGTAACTCCAGAAGGTGTAGACCAGAATGACGGGGATGATCAACAGTGCACCCACCAGCATAAAGCCCTGGCTTTGCGTTGGCGCAGCGGCCTGCCACAAGGTGATGGATGGCGGAATAATATGCGGCCAGATGCTGATCCCAAGCCCGCTAAAACCAAGGAATATCAGCCCTAACGTCAGGATAAACGGACGGTTATGGCTGTCAGGATTATTCAGGCAGCGCCACTGACACAGGCTAAAAATCACGACCAGCGCAGGAACCGGCAGCAGATAAAACAGATTCGGCAGCGTAAACCAGCGTGCGGCAATGGCCGGGTGGGCAAGCGGCGTCCAGAGGCTGATCGCCGCAATAAATGCCAGCAGGATAATCAGTAACGTTTTGGATAACGCCCGCATCCTTTGCTGCAGCGCATTTTCGCTTTTCATTACCAGCCACGTCGATCCCAGTAACGCGTAGGCCACCATCAGACCCGCACCGCAGAACAGGTTAAATGCGGTAAACCAGTCAAACGGACCACCCGTATACGTTCGGCCTGTCACGGTAAAACCGTTAATGACGGCGCCCACCGTCACGCCCTGGGTAAACGTTGCCAGAATGGAACCGCCAATAAACGCTTTATCCCAGAAGGGGCGGTGGGCGGGCGTGGCTTTAAAACGAAACTCGAATGCCACCCCGCGGAAAATAAGTCCGATCAGCATTAATGTCAGCGGAATGGTGAGAGCATCAACGATCACCGCATACGCCAGCGGGAATGCGCCGAACAGGGCGGCGCCGCCAAGCACCAGCCAGGTCTCATTGCCGTCCCATACCGGCGCGACGCTGTTGACCATCACATCACGATCGTCAGCGTTTGGCGTTGCGGGGAACAACATCCCGATCCCCAGATCAAAGCCGTCCATGACGATATACATCAGCGTGGCAAAGACGATGATCACAAACCAGATAATGGAAAGATCGATACCCATTACGGCTGCTCCTTATGTTCAGTAGTGACGGCTGAAAGCGGGCGTGCAGGACGTCCATCGGACGCGGTGGCGAAAGATTCGTGTGGCTGCGGGCCTTTTTTGATGAGGCGAACCATATAGCTGTAGCCGACGCCAAACACCGAGGTGTAGACGATGAAGAAGGCCAGCAAACTCACGCTCATATGCAGATCGCCGTGGGCTGATACCGCATCCTTCGTTCGCTGGAGTCCATAGACCACCCACGGCTGGCGGCCCACTTCGGTGGTGACCCAGCCTGCCAGAATCGCAATCAGGCCGGATGGGCCCATTAACAGGGCAAACCACAGGAACGGGCGGGATGAATAAACGCGCTTTTTGTAGCGCAACCAGAGCGCCATCACCCCAAGCAGCAACATCAGCATGCCTAAGCCCGCCATGATGCGGAATGACCAGAAGACGATGGTCGAGTTTGGGCGATCTTCTTTCGGGAACTCCTTAAGGGCTGGGACCTGTTTATCCAGGCTGTGCGTCAGGATAAGACTTCCCAGCGCCGGGATCTCCAGACCAAAGCGGGTGCGCTCTTGCTCCATGTCAGGCCAGCCAAACAGCAGCAACGGGGTCGGCTCACCCGGTGGGTTTTCCCAGTGGCCCTCAATGGCGGCAATTTTGGCGGGTTGATGCTTTAAAGTATTCAACCCATGCATATCACCAACCATAGCCTGGAGGGGAGCGACAATCAGCGTCATCCACAGTGCCATTGAAAACATTGCCCGTATGGCAGGATTATTATTCCCGCGCAGCAAATGCCATGCTGCGGATGCACCAACAAACAGGGCGCTACTGAGGAACGCGGCGATCGACATATGCAGCAGGCGGTAAGGGAAGGAGGGGTTGAACACCACAGCGAACCAGTCCACCGGCACCACCTGGCCGTTGACAATCTCATAGCCCTGCGGGGTCTGCATCCAGCTATTCGAAGAGAGGATCCAGAAGGTGGAGATAATAGTCCCCAGCGCCACCATGCAGGTGGAGAAGAAGTGCAGTCCCGGTCCGACTTTCTTCCAGCCGAACAGCATCACGCCGAGGAAACCGGCCTCAAGGAAGAAGGCGGTAAGCACTTCGTAGGTCAGGAGCGGGCCGGTAATACTGCCCGCAAACTGTGAAAAGCCGCTCCAGTTGGTGCCAAACTGGTAGGCCATGACCAGGCCGGAGACTACGCCCATGCCAAAGTTAACGGCAAAAATCTTCGACCAGAAATGGTAAAGCGAGCGCCAGACCGGATTTTTTGTTTTCAGCCATAATCCTTCGAGCACGGCAAGATAGCTTGCCAGGCCGATGGTGATTGCCGGGAAAATAATGTGAAAGGATACGGTAAAGGCAAACTGTATCCGCGCAAGGTGAAAAGCATCCAAACCAAACATGCACAGCCTCAATGTCAAACGGTGTGTTGTTATGGTATAGGCGCAGAGATCGGACTATCAGACGCAGAACAGCGAATTTTAACCATAACAGTTTGATTCAGACTCCCGCTTTTACAAACTGATATAGATTACCGTTACGGAATAAAAAAATTATTTTTATGAATTTTACGCATCAATCCGCTTGCTTTGCCGTCAGCAACATGCGTTAATGGATTTCTGGTTTTGAGTCCAAAAAAATATCTGACGTAGTTTTATAAAGCAGTTCTCATCACGTTGTGCCTCTCCGCAGCCTCTCTTGGGTCTTTATCTACATTCCGATTCGTTTTGTTTAAAACCAATATTGCCCAATCGGCCCATTAGTAATTTACGTTTTTACGTTAACAGGAGAATCCTATGACTTCTTATATCCATTTCCGCTGCCCATGCTGTCATGGCTCGCAGTACCGCACTTCAGTCTTTGATGTGTCTGAGAAAAACCCATTCGGCGCAAAATGCATTTTTTGCAAATCGTCGATGATCACGCTCGACCACCTCGCTGCTGCGCGTTCCGCGATGAATCACACCACCGAGTACCGTAAGTAATCTACCCGGTTTTTCATAACAGTTAGCAAAATCTTCTCTTTTTCTCCTGCTGATATACACTGTCGGCAATAAGGAGAATCTGATGAAAAAATACCAGCGTCTGGCGCAACAAATTATCTCGCAAATTGAGCTTGGCGTATGGCTGCCGGGCGATAAACTGCCTTCCCTGCGAGAGCAGGTGGCGAGCAGCGGCATGAGTTTCATGACCGTTGGCCACGCGTATCAGATGCTGGAAAGTCAGGGACGCATTGTCGCCAGGCCACAATCGGGCTATTACGTTGCCTCGCGCCCGACCACGCACCAGCCTGTGCCGCCTGCCCAGGTGATGCGTGACGAAGCGGTGGATATCAACACCTATATCTTCGATGTCCTTCAGGCCAGCCGCGATCCGTCTGTCGTTCCTTTCGCATCCGCCTTTCCCGATCCCCGGCTTTTCCCGCTTCAGCAGCTCAACCGCTCGCTGGCTAACGTCAGCAAAACGGCGACTGCGATGAGCGTGATTGAAAACCTGCCGCCGGGTAACGCTGAACTCCGCCACGCCATTGCGCGCCGCTATGCGCAGCAGGGGATGAACATCTCGCCGGACGAAATTGTCATTACCGCAGGCGCGCTCGAAGCGCTGAACCTGAGTTTGCAGGCGGTGACGGAGCCTGGCGACTGGGTGATTGTCGAAAACCCCTGCTTTTATGGCGCGCTGCAGGCGCTGGAACGCCTGAAGCTCAAAGCGTTGTCGGTCGCCACGGACGTCCGGGAGGGGATAGACCTGAACGCCCTTGAACAGGCGCTGAATGACTATCCGGTAAAAGCCTGCTGGCTGATGACCAACGGCCAGAATCCGCTTGGTTTTACGCTAAGTGCAGAGAAAAAAGCCCGTCTGGTCGCCCTCCTGACGAAGCATAACGTCACCCTGATTGAGGACGATGTTTATAGTGAGCTCTATTTCGGCCGCGAAAAACCGCTTCCGGCAAAAGCCTGGGATCGGGACGACATGACGCTTCACTGCTCCTCTTTTTCAAAATGTCTGGTGGCAGGATTCCGTATCGGCTGGGTGGCGGCCGGAAAACATGCGCGACGCATTCAGCAGTTGCAACTGATGAGCACGTTATCGACCAGCTCCCCTATGCAGCTGGCACTGGTGGACTACCTGGCGACTAAACGCTACGACGCCCATCTTCGCCGCCTGCGACGAACGCTCGCTGAGCGAAAACAGCAAGCCTGGCAGTCACTGCTGCGCCATATGCCCGTCGGGGTCAAAATTCACCATAACGACAGCGGCTACTTTTTATGGCTGGAGCTTCCGGCACAGCTGGATGCCGGGCTGCTAAGTGAAAAGGCCTTAACGCACCATATCAGCATTGCGCCAGGAAAAATGTTTTCCACCTCTGACGCATGGACACCGTTCTTCCGTTTTAATACCTCCTGGGCGTGGGGAGAGCGAGAAGAGCAGGCGGTGATTCAGTTAGGAAAATTAATTAGCACGATGTTGAAATAATCTTTTTCCCCTTATTTAAATAAACATTTCTTATCCTGATGACGGCGCTACGAATATTTCGCAGTGCCCGGTCATAGGAAATCTGCATACTGCCTCGCGCCGCTAACCCCTTGTCTATAATCCAGTTAACGGGGAATGCGCCCTCGGTCACACCTTGATGAAATTTCCTGAAGCCAAACGGTGCGGCGCAATTGCGCGGTCTACGTTTAATAAGGGAGATATTTTTACGGCACGGCTGCCGCTAAATTTCATTGCGACAGGAGTAATTCTTATGAGCAAAAAATTTGCCCGCAGCAGCCTGTGCGCGCTCGGCATGACTATCATGACAGCGCACGCCGCAGAACCACCTAAGGCGATGGGTGACGGGGAAGGTCGTCTGGATATTATTGCCTGGCCGGGCTATATCGAGCGTGGGCAGACCGATAAAAACTATGACTGGGTCACCCAGTTTGAAAAAGAGACCGGTTGTGCCGTTAACGTGAAAACGGCGGCCACGTCAGATGAAATGGTCAGCCTGATGGCGAAAGGGGGATACGATCTGGTCACCGCGTCAGGCGATGCATCGCTTCGCCTGATCATGGGCAAACGCGTTCAGCCGATAAATCCCGAACTCATCCCGAACTGGAAAACCCTCGACACGCGCATTGTGAAGGGGGAATGGTTTAACGTGGGCGGCAAGGTCTACGGTACGCCCTATCAGTGGGGGCCAAACCTGCTGATGTACAACACCAAAACCTTCCCGACGCCACCGGACAGCTGGAGTGTGGTCTTTACCAAACAGGATCTGCCGGACGGTAAAACCAATCAGGGTCGCGTGCAGGCATATGACGGGCCAATTTATATCGCCGATGCGGCGCTGTTCGTCAAAGCCACCCAGCCACAGCTGGGCATCAGCGATCCCTACCAGCTCACCGAAGAACAATATGCCGCGGTGCTGAAAGTGCTTCGCGACCAGCATGCCCTGATCCACCGCTACTGGCATGACACCACCGTCCAGATGAGCGACTTCAAAAATGAAGGCGTTGTGGCTTCCAGCGCCTGGCCATATCAGGCAAATGCGCTTAAGGCTGAGAACCAGCCCATCGCCACCGTCTTCCCGAAAGAAGGGGTAACCGGCTGGGCGGATACCACCATGCTCCACGCCCAGGCAAAACACCCGATGTGCGCCTACAAATGGATGAACTGGTCGCTGACGCCAAAAGTGCAGGGCGATCTGGCGGCATGGTTCGGCTCACTGCCCGTCGTGCCTGAAGGGTGTAAAGCCAGTACGCTGCTGGGTGATAAAGGTTGTGAAACAAACGGTTATAACGAGTTCGACAAAATCCTTTTCTGGAAAACCCCGACCGCTCAAGGTGGCAAATTCGTGCCGTACAGCCGCTGGACGCAGGATTACATCGCCATCATGGGTGGACGATAATCGCCCGGGAGCAGATCATGACGTACGCAGTAGAATTTAACAATGTTTCCCGGCTGTATGGCGACGTGCGGGCGGTGGACGGGGTGACCATTGCCATTCGCGACGGGGAGTTTTTCTCCATGCTGGGGCCTTCGGGCTCCGGCAAAACTACCTGCCTGCGCCTGATAGCGGGTTTTGAACAGCTGTCAGGCGGCACGATTTCTATTTTCGGCAAAGAGGCGAGCGCGCTACCGCCATGGGAGCGGGATGTAAATACCGTCTTTCAGGATTATGCGCTATTCCCGCATATGTCGATCCTCGATAATGTCGCCTACGGGCTGATGGTGAAAGGCGTCGACAAGAAGAAACGCCATGCCCAGGCGCGTGATGCCCTGGAAAAAGTAGGGCTGAGCTTTGCCATCGCCCGCAAACCTTCGCAACTTTCCGGCGGCCAGCGCCAGCGTGTCGCCATCGCCCGGGCGCTGGTCAATGAACCGCGCGTCCTGCTGCTGGACGAACCGCTGGGCGCGCTCGATCTCAAACTGCGCGAACAGATGCAATTCGAGCTGAAGAAACTTCAGCAGGAACTCGGCATTACCTTTATTTTCGTCACCCACGATCAGGGCGAAGCGCTCTCCATGTCGGACCGGGTGGCGGTATTCAATAACGGACGCATCGAGCAGGTGGATACCCCGCGCGATCTCTATATGCGTCCGCGCACGCCGTTTGTCGCCGGTTTTGTGGGCACGTCCAACGTCTTTAATGCAGCGCTTGCGCAGAAAATTTGCGGCATGGAAGGTATCTATTCCCTGCGCCCGGAACATATTCGCCTGAACGAGGGCGGTGAGGTTCAGGTTCAGGGTATCGTGCAGGCCGTTCAGTATCAGGGAGCCGCCACGCGCCTGGAACTGAAGCTTGCCGAGGGGGCCAAACTGCTGGTCAGCCAGGCCAACCTCAGCGATGTCTCGCTGCTGAGCGGCATTGCGCCGGGGCAGGCGGTGATGGCCTCGTGGTCACGCGAGGCGATGATTCGCCTGCATGAGGAAAGGTGAAATGGATATGAGTGTCGCTCATCCTCCCGCACCGCACGGCCGCTTGAGCCGCATGACGGCACTGTTCTGGCGTAAGCCGTCGCTCGGCCTGTTCCTGCTGCTGCTTGCCCCGCTGATGTGGTTTGGCATCGTCTATTTCGGATCGTTGCTGACCCTGCTGTGGCAGGGATTTTACACCTTTGACGACTTCACCATGGCGGTCACGCCGGACCTGACGCTGGCGAATATTCAGGCGCTCTTCAATCCGGCAAACTACGACATCATCCTGCGCACCTTAACGATGGCGATCGCGGTCACTTTGGCCAGCGCCATTCTGGCATTCCCGATGGCCTGGTATATGGCGCGTTACACCCGCGGCAAGTGGAAAGCGTTCTTCTATATCGCCGTGATGCTGCCGATGTGGGCGAGCTACATTGTCAAAGCCTACGCCTGGACGTTGCTGCTGGCGAAGGATGGTGTAGCGCAATGGTTTCTCAGTCATATGGGGCTGGAACCGATCCTCACCTCACTTCTTACGCTCCCGGCGATAGGCGGTAACACGTTATCCACCTCCGGGCTGGGGCGCTTTCTGGTCTTTGTCTATATCTGGCTGCCGTTTATGATCCTGCCCGTGCAGGCCGCGCTGGAACGTCTGCCAGCGTCGTTACTGCAGGCTTCAGCCGACCTCGGCGCGCGCCCCCGCCAGACCTTTAGCTATGTTGTATTGCCGCTGGCGATCCCGGGAATTGCCGCGGGTTCGATATTTACCTTTTCCCTGACGCTGGGGGATTTCATCGTCCCGCAGCTGGTGGGGCCGCCGGGCTATTTCATCGGTAACATGGTCTACGCTCAGCAGGGCGCTATCGGCAATATGCCCATGGCGGCTGCGTTTACGCTGGTTCCCATTGTGCTGATTTCGCTTTATCTGGCGTTCGTGAAACGTCTGGGAGCATTCGATGCACTCTGAACGCGCACCGTTGTTCCTGAAAGTGGCGGCATGGGGAGGCGTCATCTTCCTGCACTTCCCGCTGCTGATTATCGCGATCTACGCCTTTAACACTGAAGATGCTGCCTTCAGCTTCCCGCCGCAGGGGCTGACGTTCAAGTGGTTTAGCGTGGCGGCGGGGCGTGGCGATATCATTGAATCCGTGACGTTGTCACTTCAGATTGCCGCGCTCTCCACCGCCATTGCCCTGGTGCTTGGCACGCTTGCTGCAGCGGCACTGTGGCGAAGCGACTTTTTTGGCAAAAACGCCATTTCACTGTTGCTGCTGTTGCCCATTGCCTTACCGGGAATCATTACCGGTCTGGCGCTGCTGACCGCATTTAAAACGATCAACCTTGAACCGGGTTTTTTCACCATCGTTGTCGGGCACGCCACATTCTGCGTGGTGGTGGTGTTCAACAACGTCATTGCCCGGTTCAGACGCACCTCCTGGAGTCTGGTGGAGGCGTCAATGGATCTCGGGGCCGACGGGTGGCAAACCTTCCGCTATGTGGTGTTGCCCAATCTGGGTTCAGCACTTCTGGCGGGCGGAATGCTGGCCTTTGCCCTGTCGTTTGACGAAATCATCGTCACAACCTTTACGGCGGGACACGAGCGCACGTTACCGCTGTGGTTGCTCAATCAGCTCGGCCGTCCTCGCGACGTGCCGGTCACCAACGTTGTTGCACTGTTGGTCATGCTGGTGACAACTTTCCCCATTCTGGGTGCCTGGTGGCTAACCCGCGATGGCGAGAACATCGCCGGCAGCGGGAAATAACATTGATTTGAACAGGACAATGCTATGCAAACACATCTGCTGATAAAGGGTGAACTGGTCGCCGGACAAGGCGAAAAGCAGCCGGTATACAACCCGGCCACCGGAGAAGTACTGCTGGAGATTGCTGAAGCCTCTGTCGCGCAAGTTGACGCGGCTGTTCAGGCCGCCGATGGGGCTTTTATCGACTGGGGGCAGACCACGCCCAAAGCGCGTGCGGAATGTCTGCTGAAACTGGCTGACGCCATTGAGGCGCAGGGTGAAGAATTTGCCAGGCTTGAATCGCTCAACTGCGGGAAGCCGCTCCACTGTGCTCTGGGGGATGAAATTCCGGCGGTGGTCGACGTGTTTCGTTTCTTCGCCGGGGCGGCCCGCTGCCTGAACGGTCTGGCCGCAGGTGAATACCTTGAGGGGCACACCTCGATGATCCGCCGTGATCCGGTGGGGGTAGTTGCATCGATTGCGCCGTGGAACTACCCGCTGATGATGGCAGCATGGAAGCTGGCACCCGCGCTGGCTGCCGGTAACTGCGTGGTGATAAAACCCTCTGAAATCACGCCGCTGACGGCGTTAAAACTGGGAGAACTGGCGAAAGATATCTTCCCGGCAGGCGTTGTGAACGTGTTATTTGGTCGCGGTAAGACGGTTGGCGATCCGCTCACAGGGCATGACAAAGTCCGCATGGTGTCGCTGACCGGTTCAATTGCCACCGGCGAGCATATCATCGGCCATACGGCGTCCTCCATTAAGCGCACCCACATGGAGCTGGGCGGTAAGGCTCCGGTGATCGTTTTTGATGATGCTGACCTGGACGCGGTTGTCGAAGGGGTGCGAACGTTTGGTTTCTACAATGCCGGGCAGGACTGTACGGCGGCCTGCCGCATTTATGCCCAGAAAGGCATATATCCTGCGCTGGTTGAAAAGCTGGGTGCTGCGGTCGCCAGCCTCAAAATGGGGGCGCCGGAAGATGCCGCTACTGAACTGGGGCCGCTCAGCTCGGCCGCTCACCTTTCACGCGTCTGTCAGGCTGTCGATCAGGCGAAAGCGCTCGGTCATATCAGCGTTGTGACGGGCGGAAGCAAAAAGGAGGGGGCTGGCTACTACTTCCAGCCGACCCTGCTGGCGGGGGCAAAACAGGACGATGCCATTGTTCAGCGCGAAGTGTTTGGGCCGGTGGTGAGCGTCACTGAATTTGACGATGAAGCGCAGGTGCTGGCCTGGGCGAATGATTCACAGTATGGCCTGGCGTCATCGGTCTGGACCAAAGACGTGGGCCGTGCTCATCGTCTGAGTGCGCGGTTGCAGTACGGCTGTACCTGGGTGAATACCCACTTTATGCTGGTGAGCGAAATGCCGCACGGCGGCATGAAGTTATCCGGCTACGGCAAAGATATGTCGGTGTACGGGCTTGAGGATTATACGGTCGTCCGGCATGTGATGATCAAACACTAAGCCATCCTGCCTGGCCGCTTGCGCGGCCGGGCATTCTCCTTCTTCGCCCTGCGTGTTAAGCAAGCTACTCCATTGTTATTAGCCATAATGTTTAAGTGGTTATTCTGTAACGAAAAAACTTGATCTGTATCAACATATGACGCATATTGCGTGCGGTTATTTTTTCGGCTCTGGTATACAGAATGACGTTGTATCAAAAGATGTTGGTTTTTTACGCAGTGATGGCTTCCATCTGTGCATTAATTACCTGGTTCCTTTCAAAAGATCGCAAACGCATCCGCCTGCTCAGCGCGTTTCTGGTGGGGTCGACCTGGCCGATGAGCTTCCCCGTTGCGCTCCTGATCTCGCTTTTCTGAAGCACGCTTCCACTTTTTCCAGATGAACATGGCATTCCTGATTCGATAACTGTATAAATACACAGTGCATCGTAAAAGGAGTGCTTATGAACAGTTTTTACTCGCAGCAGGCGGGTTGCACCGTGCGCTGGCATGATTTGCCCGGCTCAGGCGAGCCCGTGGTCTTCATCCACGGGCTGGGGTGTGCCTCTTCCTATGAATATCCCCGCGTTGTCCGTGACCTTAAGTTTGGCGCACGCCGGGCCATTCTCATTGATTTGCCCGGCAGCGGTTACAGTGATAAACCCGAGCACTACAGCTACCGCACGACTGACCAGGCCCGCGTGGTGGCAGAGCTGATTGACCACCTTGAATTGGATGCCTTCTGGTTATACGGCCACAGCATGGGCGGCAGTATCGCGATTGAAACGGCGGCAGTGCTGGGAACGCGTGTTAAAGGACTGATGGTGTCGGAACCTAATTTTCACGCGGGTGGTGGGATGTTCAGCCGCTCGATTGCGGCGCAAACCGAACAGCAGTTTCTGAAACAGGGTTATGACGCCATGCTCAGCGCAGAAACCTCAGCGTGGGCGGGGTGTCTGCAAAGCAATGCGCCGTATGCAGTCTGGCGCGGAGCAAAGAGCCTGGTTGAGGGGGTTGTGCCGGTATGGGAAACGCAATTCCTGTCGCTCACGTGCCCGGTGACGCTGATCTTCGGCGAACATTCTCTGCCTGACGACGATGTTGATAATCTGAAGCAGAAAGGCGTTGAGGTAAAAATTATCCCTGCGGCGGGGCATTCTATGTCGTGGGAAAATCCGTCAGCACTGGCTCAGACGTTAGCCGGGTGTATGACGGAGTGATGTGCGCAAAAGTTTCGCCCGGCGGCGCGACGCTTGCACGGGCCTACGATGAATTTTGCAAGGTATTGATATTATGGCGGAATGTAGGCCGGGTAAGCGCAGCGCCACCCGGCAAGAATGGCAACTACATGATTAAAGCCCGTAATGCCTGACGTGCGTCAGGTTGAATATCATGCGGATGCTGGTAATCAATGTTCTCTATCGCCCGGCTATAGAGGGCAACCAGCCAGTCGTAAACGTACGCGGTGGCCGCATGGACTGGCTGTTCCGCCAGACGCGTCAGACGTGGCGCGGCGCTGCTGACGACGGGCGTAACGAAGATAGCCTGTCCCTTGCGGATGCGGCTTGCCGGACGCTCTGCTGAAGGCGTTTGGTCATACCCCAGCCAGCCAACGAAATTGCCCATCACGGCGTGCAGTTGCGCGGCGCTGCTCTTATCCGCTTCAACAATACGCTGAAGCTGTTGCGCCAGATTAAGCCGGTAGCTGGTGACCACCAGAACATCCACGATTTGCTGTAATACTGCGGGTTCCAGACCGAGACGGGCGGCCGTGGCCTCATTACGGCTCCACTGATGCAGATGATTTATCCATACTCTGTGCGCCAGACGCGCCTTGTCCTTCGTCTGGAACTGACCAGCACTTTCCTGGGCGTTATCGGTAAACAGATCAATGGTATCCGTAAACAGCCCATTGACCTGCTCCTCGCGCGGTTGCTGGACGGCGAGCAGCGTTTCAAACGCTTTCATCGGCGGCATCAATCCTTCAAGAAGCTCGCCGTGACGGGCGGCACTGCTTTGCAGGGTGCGCACCATGTTTTCGGCCTGTGCGCGTCGGGTAGCCGGTTCCTCAACCAGCGGGGCGAGATAGCTGCGCATTAGCGCCGAAAGCTCCTGGCGAAGCAAGCTTTTCAGCGTTCCAAGGCGCTTCTGCCGCTGCGCAGGGAGCGTGGCCTGAGACAACCACTCAATGACGCGCTGCATGCTGTGGCTATCCAGCGCCTGCAGCGTGCCCCAGCGTAAACCCGGTTTACCGAGCAGATGCTGTACGGCTTCATCAAGATTCTGGCGGGTGGTAAAGCGGGCGTCATGCGGGGTAATCGCCCACACCAGCCCCGGCAGGGCAGACTCTTCAGCAGGCTGCGTCTCTTTGACCCAGTTCATTAACACTTTTGCTTTTTTGGCCGTCTGCTCGTGCTGCGCTGTCGCATTGCAGATAACCAGCACGTCAGGCTGTAGCTGCTGGCGGTAATGGTCGAGCAGCCACTGACATTTTGCCTGCGCTAACGGATCGGCACTGCTGTCTTCAAAGACCGGAATATCAATGATATCAACGTTATCCAGCGCACCACTCTCAACCGGCAGGACCAGCTCGCGGGTCAGGAAGGCCAGCACGTCAACCGGGAGGCTGATGGCGTTGAGCATGTCGCCGTTATTCAGCGGATGCAGCAGCGTCTCCTGTGCGTCCTGCTGGGTTAAGGTGCCATGCGTCAGGAACCCTTCACCCGGCAAGCCAAAGCTATCTACCAGCAGACTCAGCGGAGCAGCAAGCTCGCTGGCATGGCTGGTCTGATGCAGAACATGGGCGAGCTTCAGCCACTGTTGGGTGAATTCCTGTTGCTCACCCCACAGCAGCGACCAGACGCTTGCCCGGGTGCTGAGATCAAGTGAAGGCACCAGTTGGGCAAGCTCATACCACAGGGTATCATCAATTTGCTGTTTCGCAGCGGGTATTGTGCACTGCCAGAAGCGGGCGATGGCACCCACTTCCTGCGCCGTGATACCCGGTACGCCCTGCGGCTGACGCAGGCCACGCCATTTCTCAAGACGGGTCTCAATGACCGCCTTATCCACTGCGCGCATCTGCGGATGCAGCGTCGTGCGGGCAATAAACAGCTGTACCAGCTCGGCCTCGGTGATCAGACTCAGACGTAGCGGAAACGCCTCATCGACCACCTCCCGGTTTTCCCGGGTAAAGCGGATGGCCATGTTGGTCAGGGCATGACCCGGATTGATATGCGAAAAATAGTCAAAGGTGCGCTGGCCTGGCGTAACGTTTAGCCGTCCATTACCGCTGCCGCACAGCGACAGCAGCAGGTGTGCTTTTGCGCTCTGCGAATGACCGTAAAGTCCAATGCTGCTCTGGCGGGTCAGGGCACGTTCAATAGCCTGCTCTCGCGCCTGCGCCGCGTTGATGCGGGCAAGCAGGGCGTCAGCATCGTTGTCCAGCACAGGGGCATTCATGCGCGTCTCATTAATCCACCCGATTAACGCCTGAGTGGTGGTGGTCGTCGCTGTCATTTCAGGTATACGCTCCCGCTGTCGATCCAGTAGTGGCTACCGCTGTGTCGGCGATCGGCCAGAGTATTCAGTTTGAAGGTCAAGGCGTCAGGCGCTACCGGTGTGCCGTCCTGTAGCCAGGCATCGCTCAGTTCAAAGGACTCAGGACCTTCCTGCTTGCTGCCGCCGCAGAGCTTAAGCCGCACGTTCAGCACGCCGTCACCGGCAATCGCTTTCGCCAGTTCAGCCGAATTGATGCTGAGCGTATAAAGCGGCGTGGCAGGCCAGCGTGCGTTCGCCAGCTGGCGGAAGCCGAGGGTGACGTTGCCGCGTAGCGGGAAGTGCAGGCGTGCGTCGAGTTTTGCGCCCGGCTTATCGAGGTCGATATCCTGATACCAGACGTTTTCCTCACGCAGGGTATTAACGGTGTTATCCAGCACGCCGAGATAACGCACGGTAGAATACGCGCCAATGTCCGCGGCTTTAAAGTTGAAGCGCGGCAGACGCAGGTCGAGCGCCAGGCTGCACAGCATGGCACCCACGGCGGCGGTTGATTTAGGGTTACCAATGCGCCCCTGCTGACTGAACGGATACCACTCATGTACCTGGTATTTATCCAGCCAGACGATGCGATTGACCGGCACCGGCTGCAGGTGACGGATCAGCGCCTGAACGCCTGGCAGGCAGCCAGGGCGACCGGTAATCAGCAGAATATCGCAGCTGTAGTGGGAAATCGCTTCACAGACTGCGTGAAGCGGAGAGGTCAGCGTAAACTGACCGGCCAGCATCGCATCCTGCATCCCGCGGAAATTGACGTGCAGCGGTACGGCGAACAGGTCGAACGCTTCTGAGCCCGCAGGCAGGGCATGATCAATCGCCTGCTGCAGATAATTCATGACGTTGCGGGTTGGTTTCTGCGGCAGAAGATCGCCAAAGGTGGCATGCAGGCCAGCCAGCGGATCGTCAACGTCACTGGATTCCCACGCCGCAAGAATGGCGTGGCCAATCGGCATAAAGAGCTGTAGCGCCGTTTGCTGGCGCAGCACGGCCTGGGTATCAATACGCCCGGAGTCGCCGAACAGCGACGCCATGAGCAGCGAGGCGTCCGCAATCCCGGATTTCTGCAGCTGCGTTTGCAGGGCGGGCAGCACGTAGCGCTGAATCACGTCCAGAAGGGTATCATCGCCCGCCACTTTAAACCCTTCGCGGAACAGCAGCTGCGGCGTGATTTTGACGTTATTACCGGAGCCGTCATCCAGTTGATAATGGGTGATCGCCATATCCGTGGTGCCGCCACCGATGTCGATAGACGCGACGCGCAATGCGCGGCCGGGCTGCACACCCGGCTCAGGCTCACGATCCGTGCGGGCGAGGGAGGCAAAGAAGGCTTCCGTCTGGCCGCCAAAATGGGAGATCGCTTCGTTATACAGCCAGACCAGTTGACCACAGCTGGCCTCATCCCACTCCATCTGGATTTCAGGGACCGGCACCACGCTTTTTTCCTGCTGTTTGCGGGTGGCAAAATCCTCATCCTGCGGGTGCCAGCCCATCGCTTTCCAGACGATGGCGATGGCTTCGAACATGCGGCGACGGAAAATCTCGCGCTCCTGCTTTGGCATTGCCGAGGGCAGGGTCAGGATCAGGGTGCGCAGCTGGCGTGGCGAGGCAGGGAAGCCCAGACGCAGGCGGGTGGCGACGCTGTTGATCTGACCCAGCGCCTGCGCCAGCAGCTCGCACAGCATATGCGTCATCAGGGTGCTGCGGCTGTACTGAGGCGAGAAGACCGGCAGTCGCTCGTCCTGCGGTAACGTAAACAGCGGTTCACCGTCATCGTTCATCAGGTTCATCAGCGGGAACGCCGTGGCAAGCGGCTCACGCTGGGTTTTGCCGTTCATCTGACTAAAGCGCCAGTCCTGCACCACCGGTGTTTCATCCCACAAATAGCGACGCGGGCTGGAGATGCCGCTGTTCCCTTCGGTTCCCAGACGCTGCATCGCCAGCTTGCGGGCTTCATCACCCACGCGAACGATCGACGGCCAGACAAACGCATCTTCGCGGCCACTTTCAACCGAGAAGTGCTGTTTGCCAAAGCGTGCTTCGGAGAACTCGAGACGGCTGGTAAACAGAGGCTCATTGAGGAATTGCGGCTCGCTCAATGAACGAACCTGTAACTCGGCGGTCTGCCGCAGTCCATCGTTCGCATCGCCGTGGTCTTCAATAATGACGCCGCAGGTGTGAGTGTTACCGACGTCGAGGATCAGGTCGACCGGAATCGCTGGCGTACTGAGGGTATGGGTAACAAATTTCACTTCCGGCACGGTGAGCTGTTCACCGAGCATGGTCAGCAGGTTAAGCCAGTGGGCCTGATATTCAAAGCTGCGCATCGCCTGATTCAGGTCACGTTCAGAACGATTTTCAACGCCGTCAGCATACTGGGTAAATGCTTCACGCAGCCAGCCGTCAATCCAGGTCTGGTCGAGGAAGCTTTCAACCTCGCTATCGCGCCAGGACAGCGCGAAACGGGTGCCGTTCAGAATATCGTTTTCAACCGGCGATAGCGCGGAGGTGGCATGTTCCGCAATCTGGCTGTCGAGGGCGAGGGTCACGCGGTGCGTATTGCCTGCGGTGTCGGGGGTGTCGAGCTTGCGGACCTGCACGCGGGCCCAGTTATCCGGCCCCTCCACAAAGGTGCGCGGCGGGTTGAAACGCAGGAACGGGACGGGAAGCCAGACGCCGTCCAGCACCGCAAGGGACTGCTGCAGCGGGATAGTCGCTTCCGGTTTAACCACTTCAGGCTGGCCGCCGTGCGTTCCCGGCACGGTATAGCGCCCGTTAACCAGATCGAAATCGAGGCGTAGAAGAGGGCCGTTGGCGGTCTTACGTACGAAGCGCCCGTGGCTGGCGGTGTCCTGCGGCGTCAGCCCGAAATCGAGGAATTGCACGCCGCTGTTGGCAATAAGCGTAACGCTTTGTTTATAGTCGCAAAGATTTACCAGCATAGGATCAGGCACCTGCTTTCTTGAACGTCAGGGGGACGACGGTGTTGGCATCATAACGGGCGCGACATTCTGCGATATCGCTGGTGCCGGCTTTACAGGCGACTTCCGGCATCGGGTAGCGGGAACCGTCGGTACAGCGGGCCGTGCCGCGACTCTTGATCATCAGCTCACCATTGCTGTGTAGCCCGGAGAAGATCTCCGCGCGGCAGACAATATTGTCGCCATGGACTATGCGGGCGAAACCTTTATTGTTCTGGATTTGATAGCGCATTGACGGTGGCTTGCCGGTGACCGGGTCTTTCACGTCGAGAATCGCGCGCCAGGTACCGTTCAGGAAGCGTGTCGATCCGGCTTTCACCTGACCGGCCTCCATCACCATGGCATCTTTCGGGATCGCGACAATCACCACGGGAGCGGGTTCAGGCTCTTTTTCTTTGCTCGCCACCACCTCAGCCTGATGCAGGGGTAAATTCATCGCCAGTGGCTCAACGGCTTTGATCGGTTTTGGGGCGATAGCCACGGGCTCAGGGACCGGCGCAGGCGCGGGCTCTGCAGAAGGGGCCGGTTTTGGCCACATCAGCGGGGCGGCAATAGCGGCAACGATCACCGCCGCGACCGGCAGCGTCCAAAGGGGAACGCGACGCTTCTTCGTGATGACGACAGGTGCGGGTTCAGGCGCAGGTTGCGCAACAACCGGTGCGGGCTCGGGCGCATACAGGTCTTCCGGCGTAATCCGTATCGCGGCGACCGGGGCAATCAGCGGCTCGTCAGCTTTTTCAAAGGTGATGGCCGGTTCGGGCACCCGCTCGGGCTCGGGCTCAGGATCTTCAATCACAACAGGGGCGGGCTCAGGGATCAGCGATTCACGCAGGCAGTCGAGGACATCGTCACGCGCATTTTCATTCAGGTTTACAAAACCCCAGAAGCACAGGATCGGTTTTCCGTCGACGAGAAAAACGAAATTTTCCCCAGGGAACTGAAATGCTTTCGACAGCAGCGAGCCGAAGAGCTGTTGCGCTGTTTTCGGCGACTGAAGGCATTTCTTGCTTAACGACTCTACGCTCGCAAGGGTGTTTTCCAGATAGCGCAGGGCGCGATAGCGGTCGTTCTCATCAGCCGCTTTCCAGCTGGTGACGTTTCCCTCCACCGGGGAGTACCAGTCCACGCGGTCGCCGCTGTCGTTGACCTGCGGAATCGCCAGACAGTCAACGATAGCCTGTTGTTTGCGCAACCGGAGCGCTTCCCGGATTTGTAACGCTGATTCAAAAACGGCTTGTCCGCCGCCGCCAACGGCCTGAAAATCATCCAGATTACCGCTGCGTAAAAGAGTTTTTGCCACGATTTGATCCCATATACTTCTTCACGCCATTACTTTAACGAAACGAGGAAGCAAACAAACGGAGGAAGAGACGCTAAAAGCGACGATTTCTTGTGGCATAGATCGTAACGGTTGTGCTTGACGAATAACGTCACTTAAGGCAAATCAGCTTTTTCGGAGGCTGATTGCAAAACCAGCAAAAAACGCGGCTTTAGAATAACCTGATAGTGTTTCGTTATTTGCCAGGTAATAACGGCTGTGCTGTTATTACTGTCCTATATAATAAAACTGTCAGGGTTATAACCATGTCTACAGGGAAAACACTGCTCGCCCTTGCGCTGAGCGCGCTTTTACCAGCCGGTGCCGCGTGGGCGGCAAATAACGACACCTTAATTTACTGTTCTGAAGCATCACCCGAGTCGTTCAACCCGCAAATCGCCAGTTCCGGCCCCTCTTTTGTTGCCAGTTCTCAGGTACTGTACAACCGCCTGATCAATTTCGACCCGGTGAAAAACACGCCGGTACCGTCGCTGGCGGAATCCTGGACGATTTCACCGGACGGTAAGACCTATACCTTTACCCTGCGCAAAGGGGTGAAGTTCAACAGCAACAAATACTTCAAGCCGACCCGCGACTTTAACGCCGATGACGTTATTTTCTCGGTTATGCGTCAGAAAGACCCTAAGCATCTTTACCACAACGTGTCCCAGGGTAACTATGAATACTTTAACGACGTGGGTCTTGATAAGCTGATTCAGGACGTCAAAAAGGTCGACGATTACCACGTTCAGTTCACCCTGAGTGAACCCAACGCCGCGTTCCTGGCCGACTGGGGGATGGATTTTGCCTCGATTCTCTCCGCAGAATACGCCGATGCGATGCTGAAAAAAGGTACGCCTGAAAACGTGGACACCTGGCCGATCGGTACCGGTCCTTATGTGCTGCAGCAGTACAAAGTGGATTCACTGATCCGCTACGTCGCTAATCCGAACTACTGGGATGGCGAGGTGCCGACCAAACATCTGATCTTCTCCATCACGCCAAATGTGGAGACGCGTCTGGCGAAACTGCAGACCAACGAATGTCAGATTATACCCGCGCCGTCTCCGGTGCAGTTTGAGGTGATTAAGAAGAACAAAGACCTGACGCTGCACTCGGTTGATGCGCTGAACGTCGGCTATCTGGCGTTTAACACCGAGAAAAAACCATTTGATAACGTGCTGGTGCGCCAGGCGCTGAACTACGCGACCGACAAAAAGGCTATCGTTAACGCGGTCTTTATGGGGTCGGGGACGGTGGCAAAATCGCCGATCCCACCCAATATGATGGGCTTTAATAACGATATGAAGGACTACAGCTACGATCCAGAAAAAGCGAAAGCGCTGCTGAAGCAGGCGGGGCTGGAGAAGGGGGCGGAAGTCACGCTGTGGTCAATGCCGGTTCAGCGTCCGTATAACCCAAACTCGCGTCGCATTGCGGAGATGATCCAGAGCGACTGGGCGAAGGTGGGCGTGAAGGCAAAAATCGTCTCTTACGAGTGGGGCGAATATCTCTCCGGAATGCGTAAAGGCGAACATGATTCCGCACTGTTTGGCTGGATGTCCGATAACGGCGACCCGGACAACTTTGCCGATGTGCTGCTGGGCTGCAACAGCATTAAAACCGGGTCAAATGCCGCACGCTGGTGCGATAAAGATTATGATTCCCTGGTACAAAAAGCGAAGCTGACCAGCAATCCGGCTGAGCGTGCGAAGCTCTATGGCCAGGCGCAGGAGATTTTCTACCAGCAGGCGCCGTGGATCGCACTGGCAAACGGCAAAACGTTCTATGCGACCCGCAGCAACGTGACCGGGTACAGCGTGAGCCTGATGGGCAGTGATTTTTCAAAAGCGAAGCTGAACTAAGCATTTTATTGCCGGGTGGCGGCTACGCCTTACCCGGCCTACATATTGCACCCGTAGGCCCGGTAAGCGTAGCGCCACCGGGCACATGAGGAGAAGTGACAATGTCACATTTAAACGAAGTGATCGCCCGCGTGGATGCCGCCATCGACGAGAGCGTGATTGCCCATATGAACGAACTGCTGATTCAACTGAGCGATGATGCAGAGCTCACCCGGGAAGATCGCTATACCCAGCAGCAGTGTCTGCGTACCGCGATTTCGCATCACGGTAAGCAGCATAAAGAAGAAATGGACGCGCGGCAGGAACAGCTGACCAAAGGCGGCACGATTCTGTAGCCTCAAAACTGGCGTCGTGCGACCAGCCAGGCCCCGACAACCAGCATCACCGCACCGCACACCGGGCCGATCAGCGCGCGGAGTGGAACGCCATGGCTTCTCAGAACGTCCATCACCAGCCCACCGATTAGCTGGCTGGCCACCAGTACGGCGATGGTGGTCGCCGCGCCAACGTTCTGATATCCGCTGATACTGGCAAATACGAAAAACGACCCCAGCAGTCCCGGAATAAGCGTCCACCAGCGCACCGTTGCGGCCAGCTCGCTAAACCCGGCGACGCCCTGTTTCAGCAGCAGAATGCTGACAAACAGCACGATGCCGACCAGCGAGTTGAGCAGCATCGCGATCAGAATGGTGGAGGAGGACTGGGTGATGCGCACCATTAAGGTATTCTGCACCACCAGACCGATTCCCGCCGCCACCAGAAATGCCAGCGTCAGTGATTGATTCATGGAATAGCGTCCGGGTCGCTGCGCTCGTCAAGCTGCAGCTGCATAAAGATTAAGTCCAGCCACCGGCCAAATTTGGTTCCCACCTGCGGCATTTGTCCGGTAGTCACGAAACCGAGGGTTTCATGAAGGTGAATGGAGGCCTGATTTTGCGCTTCAATACCGGCCACCATAACATGTTTACCGAGGGTGCGGGCCTCGTTAATCAGCGCTTTCATCAACGTGCGGCCAATCCCCTTGCCCTGATGATCCGGATGGACATAGACCGAATGTTCTACCGTATGGCGGAAACCATCAAAGGCTCGCCAGTCACCGAAAGAGGCGTATCCGGTAATAACACCGTTTTCCTCGCTCACCAGAACCGGATAGCCTGCAAGTGTACGAGCCTCAAACCACGCGATACGGTTATCGGTGTCGACGGTTTTATCGTTCCAGATCGCGGCAGTGTGCAGCACCGCGTGGTTATAGATCTCTCCTATCGCAGCGCAGTCTTCTTTGCAGGCATGACGAACGATCATGATGTTCCCTCTGTGTGTTGTTCACTATAGTATTACGTTGTAAATACGATATTACACAACTGCATCGTCAGGGCGCTACGCCAGGAGCCCTATTTTTTTGTTATCAGAACCCCATTGAAATGCCTTTCATACACTATAGTATGACGTCATGAACACAATAACAGACACAATGAATCAACGAATTAGTGCAAGAATTCGTCTTGAACGCGAGTCCCGCGGATGGTCCCTGAGCGAGCTGGCTGACCGGGCAGGGGTCTCGCGCGCGATGATCCACAAAATTGAGCGGGGAGACAGCAGCCCGACAGCGACTCTTCTTGCCCGCCTGTCCGGCGCGTTTGGCATCAGCATGTCCACGCTGATTGCACGCGCGGAGATGCAGGAAGGTAAACTCCTGCGCCTTGCCAATCAGCCTGTCTGGCGCGACCCGCAAACGCACTATCTCCGCCGTCATGTTTCTCCCCGTACCGATCTGCCCATCGACCTTGTTCAGGTAGAACTGCCTGCCGGGAGCGATGTGCCGATGCCCGCATCGTCTTACGCGCTGGCTCGTCAGCTCATCTGGCTGCAGTCCGGCGAGCTGGTGTTTCAGGAAGGCGACACACGCCACGAGATGCAGGCCGGTGATTGTCTTGAACTTGGGCCGCCAAATGACTGCCGTTTCATCAACGAAACGAATGAAAGCTGTGTCTATCTGGTTGTACGGCTTAACCAGTCGGGCTCGTAAAGGAAGCGATAACGCCGTTCATGAGCCAGGCTGTAATGACATTTGTAGCAGAAGGAGATCCTGATGAATCACGCTGTTTCGCAAAATCGCCGCTGGGTGCTGGCTTCTCGTCCACAGGGCGCGCCGGTCGCGGAAAATTTTCGTCTGGAAACACAACCTGTTCCCGCGCCCGTTGAGGGGCAGCTGTTGCTTCGTACCGTCTGGCTGTCGCTGGATCCGTATATGCGGGGTCGCATGAGCGATGCGCCATCCTATTCCCCTCCGGTAGAGGTGGGTGCCGTGATGGTCGGGGGAACGGTCAGCCGCGTTGAGCAGTCAAACCATCCCGATTTCAAACCCGGTGAATGGGTGCTGGGCTACAGCGGCTGGCAGGAATATGAACTTTCGGACGGCAGCGGCCTGGTCAAGCTGGGCGACAATCCGTCTCATCCTTCCTGGTCGCTGGGTATTCTGGGTATGCCTGGTTTTACCGCCTATATGGGGTTACTGGATATCGGACAACCGAAAGCGGGTGAAACGCTGGTGGTCGCTGCGGCGACAGGTCCGGTTGGCGCCACCGTTGGGCAGATTGGCAAAATCAAAGGTTGCCGGGTAGTGGGCGTTGCCGGTGGGGCAGAAAAGTGCCGTCATGCCGTTGATGTTCTTGGGTTTGATCAGTGTCTCGATCACCACGCGGCGGATTTTGCTGACCAGCTGAAGCACGCCTGCCCGAAAGGGATTGATGTCTATTATGAAAACGTCGGGGGGAAAGTCTTTGACGCCGTACTGCCGCTACTGAATACCTCTGCGCGCGTGCCGGTTTGCGGCCTGGTGAGTGGCTACAATGCGACGGGCTTGCCTGAAGGACCGGATCGCTTGCCGCTGCTGATGGGCACCATTCTGAAGAAACGTATTCGGATGCAGGGGTTCATTATCGCTCAGGACTATGGCCACCACATTAAGGCGTTCCAGGACGAGATGGGGCGCTGGGTGCAGGAAGGTAAAATTCACTATCGTGAACAGGTCACGGATGGGCTGGAGAACGCGCCCGAGGCGCTGATTGGCCTGCTCGAAGGTCGAAATTTCGGCAAAGTCGTGATTCGCGTCGCGGGTGACAATAAATAAAAAGCATGATGGCGGGGTTTCCCGCCATATTTATTTGTGAAGATTCGATATATTGTCTTTAATTAACGGACATGGTTTTTCGCGCCATCATCCCGGATGCGCCCGAAGCCGATAAAAAATCACAGTTTGCTTTTTTTGCTGTTTTTACGTACTTCCCACCACCAAGCATGACGATACAGGATATATCGAAGCAGCGTCGTTTTATTAAACCGACGCTTAAAAATAGCATTAAGTTTTAGCTACAGGAATTGAACATGCTTGATTTGGATCACTTAGGGAGGGTGCGAATAAGTACCCTCCGCAACGAAAATGAAACTTTTAGTCAATTAAATTCAATCACTTACATAGGCGTTTTTTTGCGTTTGGTGACTTATTCGCACCTTCCTTAGAAAAAGCCCAAAGGATCAGTCTTACCATGCAAGTTGAACTCAGTTTGAAAGGAGCATTAATTACAGGCTCCCTCAAACCTGGCGCACGGCTGATTACGAAAGAGATTGCCGATAAATTGGGAACCAGTATTACGCCGGTCCGCGAAGCGCTGCTGCGTCTGGTGTCGGCAGGGGCGTTACACGCTACGCCCGCGCAGGCCTTTCTGGTGCCAGAGGTCACGCTGGATCGTTATAACGAAATTAACGCCATTCGCAAACAGCTTGAGCCCATGGCAGTCGCCGCAGCCTGTCAGAATATGTCTGAGCAAAAGCTGGAGACGTTGCGCAAATTGTCGGACGTATTTCATGAGGCCATGCGCAACGGGAACGTCCAGCAGGCGCTCCATGCGAATCGTGTCTTCCGGTTTACGCTTTATCAGTATGCCGAAATGCCGACGCTGAATGCGTTGATTGAACAGCTATGGGTGCGCATCGGCCCGTGTATTAACTATCTTCACCGTGAGCTTGATGACATCAAAGTGTCGACTTATCACTATGACGAGCTGCTTTCAGCCCTTGAGAGAAGAGATGTTGATGCCAGCCAGAAGGCGATTGATAAGTTGATTGATGAAGCGAATACGCTTTTACAGCGACAATATTTTAACTAAGAGATTATTTAGCAGAGCGACTATATCCCGCACCTAATTATTTATCTGGTGAATAACTCCTGATGGCTTATTGCCATCAGGAGCATTATTTCATTTATAAAATAAACTTTACTTTTTTTCTCACTCGAAGCGATAAGAGACCGACAGACCAACACCGTAGTTACGGCCAGGTGCGGGCTCGTAATAACGCCCGTTCGATTCGTTAACAATAACGGAGCCGACATACTCTTTGTCGAACAGGTTATCTACGCGACCAAAGACGTCCATCCCCCAGTTGCCATAGTTAAATTTATACCCGGTATTGAGCCCAACCACCGTGTACGACGGCGCTTTCGCCGTGTTTTCGTCATCAGCCATGATGTCGCTCATATAGCGCACGTCAGAACCCGCGTACCAGCCTTCTTCTGGCTGCCAGCCAAACGACGCGAAGCCCATATTGCGGGCAATGCCCGGCATACGGTTGCCATTACAGTCGGCATCGCCGCAGACGTTGGTGCGGTAGGTGGCGTCCAGGTACGTCCACGCCATTTTCAGTTTCCAGTTCTCAGCAAACTGCTGATCGAGAGAGACTTCTACCCCCTGACGGCGGGTTTTCCCGGCATTTTTATAGCTTGTACGACCGCCAGCGCTGGCATCTACCACGATCTCATCATCTGTGTCTGTGCGGAACAGCGCTGCCGTCAGCAGACCATTACCGATGCGGGTTTTGCTGCCCACTTCATAGGTGTTGTTCGTGGAAGGTTTCAGGCCGATGTTCAGGCCGCCCTGATTATCGGCGCGATAAGAAAGTTCGTTGATGGTCGGCGTTTCGAATCCACGTCCTGCGGCCGCATAGAGGTTCCACGCGTCCGTCACCGCATATTTCACCGAGCCTGCCGGGAGCCATTTGTGATAGCTCGCGTCACCGCTGTCATCGCCGTTCCCAGGCGTAACGTAGTGGTCGTTGGAATCGAACCAGACCGAGCTGTAACGCACGCCCGCGTCGACGGAAAGTTTCTGCGTTAACTGCCAGCTGGTTTGCAGATAAGGATCAACGTTCCACATCAGATTGCGTTCATCACGACGCTTATCGCCTTTAACGCCGTAATCCGGCACGCCGTTGTTCATCACGAAGTTTTCGTACCCGCGACGATCTTCGCTCATGTTTTCATAGTTCAGACCGGTGGTGAAGGTGACCGGCACCAGCAGCTCACCACGGTGCGTCCAGCGGGTATCAACGCCCTGATAGTGGCGCTGCATATCAATCACGCCGCCGGAGTGAGAAGGTCGCAGCTGCGGCTGATAAGGAATCGACTGATACTGCGTCATTTCACGCTCACCGGCATACATCATCACGCTCAGATCGTCCTGAGCGCTAAGCTGGCGGTCATAGCGCAGACCGGCCTGGGTCTGCTTGATGGTCTTGCGCGTGTTGTACTGATCGCCGCGCGGAGACTGACGTGGGTTGTTTTGCCACTCCTGATAGCTCAGCCCGCCCGGATCGTTGGCTTTCATGTCCACGCTGTTGAAAATCAGCGTCAGCTTGCTGGCGTCGTCAATGCGTACACCCAGTTTGGCGTTAGCCAGATTCTTCCGCGCGCCGCTGTGGTCGCGGAAGCCTTTGGTGGTGAAGCGGGTAGTCGAAACCGTGTAATCCACGTCTCCCGCATGCGTTCCGTCCCCCATGGCGCCGGTGGCTTTCATTCCATAGCGCCATGTACCGTAACTGCCGTAATAGCTGCTCGCCTCAAGGGTCGGTGGCTGCTGCCCGGTCTGGGTAGTCATGTTAATCACGCCGCCAGAGGCGTTACCGAACAGGGCAGAGAAGGGGCCACGCAGCACTTCAACGCTGTCAATGCTGGAGAGATCGATGTTAGACGTCTGGCCCTGTCCGTCCGGCATGGTGGCAGGGATACCGTCGACATACATGCGAATGCCGCGCACGCCAAACGTTGATCGGGCACCAAACCCACGCACTGAAAGCTGGAGATCCTGGGCATAGTTCTGCCGGTTCTGGATTTGCAGCCCGGGAACGCTGCCAAGCGATTCAGAGAGGTTAATGCGTGGCGTGGCATGACGCATATCATCGCCATTCACGACGCTGACCGCCGCCGGGGTATCAAGCTCTGATACGGTTTGCGGCGTGGCGCTGACGATCATGGTTTGTTCCTCTGCGCCGATCGCACTAAGCGGCACAAAAACAACGGGGACCAGCAGCAGCGGGAGAGATGCCTTACGGGCAGAAATGATTTTCATGAGTAAAACCGGTTGTGGTGTGTAAACGAACCAAATGGAACATGTCCATACATGTTAAAGGTTTTGTAAATGTTTTGAAAACTATAACCGCACATTGCGTTAATGAAAGGCGGGAAGGGAAAGAAAAACTCCACTTTTAACTCATTAATGATTACTATTCTCATTATCATAACGGCGACGCCATGACGTTGCCAGCCGGAAGCGATGTCAGCCGTACTCCCATTTTTCAAAAAAGGAATTGTTATGTCTTTACGCCATCTGTGCTCACCGCGACTGAGCACCTCTCTGCTGTCTGCCGCTTTACTGTTTGCCGGAACCTTCCAGGTGCATGCCGCCGAAGAGATGCTGCGTAAAGCAGTGGGTAAAGGTGCCTATGAAATGGCGGTCAGCCAGCAGGAGAATGCGCTGTGGGTTGCGACGTCGCAAAGCCGTAAAACTGACAAGGGTGGGATTATCTATCGTCTTGATCCTGCCACGCTGGAGGTCACGCAGGCCATTCATAGCGATCTCAAACCTTTTGGTGCAACCCTCGACGGCGCGACGCAAACCCTGTGGTTGGGTAACACGATCAACGGCGCGGTGACGGCCATTGATGCGAAAACGGGCGACGTGAAAGGGCGTCTGGTGCTCGATAGTCGCCAGCGCAGCGAAACGGTGAAACCGCTGCAGCCGCGACAGCTGGTGGCGGATGACGCGAGCAACACGATTTACATCACCGGGGTGGGCAAAGAGAGCGTGATTTGGGTGGTGGATGGCGCCACGCTGAAGCTGAAAGGAACCATCGCAAATACGGGTACCTACAGCACCGGGCTGGCACTTGATGCCAGGGCAAAACGCCTGTATACAACGAATGCGGACGGCGAGCTGGTCACCATTGATACCGCCACCAACACCATCCTCAGCCGCAAAAAAGTGCAGGACGACGGCAAAGAACACTTCTACCTGAATTTGAGCCTGGACACCGCCGGTCAGCGTGCCTTCCTGACCGACTCAAAACAACCGGAAGTGCTGGTGGTGAGCCTGAAAGACGGCAGCATGATGGAGAAAATTGCGGCGCCTGAATCACTGGCGGTTCTGTTTAACCCGGCTCGCAATGAAGCCTACGTGACGCACCGTGAAGCCGGTAAAGTGAGCGTGATTGACGCGAAGTCTTATAAGGTGACAAAAACCTTCGACACGCCTGTCTACCCGAACAGCCTGGCGCTGTCTGCCGATGGCAAAATCCTGTACGTGACGGTGAAACAAAAATCAACTCGCCAGCAGGAAGCCACTCAGCCTGACGATGTGATTCGTATTGCACTCTAATGTGGGAATTGCCCGGTGGCGCTGCGCTTACCGGGCCTGCAAAAACGATAAGATGTAGGCCGGGTAAGGCGAAGCCGCCACCCGGCTTTTTTATTAACGCGAGGTCTCTTCCACCAGCGGTGCGTCGTGTTTTTCATCATCAGGATGAACCGGCGCGGTGCTGTGAATTTCGTGAACGCGTTTACGTACGCCGAACCAGCCTGCGATCAGCAATACGGCCAGCAGCGGAATGGTGGCGATGGTATAGGTACCGTTCGGGTAGTCGAACGCCATCAGTACCAGCACACTAAACAGGAAGAGCAGGGTGAGCCATGAGGTCACCGGTGCGCCCGGCAGCTTAAAGCTGACGTCAGCGGCTTTGCCTTCTTTAATGGCTTTACGCAGGCGCATCTGGCAAACCACGATAAAGGCCCAGGAGGCGATAATCCCAAGTGCGGCCACGTTAAGAACGATCTCGAAGACCTGAGACGGCACCAGATAGTTCAGGAATACACCGAAGACATACACCACCAGGGTCGCCAGAATACCGGCATACGGTACGTGCTGCTTGCTCATCTTCGACATGAACTTCGGCGCAGAACCGCCCATCGACATAGAGCGCAGGATACGACCGGTAGAATAAAGGCCGGAGTTGAGGCTGGAGAGTGCCGCCGTCAGTACCACGATGTTCATGATACTGCCAACGTAAGGCACGCCGAGCTTGGAGAAGAAGGTGACAAACGGGCTCTGACCAGCCTGATAGGCATTCCACGGCAGCAGCAGAACCAGCAGCACCACGGAACCAACGTAGAACAGACCGATACGCCAGATCACGCTGTTAATGGCTTTCGGCACCATGGTCTGCGGGTCTTTACATTCACCCGCTGCGGTACCGACCAGTTCGATAGAGGCAAAGGCAAACACGACGCCCTGAACCAGAACCAGCGCAGGCAGCAGACCGTGCGGGAAGAAACCGCCGTTATCGGTTATCAGGTGGAAGCCGGTGGCATTGCCATCCAGCGGCTTACCGCTGCCGAGGAACACGGTCCCGACGACCAGGAAAATCACAATCGCCAGCACTTTTACCAGCGCAAACCAGAACTCCATTTCGGCGAACCACTTCACGCCGATCATGTTCATGGTGCCGACAATCGCCAGCGCACCAAGGGCAAAGACCCACTGCGGCACGTCACCGAACGCGCCCCAGTAGTGCATGTAGAGCGCAACGGCGGTGATATCGACGATACCGGTCATCGCCCAGTTGACGAAGTACATCCAGCCTGCCACGTAGGCCGCTTTTTCACCGAGGAATTCACGGGCGTAGGAAACAAAACTCCCGCTGGACGGACGATGCAGCACCAGTTCACCCAGTGCGCGAAGAATGAAGAAAGAGAAGATCCCGCACACCAGATACACCAGGGCGAGAGCCGGGCCAGCCATTTGCAGACGCGCACCAGCACCTAAAAACAGACCTGTTCCGATAGCGCCGCCGATGGCGATCATTTGCACCTGACGGTTGCCCATCGCTTTGTGGTAGCCCTCTTCATGGGAGTTCAACCAGCGACGTTTAGCAGCGTGATGATCGGCTGCGCTTTTATTGCTTGTTTTCATTGAGTTACCTGTTTGCCTGTCTGAACCATTATCGTGATAGTCCTGCCTGGCAGAGAGCGATACAAACGATTGCTTCTGCGCAAACACATGTCGCCTTCCCAGTCATTCTGCGTATGGATAAGGCGAAACATGGCGAGGCATCCTACCTACAATTCATAAGCGACGCAAAATATAACCGTGTCGAAAGTGATGCAGGTCGAAGGAAATCGTGTGGTCAGAGCAGATGAGGATTACAACACGCTGAATCGTGGCGAGTTTTTAGACAGAACTAATAGTGAAGTGCTGCTTTAATCATCAGAAATCCTTAATAATTACGTTGAGGTAGCGCGCAATGAGGCAGCGCGTCACGGGCATTTCATTAACAAAAATAAAACGATATGATCCGAAATGTTTTCTTCAGCATGGCCAGGCGGAACGGTGAAAATCAATATTATCGGTACCAGCGGGAGCGGAAAGAGTACGCTTGCCCGGCGCATCGCGACGGAACTGTCGCTCCCTTATATTGAGATGGACAGGCTCTACTGGCGCCCTGAATGGAAGGGAACGCCCGATGAGGAGCTACTGGAGACGCTGGCAAATACGCTTGCTGCCACACCCGGCTGGGTGCTTGATGGCAACTACAACCGCACGCGCCCGGTGAAATGGCGTGAGGTTGATCTGGTCGTGTGGGTGGACTGCGGTTTTATCCGTACGCTCTGGCAGGCGGTGACGCGCGCGTTTAAACGCGCATGGCACCAACAGGAACTGTGGCCTGGCACCGGAAACTGCGAAAGCTTCCGCCGCTCATTTTTCAGCCGGGAATCCATCATCATCTGGACCCTTAAAACCTGGCGCATTAACCGCGAGCGTTACGACGCTGATATGAAAAACCCGCAATACGCCCACATTCAGTTTGTTCGCATCACCCGTCGCCAGGAGGCGGATGCGCTGATTGCTTCGCTGAAAACTCATCCCTAGCAGGGCGCTGTATATCTGATTTCCAGAAAACTAAATGTAAATTAATTGTTTCTCAGTGGTGAAATACGCCTTTAATAATGTCGACATGTTAAGTCAAACGAGAACGCAACATGTCATGGCGAATCAGCATTCTGGACAAAAGCCCCATCGCTGAAAACGAAACGGCTGCCGATGCACTGGCGCGTACGTTAGCGCTGGCGCAGCAGGCAGAAAATCTGGGCTATCACCGCTTCTGGATTGCCGAACACCACAATACCCCTCAGCTTGCCAGTCCCTCGCCGGAGCTGCTGATTGCCTGGATCCTCGGGCAAACAACGCGCATCCGGGTCGGTTCCGGGGGCGTCATGCTCCAGCACTACAGCCCGTATAAAGTCGCCGAGAATTTCAACGTGTTGGCCGCGCTGGCGCCCGGCCGCGTGGATCTTGGCGTCGGAAAAGCGCCTGGGGGATTACCGCTCTCGACCCGCGCGCTGCAGCAGGGGCTGGATCAGCAGGAAAAGGGCAGCTTTGCCGAACAGCTGGCCCAGCTCGATCGCTGGATCCGCCCTGAAAACCACTCTGCGGAGGAAGCCGTTCGCGCCACGCCGCAGCCGCCGGTACCTGCACAGGGTTTTCTGCTGGGCGCCAGCACGGAAAGCGCGCTGCTCGCCGCATCACTCGACTGGCACTTTGTCTTTGCCGCGCATCTGAACGGAGATCCGGAACTGTTACGCGAGGTGGTTTCGACCTGGCGTAAGAACAGCGCGCGGGAGGTGATAGTGGCGGTGCAGGCGATTATCGCGCCGACCCAGGTTGAGGCCGAAGCCCTGGCGCAGAAGGTCGAAGTGTGGGGTGTTGAGCTGGCAAACGGCCAGCGCGTGACCGTCGCCAGCGAGGATCAGGCCTATGCCTTTGCGCGTCAGGCCGGGAGTGAGCCGGTGCGCATCGCCCGTCGCGCCCAGTCGCTGCTGGTGGGGACGGCGGAGTCGGTGCTGGAACAGCTGAACGCGCTACACGCGCAGTGGGGGATCGACGAATTTATCATCGACACGCCGGTTGCGGAGGGGGCAACGCGCGTGCAGTCCCTGCGTTTGCTGGCCGAGGCGCGTCTGAACAGGGAGGTTACCGTATGAGCTTTGGTGAACAACTTATTGCCTGGCGTCGCGAGCTGCATCAGAACCCGGAGCTGTCCGGCCAGGAAGTGGAAACGACGGCGCGCCTGCGCCGGTGGCTGTCAGCCGCGGGCATCACGCCGCTGCCTTACGACCTGCCGACCGGTGTGGTGGCGGAGATCGGGACCGGTAACAAACTGATCGCGCTGCGGGCAGACATTGATGCCCTGCCCATTGAGGAGCGCAGCGGCGTGCCGTTTAGCTCGCAGCAGCCCGGCGTGATGCATGCCTGCGGACACGATATCCATACCAGCGTGATCCTCGGTGCAGCGTTAAAACTGAAAGCGCGGGAAGCCTCGCTTAAGGGGCGGGTGCGTATCCTGTTTCAGCCAGCCGAAGAGAACTTTGGGGGGGCGAAGAGCATGGTGCGGGCCGGTGCCCTGCAGGATGTCAGCGCGATTTTTGGGATGCACAACGAGCCAGGCCTGCCGGTCGGTGAATTCGCCACCCGCGGCGGGCCGTTCTATGCCAACGTCGACCGCTTCGTGATCCGCATTACCGGTAAAGGCGCACACGCCGCGCGCCCGCATGAAGGCAACGACGCTATTCTTCTGGCCAGTCAGCTGGTGACGGCGCTGCAAAGCGTCGCCAGCCGCAATGTGAATACGCTGGATTCGGTAGTGCTGAGCGTGACGCGCATCGCCGGGGGCAACACCTGGAACGTGCTGCCGGAAAGCGTTGAGCTGGAAGGTACGCTACGCACTCACCGCACGGAAGTGCAGCAAAACGTGAAAGCCCGCGTGAGGGAAATTGCGGCCGGTTTTGCCAGTGCCTTTAGCGCGCAGATTGATATCACCTGGTTTGCCGGGCCCACTGCGCTGGTCAATGACCAACGCTGGGCCGATTTCGCCACCTCGGTCGCCCGTGAAGCGGGGTATGAAACCCATCACGCAGAGCTACATATGGGCGGAGAAGATTTCGCAGTCTATCTCCAGTCTGTTCCCGGCGCGTTTGTCAGCATCGGCAGCAACAGTCCGTTTGGTTTACACCACCCGGCATTTAATCCGGATGAAGCCTTAATTGAACCCGCTGCCCGCTATTTTGCCCAGCTTGCGGAACACGCCCTGCAACACGTCTGATTAATCATGAGGTAAATATGTCTGCACATCGTCAACTGCGGCTCGGGACCATTTTGCATGGCGCATCCGGAAATATGTCCGCCTGGCGTCATCCGGCGGCCGTCGCGGATGCCAGTATCAATTTTGATTTCGTTAAAGAGACGGCATTAAAAGCGGAAGAGGGCAAACTCGATTTCTTATTCGTTGCCGACGGTCTTTATATTAATGAAAAATCGATCCCGCATTTTTTAAACCGCTTTGAACCCTTAACGGTATTATCCGCGCTGGCAAGCATTACCTCGCGCCTGGGGCTGGTGGGAACCTTATCCACCTCCTACAGCGAGCCCTTTACCACGGCGCGGCAGTTCGCCAGCCTCGACCACCTGAGCAACGGACGTGCGGGCTGGAACGTGGTGACTTCGCCGCTGGAAGGTTCAGCGAAGAACTTTTCCCGCGAAAAACACCCGGAACATGCGCTGCGCTATCGCATTGCCGATGAGTATCTCGACGTGGTGAAAGGGCTATGGGACTCCTGGGAAGAGGATGCCTTTATCCGTAATAAAGAGAGCGGTCAGTTTTTTGACCCGGGTAAACTGCACACCCTGAATCATTACGGGGATTTCTTCCAGGTCGCCGGGCCGCTCAATATTGGTCGCACGCCGCAAGGGCGTCCGATTGTCTTTCAGGCCGGTGCGTCGGATGACGGGAAAAAACTGGCGGCGAAGCATGCCGACGCCATTTTTACCCACCATGACACCTTTGAAGAAGCGAAAGCGTTTTATCGTGATGTGAAGCAGCAGCTGGAAACGAACGGTCGTCGCGCGTCAGATTTGCATATTTTCCAGGGCGTCAGCGTCATCGTTGGCAACGATGCAGAAGACGCTGAAAACCAGTACCAGACTACGGCGGCGCTGGTGTCGATTAACGACGCCCTTAACTACCTCGGACGTTATTTTGAGCATCACGATTTCAGCCAGTATCCGCTCGACGAGCCGTTCCCGGATATCGGCGATCTAGGCAAAAACAGCTTCCGCAGCACCACCGATGAAATCAAGCGTCACGCCCGCGAGCGCAGCTTAACCCTGCGCCAGGTGGCGCTGGAAGCCGCGTCGCCGCGCCCGCGTTTTTCCGGCACACCGGAAGAGGTCGCAGACGGTCTGCAGGCCTGGTTTGAAGGCTATGCCGCAGACGGCTTCATCATTCAGGGCGGCACGCCAGATACCTTCCCGCGCTTTGTTGACCAGGTAGTGCCCGTTTTGCAGGCCCGAGGCCTTTTCCGTACCGACTATCCCGGCACCACGCTGCGCGACAGCTTAGGTCTGGATCAACCGAAAAACACGTTCACACAACAATAAAAGAGAACACCGCTATGCAGAAAACATCGCTTATTCTGGCGCTCGCGCTGGCCTTTACCCCTGCCGTCTGGGCAGAGAATGTGAATATTAACGGCACCGGCGTGAGCATCGAGGCCAATAAAACGCCGATCAACACCGTCAAAAACGGTGATGCGGTGGCGCAGCTACCGAAGGATTATCGCTTTGCCGTACCCGGGAAATTTACCGTGGCGGTGGCGGGGCTGAATCAACCGCCGCTTACGGTTTTCTCCGATGACAACAAAACGCTGTTGGGAAGCGAGGTCGACGTCGCTCGCCTGGTGGCTGACAGCCTCGGGCTGGAGCTGAACGTGGTGCCGACCTCGTGGGAAGACTGGCCGCTGGGCGTGGCGTCCGGAAAATACGATGCCGCCATCAGCAATATTACCGTCACCAAAGCGCGCAAAGAGAAGTTTGATTTCGCCACCTACCGTAAGGACTCCCTCGGTTTCTACGTGAAATCGACCAGCCCGATTACCTCGCTTAAAAAAGCAGAGGACATCGCCGGGCTCAGGATTATTGTGGGCTCCGGTACCAATCAGGAAGCCATTCTGCTGGCATGGAATGCCGAGAACCTCAGGAAAGGGCTGAAACCCTTTACTCCGATCTACACCAAAGACGATGCGGCGCAAACGCTGGCGCTGCAGTCCGGGCGCGCGGATGCCTACTTTGGCCCGAACGTGATTGGCGCGTGGAAAGCGGCGCTCAACGGCAAAACCAAACTCGTCGGCAGCGTGGACGGCGGCTGGCCGAAAGCGGCGCATATCGCGGTCACGCTGAGAAAAGGCAGCGGCCTGGTCGAGCCGGTGCAAACCGCGCTTAATGGCGTAATCAAAAACGGCGATTACGACAAAGTACTAAACCGCTGGGGAGAAGGGGTTGAGCGCATTGCTCATTCCGAGGTAAACCCGGCAGGTCTGGGAGATTAAGGAGGCGCTATGCGTGAACAATTTCGTGATGTTTCGCCGGAAGATGCCGAACTGCAGCCGATTATCGAGGGGCTGTTCGGTGAATATGCCGCCCGCTACGGCGACTACTTCTCTAAGGACGCGGAAGTGGAGCTCACGGCGTGGTATTTAGCGCCACAGGGGCTGTTTATCGTGCTGGAACGTGACGAGAAGATTATCGCCACCGGTGCGTACAAACCCTTTGATGAACGGACCGCCGAAATTAAACGCATCTGGACGGACAAATCCCTGCGTCAGCAGGGGCTTGCTGCCCGCGTGGTGCAGGAACTGGAGCGCAGGGCGGTGCTGGCGGGTTACAGCCAGATCTACCTGACGACCGGTTTTCGTCAGCCGGAAGCGGTGCGGCTCTATCTCAGCCAGGGATACCAGCCGCAGTTCGATCTCACCCGTGACCCGGAAGAGTACAGCCAGCCGCCGTTTGACGGTCGGCTGCGTTTCACCAAAACGCTGGTACGTGAAGCGTTCAGTAAAACCGTATGAGGAACGACGATGAGCAACGTTGAAACCATTAAGGTGGTCCCGGCGCGTTATCCGCTGCGGACCGTCGGCGCCGTGGTGGCCCTGTTTATCCTGGCCGTTGTGATCCAGTCCGTGGCCTTTAACCCGCGCTGGGAGTGGGCGGTGTTTGCCCGCTGGTTCTTTGACCCGGTGATCCTCGCAGGTGTCGGGCAGACCCTGCTGCTGACCCTGATCGGCACTGCGCTGAGCGTGGTGATTGGCGGCCTGCTGGCCCTGGCGAGACTCTCTTCCTCCTGGCTGTTAAGCAGCCTGGCGTGGGGATACATCTGGTTGTTCCGCTCGCTGCCGCTCATAGTCGTGCTGATCATCCTTTACAACTTCTCCTATCTCTACGACACGCTCTCGATCGGCGTACCGTTCACCCGCATCACCTGGGGCAGTTTAGAAACCATCAACGTGCTCGGGCAATTTTCTACCGCGGTGGTGGGGTTAACCCTCGTTCAGAGTGCCTATACCGCCGAGATCATTCGTGGCGGATTCCTCGGGGTCGATCACGGCCAGTATGAGGCTGCCGCCGCGCTCGGCCTGCCCGCATGGCGTCGCACGGTGCGGATCATTCTGCCCCAGGCGCTGCGTACCATATTGCCCTCGGGGTTCAATGAAATTATCAGTCTCGCCAAGGGTACGGCGATGGTGTATGTCCTGGCGATGCCGGAGCTGTTCTATACCATCCAGATGATCTACAACCGCACGCAGGAGGTGATCCCGCTGCTGATGGTCGGTGCCGCGTGGTACCTGGCGATCACCACCGTTCTGTCCGCTATCCAGTATGGTGTTGAGCGCGGGCTCGCCCGCAGCGAACGCCGCTCCGCCGTGAACCAGAACAGCGCCACCCGTCGTAGCCGCGCTGTCACCACCACGCCTGCACAGGAGCCCGTCCATGCAAGCCTCTCCTGAAGGACATATTTCAATTACCGGCGTCAGCAAATATTTTGGCCGCCATAAAGCGCTCGACAACGTCACGCTTGAGATTCCGCCGGGCTCCGTAACGGTGATCCTCGGGCCGTCCGGCTCGGGTAAATCGACGCTGCTACGCACCATTAACCACCTGGAGCGCGTCGACGAAGGCTTCATCCAGATCGACGGGGACTACATTGGCTACCGTCGTCAGGGTGACAGGCTTTACGAACTGAAAGAGAACGAGATCCTCAAGCAGCGCGTCAACGTGGGCTACGTGTTTCAGAACTTCAATCTCTTTCCGCATCTCACGGTGCTGGAAAATCTGATTGAGGCGCCCATCGCGCATAAAAAGCTCAGCAAGAAAGAGGCGGTGGAAAGGGCATATAGCCTGCTGGATGTGGTGGGTCTGAGGGATAAAGCGGACGCCTGGTCCCGCCATCTCTCCGGCGGCCAGCAGCAGCGCATTGCCATTGCCCGTGCGCTGGCGCTGCGTCCGCGCGTAATGCTGTTTGACGAGCCTACCTCGGCGCTGGATCCGGAGCTGGTGGGGGAAGTCCTGGACGTCATCAAAAAGCTGGCCCGCTCAGGCACCACGCTGGTGGTAGTCACGCATGAGATCGGCTTTGCCCGGGAAGTGGCGGATCAGGTGGTATTTATGGTCGACGGGAAAATTGTGGAGCAGGGCAACAGCGACGACGTTTTAAACCGTCCGTCGCACCCGCGCACGCGCCAGTTCCTCTCTAAAGTGCTGTAAGGAGCGCAGATGAAATATGGATGTCTGGTTGGGTTGTTCTTCACGACGGTGAGCCACGCCGGGATTGATGTGCAGGCCAACGAGCAGCCGCTGCCGGTGACGGTGGATCGGCAGGCGGTGGCGAAGATCCCCGCGAACTACAGGTTCGTTGAGCCGGGAACGCTGACGGTTGCCGTTTCCATGCTGAACTCTCCACCGCTGGCGCTGCTGGCCAGCGACAATCGCACGCGCATCGGCAGCGATCCGGATATCGCCCGCCTGCTGGCGGGCAGCCTGGGGCTCAAGCTGAAGCTGATACCGACGGCGTGGGAAGACTGGCCGCTGGGGATCGCCTCCGGGCGCTACGACGTGGCGCTGGTGAACATTGCGGTGACCGAACAGCGTAAAGAGAAGTTTGATTTTGCAACTTACCGCGTCGATTCGCTGGCGTTCTCGGTGAAATCCACCAGCGAGATTCAGTCGATCAACAGTCCGGAAGATCTGGCCGGGAAAAAGGTGATTGTCGGCTCGGGCACCAATCAGGAGCGCATCCTGCTGGGCTGGAACGAGGAGAACAAAAAGGCGGGACGCGAACCTGCGCTGCCGGTCTATCTCCACGACGATGCCTCGGGCAATCTCTATATTCAGTCTGGCCGGGCGGATGTGTTATTTGGTCCGCAGTCGGTTTCGTCCTGGAAAGCGGCGCTCACCGGAAAAACGCGCGTCGTGGGGTTAGGCCCAAAGAAAGCCTTTGTCGCCACGACCACGAAAAAGGGGAATGGGCTGGTGTACGCCCTGCAGGCCGCGCTGGACGGGGCGATTGCGCGGGGAGAGTACCAGAAGGTGCTGGCGCGCTGGGGTGAACAGGGCGAAGCGGTCACGCAATCGGAGGTCAACCCGCCTGGGATAACCTACTAATGGTGCTCTACACTTAGGGTTTTCATCCCTGAGGGGGCAACATGATGAAACTTTATGGCGTACCCGGCTGGGGCTCGGCAATCAGTGAAGTGATGCTGACCCTGGCCGATATCCCTTATCAGTTTGTGAACGTGGACGGGTTTGACCAGCCTGGTCCGCAGCGTGAGTTGCTGCAAAAGCTCAATCCGCTGTGTCAGGTGCCCACGCTGGCGCTGGAAAATGGCGCCATCATGACCGAAACGGCGGCGATTGCCCTGATGGTACTCGACCGTTGTCCCGATCTTGCGCCGCCCGTGGGGCAGGCCGAACGCCAGCAGTTTCAGCGTTTGCTTATCTGGTTTGTGGCTAACGTCTATCCCACTTTTACGTTTGCAGATTATCCCGAACGCTGGGCGCCCGACGCACCGGAACAGTTGCAGAAAAACTGCATTGCGTACCGGAAATCCCTCTATTTATGGTTCGAAAGTCAGCTTAAAGCCGCGCCGTTTGCATTGGGAGAACGGCTGACGCTGCTGGATGTGTATATTGCCGTGGCGCGCACCTGGGGGCCTCGTCACGACTGGTTTGCTGCCAATACCCCGAAATTTACGGCGATCGCCGATACCGTCTGTCAGCTGCCAGAACTGCACAAGGTGTTAAAGGCAAATACTATTATCTGATAACGTGAAGCGCTCAACCACAACAGGAAACCTGCATATGCCACACGTAGATATCAAATACTTTCCCCGCGATCTCAACGACGAACAAAAAACCGCGCTGGCGGCCGATATTGCCGAAGTGATTACGCGCCATCTTAACAGTAAAGATCGTTCCATTTCGGTAGCGCTGAATGAAGTTCAGGAAGCAGACTGGAAAGCCCAGGTCTGGGATACCGAGATCGCCCCGAAGATGGATGACCTGATTAAGAAACCGGGATATTCAATGTAAGTTTTATGCCGGGTGGCCGCTTCGTCTTTCCCGGCTTTGTCTGCCTCTCCAGCCTTCTTTCCGCAAAAAACGATAAAAATAAGTTTAATCTTATCCGGTACACTTTACGTTCCTGACTGACATTTTATAAATCCTTAGGAAAGATCGACAACAGAATCAATTAAGGACAGCAACGTTAAAGGATAATTTTCTCATGACAAAATTACCCCGGTTTTCACCTGCCTTTTTCCATCCTCGATACTGGCTAAGCTGGACAGGCATCGCCGCGCTATGGCTCATTATGCTACTGCCTTATCCGCTGTTATTCAGAATTGGACATCGCCTCGGGCGGCTGGCTATGCGCCTTCTCCCTCGCCGCGTGGCGATTGCCCGCCGCAACCTTGAGCTATGCTTCCCGCAGATGAAAGCAGAGGAGCGTGAAGCCTTGCTGCAGCGTAACTTTGAATCCGTGGGGATGGGGGTAATTGAAACCGGCATGGCGTGGTTCTGGCCCGAATGGCGGGTGCGTAAATGCTTTACCGTGCGCGGGTATGAGCATATGGAGCAGGCCAGGGCGCAAGGAAAGGGCGTGGTGCTGGTTGGCATGCATTTTCTCACCCTTGAACTGGGCGCGCGGATTTTTGGCATGCTCAACCCGGGCATTGGGGTTTATCGTCCGAATAATAATGCGTTGCTGGACTGGCTTCAGACGCGCGGGCGTCTGCGTTCTAATAAAACCATGCTGGACCGTCATGATTTAAAAGGCATGATCCGCGCCCTGAAGCAGAATGAGATTCTGTGGTACGCCCCGGATCACGACTATGGCAAGACTAACAGCGTGTTTGCACCCTTCTTTGCTGTCCCGGATGCCGCAACTACGGCAGGAAGCTATATGCTGGTAAAAAGCGCTCAGCCCGCCGTGATTCCTTTCGTGCCGCGTCGCAGGGCGGACGGAACCGGTTACGAACTGATTATTCTTGAGGATATCAGCGCGTCGTTGCAGGGTGCTGACAAAGAGACGGTTGCAACGCAGATTAACAGGGCTATCGAGCGAGCCGTGCTGATGGCACCGGAGCAGTATATGTGGCTCCACCGACGCTTCAAAACGCGCCCGGAAGGCCAGCCGGACAGGTACGCCCGCCGCAAGAGCGTGGCATCGCGAGCGGATATTCTCTCCGCCGACGAGCTTACTGACCGCTCGGGCGTCCAGCACTAAGGGAGCATCCTGCCCTCACCATGCGGTGAGGGCCTGCGGTACGGCGCATAGTCCGCAGGCCACCAGGGCTGCTGTCGAGTATCTACAGTGGCGAGAGATAACAACATGACCGGAAAATTGCGGCCAGCTTTTTTACCGCGTCTTCTATTTCCCTTTCGGTGTAAGCGGCAAATCCCATTAAAAAACCGGTGGATACCGGGCTGCCTGCATATAAGTCGGTAAGTCCTAATATATCAATATCAGCGCGACGGGCCGCGGCGGCAATGTCCTTCTCGGATAGCCCGTGCCTCAGGTGGCAAGGCATCTGCATGCCACCCGCTGGCGTTGTGTACACAACATAATCAGAAAGATACTCGTCCATCAGGCTGGCCAGTTTGTCGCGACGAGCAACATAAACGTTCCTCATCTTGCGAATATAGGCACCAAAATGGCCACCCTCCAAAAATTTAGCCAGCGTCAGTTGAGTTATTGATGCAGTATGGCCGTCCATTAATGTCCTGGCCATGGTAAAGGGTTCGGTCAGTTCTGAGGGGACGATCATGTACGCAATACGTAGCCCGGGGAACAGCGACTTGGTGAACGTGCCGATATAAATTGTCCGGTTGTAAGCATCCAGCCCCTGAAGGCAGGCCATAGGCTTTCCTTCATAGTGAAACTCACTGTCATAGTCATCCTCAATGATCCAGGCGGCGTGACGGTTTGCCCAGTCAATGACGGCCAGTCGTCGGTCAAGAGAGAGCGTCACCCCGGTTGGATACTGATGAGAAGGCGTAAGGTAGATAGCTCTGACAGGTTCGGTTAGCGAATTAAGTGCGTCAACGGATATGCCTTTTTCATCAAGAGGAACCGGGACAGGATGCAGTCCGGCAGCCTTAAACGCTTTGTGTGCCCCTTGATAGGTGGGATCTTCAATGACAATACTCTCCCCGTTGTCCAGCAGCACGTGTGAACAGAGCGCTAGCGCCTGTTGAGAACTTGTCAGAACGATCACCTGTTCTGCACTCGCACGTGTCCCGCGCTCAAGATTGACATATTCCGCGATGGCCCGCCGTAAGCGCTCCATGCCCTGCGGTGGACTTTGCTCCAGTATTTTGTGCTGATATTCCTTCAGGACCTGCCGCTGAAGACGCTCCCAGGTTGGAATGGGGAACAGGCGGGTTTCGGGGATACCGGGCGCCAGCGGACGTGGCGAAGAAAACTCGCGGATCCCGCCACTTTCATAGATGACCTTTCCACGGGCGCTAAGTTTTGCTTTTCGTGTTTCCGCGGTTGGCGGATGCTGTCGGATACGTGGTTTTAAAAACCGGGCGCTGGAAGAGACGAAGCTCCCTCTGCCTGTTTGCCGCTCAATAAAACCTTCTGCATGCAGGCTGGAATAGGCTGCTTCAACCGTATCCCGCGAAACATTCAATGAGGTAGCCAGCGCACGTGAAGCAGGAAGCGCCTTACCGTGCGATAAGGTCCCTTCAAGTATCAATGTGCGTATCGCTCTCTGGATCCTTTCATGAAGCGGTAGTGAACCGTTTGCAGGGTCGGAAATCCATGCCTTAACCGTTTCAAGCTGCGCGTGCTTAAACATTATGTTGTCCACTTTTCCCTCTGTGTCCCTTGATTCTAAAGCAATAGTGCATGTAGCAGGATGAAAAATTGGTCTGCCTTTATGATGAGAATTGGCGGGGCAAAACGGGCCATTCAGCGAATACACTCTTCCTGAAACAAATACGGGATAAGCACAGAGGCAATATGAATAATACGAGCGTGACCATTGAGGCAGTTAAAGAACGTGATTTTGAAAGCTGGATGCCACTATGGAGAAAATATCAGGAATTTTACAACGTCGATCTATCCGGGGCAGTGACAGAACGAACCTGGCAACGATTTTTCAGCCCCGTTGAGCCAGTATTCTGCGTAGTGGCACGATGCAATGGAGAGGTGGTGGGGTTTGCGCATTATCTTTTTCACCGTTCGACCTGGTCCGAGAGCGATTATTGCTACCTCGAAGATTTATATGTCAGCGATGCAGCAAGGGGCAAACACACGGGCAAACAGTTAATAGAATATGTGCAGAGAGAAGCAAGAAAACATCACGCCAGCCATCTTTACTGGCATACGCATGAAGCCAATTATCGCGCGCAACGATTGTACGACTGGATTGCGAAAAAAAGCGGGATGATTGAATATCGTATGCACGTAAGATAAATCCCTTCGCTGTCCGTGTGCCCCTTAAAAACTTTAAGGGGCATTAAACCAGACGTACTCTTATCATTTAGCCTGCAAAAGTATCTCCATCAACCCTGGAAAACGGGTATCCAGATCGTCTCTTCGCAAAGAAATCATGTTTTCTCGTCCCTGCGGACGCTGCCAGATGACGCCGCTGTCCCGCAATACGCGCCAGTGGTGGGTCATGGTGGATTTCACCACATCTTCCGGGCGCAGCGCGTTACAGCTGAGTTCGCCGCCGTCAGCAAGTCGGCGGATAATTGACAGCCGGAGCGGGTTGCCGAGGGCAAACAGCACATTTTCCAGCAGTATTTGTTCTGTTTCAGGGTGGTTTGGGATCATCGTTTTCCTGCGTATGGCGTCAGATTGAGCTATATCAACAATAGGTCAACCCGTAAAAAATAGTTCGATAATACTCGTACAATAGGACTATTATAGCAAACGAACGAATACACGACCATCCCGGTCGTCACAGACAAGTCAGAAAGACTTAAGGAAATAGTATGCCCCGACCCATCCCTCTCGAACGTTATCGCAACATCGGTATCTCCGCGCATATCGATGCCGGTAAAACAACCACCACTGAGCGCATCCTGTTTTATACCGGGATGAGCCATAAGCTGGGTGAAGTACACGATGGCGCGGCAACCACTGACTGGATGGCGCAGGAGCAAGAGCGCGGGATCACGATTACCTCCGCGGCGGTCAGCTGCTTCTGGCCAGGCATGGACAGAGGGTTTGAACCGCACCGGATCAACATCATCGACACCCCGGGGCACGTGGATTTCACCATTGAGGTCGAACGTTCCATGCGCGTGCTCGACGGCGCGGTCATGGTGTATGACTCCGTGGGTGGCGTGCAGCCACAGTCGGAAACCGTCTGGCGTCAGGCGAACAAATACAAAGTTCCTCGCATTGCGTTTGTTAACAAAATGGACCGCCCGGGGGCCGATTTCTTCCGCGTGGTGCGGATGATGCAGGAACGCCTGAAGGCCAACCCGGTACCGATTGTGATTCCGGTTGGCGCGGAAGAGCACTTCACCGGCGTGGTGGACCTCATCAAGATGCGCACCATTTTGTGGGACGATGCCACTCAGGGCATGGTGTTTACCTATGCACCCGTGCCGGACGATCTCGTCAGTACTGCCCAGGAATGGCGGGAAAAAATGGTCTCAGCCGCGGCGGAAGCCAGCGATGAGCTGATGGATAAGTACCTTGAAACGGGAGATCTGACGGAAGCGGACATGATTAAAGGCCTGCGTATCCGCACCATTTCTGGCGAAATCCAACCGATGCTGTGCGGCAGCGCGTTCAAAAACAAAGGCGTGCAGCGTATGCTTGATGCGGTGATTGAGCTGATGCCGTCCCCGCTGGACGTGCCGGCCATTGATGGCGTGGATGAAAAAGGGCAGCACGCGGAGCGTCATCCTAGCGATGATGAGCCGTTCTCCGCCCTGGCATTCAAGCTGATGAGCGACCCGTATGTCGGGCAACTGACCTTTATCCGCGTTTACTCTGGCGTGCTGCGTAAAGGTGATGCGGTCTATAACCCGGTGAAAGGAAAAAAAGAGCGCATCGGGCGTATCGTGCTGATGCACGCCAACGACCGTCACGAGGTGGATGAACTGCGCGCCGGGGACATCGCGGCCTGCGTTGGGCTGAAAGACGTGACCACGGGTGATACGCTCACCGACCCGAACGCCGTTATCACGCTTGAACGCATGGAGTTCCCGGATCCGGTTATCTCGCTGGCAATCGAGCCGAAAACCAAAGGCGATCAGGAGAAAATGGGGATCGCGCTGCAGCGTCTGGCAGCGGAAGATCCATCGTTCCGTCTGCATACTGACGAAGAGTCCGGTCAGACCATTATTTCCGGAATGGGTGAGTTACACCTGGAGATTATCGTCGACCGTATGAAGCGTGAGTTTGGCGTCGAGGCGAACATTGGTCGTCCACAGGTGACCTACCGTGAAACCCTGCGTAAGGCGGTGAAGGATATCGAAGGTAAGTTTGTCCGTCAGTCCGGTGGTAAAGGGCAGTATGGCCATGTTGTCCTGAGCCTGGAGCCGACAGAACCTGGCAGTGGCTTTACGTTTGAGGATGCGACCAAGGGCGGCGTGGTGCCACGCGAGTATATCCCGTCCGTTGAGAAAGGGCTGCGGGAGGCCATGAACAGCGGTGTGCTGGCGGGCTATCCGGTTGTCGATGTTAAAGCGACGCTGACGTTTGGCTCGTACCACGATGTCGACTCGTCTGAGATGGCGTTCCGCATGGCGGCAATCCTTGGTTTCAAAGAGGGCGCTCGCAGGGCGGATCCGGTGATTCTTGAGCCGATCATGCACGTGGAGGTGGAAACACCGGAAGAGTACGCCGGTAACATCATGGGCGATCTCTCCTCCCGACGCGGCATGGTGCAGGGCATGGAAGAGCAGTACGGCAGCCAGATTATCCGCGCTGACGTGCCGCTGGCCGAGATGTTTGGCTACGCCACGACATTACGCTCGATGTCCCAGGGACGCGCGACGTATACGATGGAGTTCCATCATTTTGCGGAAGCACCGCGGAATGTTGCGGATGAGATTATTTCGAAGCGCGCGAAGTAGTACGTCAACCCTCTCTCTTATGGGGAGAGGGTTTTTCAATCCAGAGCCTTCACCATCTTCCCGCTCGTCACAAACGTCCCGGCCCCAAGATGATGCAGCGTATTCAGTTTATCCCCGTCAAACTGCCAGCGTCCGGCGACGAACGCGCGCTCATCTGCTGCCGCCGAAACCACTTCGCCAAACAATGTGTCATATTTTTCCGCCGCGGAGGTAACGGGTAATAACCGGCACTCCATCCACGCCAGACATTTTTCTTCGATAACCGGCAGGCCGAGTTCAGGGCCGTTTACGACCGGAATGCCGTAGCAGTTGAATTTGTCCTCGTCGCGCCCGCTGACGCTGCCGACCGCGTAAGTCCAGTTGGCCGCCGCTACGCCGGGAATGACAATCCCAAACTTCCCGCTGCGCTCAATCAGCTCGCGCGACCAGGTACTTTTGTCCACCACGATAGCGATGCGCGGCGGTTCAAACTCCACGGGCATTGACCATGCGGCGGCCATCACGTTCCGTCTGCCGAGAGATTCATCCCGACTGGTAATCAGTACGGTAGGACCGTGGTTCAGCAGGCGGCTGGCATGACGTAATTCAACAGGGCGAAAGTGGCTCATAGGATCTCCTCATCTACACGATGAGTATGGCGAAAAAGCACGTAAATCAAAATGAATGCGCAAAATTAGTTTATAAACAGAACATCACCCTCAAAGGAAACTGATGCATGTCCCCATTTCTGACTGGCTATTTCGCGCGTATCGGCTGGACGCAACCCACACGGGTAGATATCGAAACCCTGCGCGCGCTGCATTTACACCACAACTGCGCCATTCCATTCGAAAATATTGATGTCGTCCTGCCGCGCGAAATTCATCTTGAAGATCAATGCCTGGAGGACAAACTGGTGACCGCGCGCCGTGGGGGATATTGCTTTGAGCAAAACGGCCTGTTTGAGCGAGTCTTGCGTGACGTCGGGTTTACGGTGCGCAGCGTGCTCGGACGCGTGGTCCTGGCGAATCCGTCGCAGATGCCGCCGCGTACGCACCGCCTGCTGCTGGTCGAGCTTAACGGTGAACGCTGGATTGCTGACGTTGGGTTTGGCGGCCAGACGCTGACGGCGCCGATTCGTCTGCTGGCTAACGAAGAACAGGAAACGCCGCACGGGCAGTATCGTCTGCTGAGCGAGGGGAACGACTGGGTGCTGCAGTTCCGCCATCATGAACACTGGCAGTCGATGTATCACTTTGACCTGACGACGCAATATTTCAGTGATTATGTGATGGGGAACTTCTGGTCGGCGCACTGGCCGCAATCGCATTTCCGCCATCATCTGTTGATGTGCCGCCATCTGCCGGACGGCTGCAAGCTGACGCTGACCAACTTCAACTTCACCCACTGGCAGAATGGCCATGTGGAGGAGCAGATCCATTTGCCGGATGCAGAGGCGCTGTATCAGCTGATGCAGTCGCGGTTTGGTCTTGGGGTTGACGATCCGAAGCACGGCTTTACACTAGCAGAATTGACGGCGGTGATGGCGGGGTTTGATACGCATCCGCAGGCAGGAAAATAGCCCGGTGGCGGCTACGCCTTACCGGGCCTACATGGGTTCGAACGTAGGTCGGGTGAGGCGCCGCCACCCGACAACATAAAAGGCATACTGATATGGAAATCTTGATTCGGAATAAATTTAGTTCTGTGGGAATGTTGCTCGGTGTTATTGCGCTGCTTCTCTCCTTAGCTCAGTTCACCCTCGGTCCGTTTTCTTCAAAGTCGACAGCACTTGAAGTTGTTGTGGCTGAAAAGGTTTCGGCAGTAAAAAAAGGAATAATGGCTGGTTTAAAAGGAGAGCAGCCGATCGTTGAGACGAAAAAGAAACCAGTAGATATCGACCGGTTACTGATCGCCAGCGGAATAGTGTTGTCTGTCGTGTCGCTTGGACTTGCTTTCATTAGTGGCCTGCGTAAAGAGAACAAATGGACCGTGAGTGGGGCACTCTTTTTTTCCGGGGCCACGATCGCTTTTCATGCGGCGTTACTGGCTTTTGGTCTCATCATTGCGGTTTTAGTTCTGATGTTAGTTGTTTCAATCATAAGCGGAAGCACTCCGTTCTGACCTTATAGCCCGGTGGCGGCTACGCCTTACCGGGCCTGGAAGGGTTCGAACGTAGGTCGGGTAAGGCGTAGCCGCCACCCGACACATTCAGCGGCGCGATCTCACCACCTGATACCGCCGGGTAAAATACTCAAACGGCGCGCTCCAGACGTGGACCAGGCGGGTGAACGGGAAGATAAGGAAGATCGTCATTCCCAGCACCAGATGTACGCGGAAGATCGGTGCCACGCCGCTTAACATCTCCGACGAGCCGCCCTTAAACGTCACGATCCCCTGTGCCCAGCCGACCAGCTTCATCATCTCGCTTCCGTCCGGATACTGAGCGGAGAACGGAATGGTCGACAGCCCAAGAATGCACTGGATCAGCAGGATACTCATGATGATGATATCCGGCGTGGTGGACGTTGCACGCACGCGCTGGTTGAACAGGCGGCGGATCAGTAGGATTGACCCACCGATGAGTGTCAGCACGCCGCAAATCCCGCCCGCAATCATGGCCAACTGCTGTTTAACCGCGACGGGCAAAAACCAGGCATACATCCAGTGCGGGGTTAACATGCCGAACAGGTGGCCGAAGAAAATCCCCAGGATCCCGATGTGAAACAGGTTAGAGGCCCAGTTCATACCGCGTTTGCTGAGCATCTGGCTCGACGAGGCGCGCCAGGTGTACTGCCCGTAGTCGTAACGCAACCAGCTGCCGAGGAAAAAAACGGTGGCGCAGATGTAGGGATAAATGTCATAGAAAAACACGTTCAGGTAATGTGTCATTTTGGGCCTCCGGCACTGACGTCCACGTACTGCGGCGCGACGTCCTGGCTAAAGCGTCGTTGATAGTGCTGCATCGGCGAGCTGTCGCACGAAGTGGCGTTGTCTTCGATAAACTTCACCTGTTCCTCTTCCCACACGGCATCCAGCGCCTGGCGGGTGTCGTCGCGTTTCTCGCCTGACACCTGTTGAGTGACACTGTCACTTGAAAGGCGGCTTCCGGCGAGGGCGAGCAGGGCGTCAAACAGCTGATAATGCGCCACGCCGCGCTGTTTCAGACGACCGCCAACCAGGGCGAGGATTGGCGCGACGTTCTGCAATCCCTCACGCGCTTCGTCGTCGGTTACGATGCTGAGATATTCCAGATAGAGCGGCAGGTAATCCGGCAGTTCACGGCAGTCCAGCACCAGGCCCGCTTTTTCATACTGACTCATCAGGTCAACCATCGCCTGACCGCGATCGCGGGATTCGGCGTGAACGTGCTCGAACAGCAGCAGCGAGGTCGCGCGCCCGCGTTCGAACACTTCACACCACTCGGCCTGTTTATCCAGCAGCGGGGCGCTCAGGTGCTGTCGGGCAAACGGCAGCAGCATGGGCGCGTCCTGCGCAATCAACGAGAGCGCTTCTTCACGGTTCTCCCACAGCGTGTCATCGGGATACTCAATCAGCAGCGCGACGATCTTGAGGATCTGCATTATTCTCCCTCCCCATGTTCGCGCACCTCGGTAATGTTGATGGCATCGATGCGGCTGCTGTTGAAGAGGTTGAATTTGGTGTCGGAGCCGTGGCAACCGTCACCAAAGGTGAAGCCGCAGCCGTTTTTCTCCGGGAACGCGTCGCGCGCCATTTCACGGTGGCTGGTGGGGATCACGAAGCGATCTTCGTAATTCGCAATAGCCAGATAGCGGTACATCTCCTCAACCTGCGCTTCGGTCAGCCCGACTTCTTCGATGGCGCGAGTATCGGTCACGCCTTCCACGGTCTGGGAGCGTTTGTAGTGGCGCATCGCCATCATGCGTTTCAGAGCACGCAGCACCGGGCCTGGGTCACCTGCGCTAAGCATATTTGCCAGATACTGCACCGGGATGCGCAGGCTTTCGACAGCAGGCAGCACGCCATCACTCTGCGGCAGGCCGCCGGCATCCGCGTAGGACTGAATCGGTGACAGCGGTGGCACGTACCAGACCATCGGCAGGGTGCGGTATTCCGGGTGCAGCGGCAGAGCCAGCTTCCAGTCCATCGCCATTTTATAAACAGGCGATTTTTGCGCTGCCTCAATGACGTTCGCCGGAATGCCCTGTTTCAGCGCTTCTTCGATGACCGCCGGATCGTGCGGGTTCAAGAACACGTCGCACTGACGTTCGTACAGATCGGTTTCGTGCTCGGTGCTGGCCGCTTCTTCAATGCGGTCCGCGTCGTACAGCAGCACGCCGAGATAGCGAATACGCCCGACGCAGGTTTCTGAGCAAACGGTCGGCTGGCCGGACTCAATGCGCGGGTAGCAGAAGATGCATTTCTCGGATTTACCGCTCTTCCAGTTGAAGTAGATTTTCTTGTACGGACAACCGCTGATACACAGACGCCAGCCGCGGCATTTGTCCTGATCGATCAGCACAATGCCGTCCTCTTCGCGCTTGTAGATGGCACCGCTCGGGCAGGTGGCGACGCAGCTCGGGTTCAGACAGTGCTCGCACAGGCGCGGCAGGTACATCATGAAGGTATTTTCAAACTGGCCGTACATCTCCTTCTGGATCTTCTGAAAGTTGCGGTCGCGGGCGCGCTTTTCGAACTCACCGCCCAGCAGCTCCTCCCAGTTAGGCCCCCAACCGATTTTATCCATCCGCTTGCCGTCAATCAGCGAGCGAGGGCGAGCGGTAGGGAGATGATCCCCCTCCGGGGCGCGATGCAGGTCCTGATAATCAAAGGTGAAGGGTTCATAGTAATCGTCAATTTGCGGCAGAACAGGGTTAGCGAAAATTTTCGACAGAACGCCCATTTTGCCGCCGAGACGCGGGGTCAGTTTGCCGTGGATCCCGCGGATCCAGCCGCCTTGCCACTCATCCTGGTCTTCCCAGTTTTTTGGATAGCCAATGCCCGGCTTGGTTTCGACGTTGTTGAACCACGCATATTCCATGCCTTCACGCCCGGTCCAGACGTTCTTACAGGTGACCGAGCAGGTGTGGCAGCCGATGCATTTATCGAGATTCAGAACCATGCCAACCTGTGAGCGTATTTTCATTTTTTCGTCTCCTGTACCTGATCCCGACCTTCGCCATCCAGCCAGTTAATGTTTTTCATTTTGCGGATCATGATGAATTCGTCGCGGTTCGAGCCGACGGTGCCGTAATAGTTAAAGCTGTACGCCAGCTGCGCATAGCCGCCGATCATGTGCGTCGGTTTCGGGCAGACGCGGGTAACGGAGTTGTGGATCCCCCCGCGCCGGCCGGTCACTTCAGAGCCCGGAATGTTCAGAATGCGCTCCTGAGCGTGGTACATCATGGTCATGCCCGGCGGCACGCGCTGGCTGACTACCGCGCGGGCGGTGAGGGCGCCGTTAGCGTTAAAGGCTTCGATCCAGTCGTTGTCCTCAATGCCCAGCTCACGCGCGTCGGTCTCGCTTATCCAGACAATCGGCCCGCCGCGCGACAGGGTCTGCATCAGGAGGTTTTCGCTGTAGGTGGAGTGAATGCCCCATTTCTGATGCGGCGTCAGGAAGTTAAGCGCTTTTTCCGGGAAGCCGTTCGGCGGGATCTCGCGCATATGGCTCACGCTACGGGTATCAATCGGCGGACGGTAGGCCACCAGACTCTCCCCGAAAGCACGCATCCACGTGTGATCCTGATACAACTGCTGACGACCGGAAAGGGTGCGCCAGGGGATTAGCTCATGAACGTTGGTATAACCCGCGTTATAGGAGACATGCTCGCTCTCAAGACCGGACCAGGTTGGGCTGGAGATGATTTTGCGCGGCTGCGCCTGGATGTCGCGGAAGCGAATTTTCTCGTCTTCTTTGTTCAGCGCCAGATGCGTATGGTCACGTCCGGTCAACTCCCCAAGCGCTTGCCAGGCCTTCACCGCCACCTGACCGTTGGTTTCCGGCGCGAGGGCGAGGATCACCTCTGAAGCGTCAATGGCGGTTTCAATCCGCGGACGACCTTTTGCCGGGCCGTCGGGCTTGACGTAATTGAGCTTGCCGAGGAAATCGACCTCGTTCTGAGTATTCCACGATATGCCTTTTCCGCCGTTACCGAGCTTGTCCATCAGAGGGCCAAGAGACGTAAAGCGCTCGTAAGTTTCCGGGTAGTTTCGCTCAACGACCGCAATGTTTGGCGCGGTTTTGCCGGGGATCAAATCGCATTCACCTTTGCGCCAGTCCTGGATATCAAACGGCTGAGAGAGTTCCGCCGGAGAGTCGTGCTGCAACGGTTGCAGAACCACGTCGGTTTCGGTGCCCAGGTGACCGACGCACACCTCGGAGAAGACCCTGGCGATGCCTTTGTAGATCTCCCAGTCGCTGCGCGATTCCCACGCCGGATCGACGGCGGCTGAGAGCGGGTGAATAAACGGGTGCATGTCCGAGGTATTCATATCGTCTTTTTCGTACCAGGTGGCAGTCGGCAGGACGATATCGGAGAACAGACAGGTGCTGGACATGCGGAAGTCGAGCGTCACCAGCAGATCGAGCTTGCCCTCGATGGCTGCGGTTTGCCATTCGACCTCTTCAGGCTTCACGTCGTCTGTGGAACCCAAATCTTCACCCTGAATGCCGCTCTCGGTGCCGAGCAGGTATTTCAGCATGTACTCGTGACCTTTCCCGGACGAGCCAAGCAGGTTAGAGCGCCAGACAAACAGGTTACGCGGGTGGTTCTTGCCGTTATCGGGTTGCTCGCAGGCGAAGCGAACGTCACCCGATTTTAGCCCCTGAACGGTGTAGTCCTGCGGCGTCATGCCCGCCGCATCGGCACGTGCCTTAATGTGCAAAGGGTTCAGGTTGAGCTGCGGCGCCGAGGGCAACCAGCCCATGCGCTCGGCGCGAACGTTGAAGTCGATCAGGTGCCCGGTAAATTGGGTGGCATCGGCCAGCGGGGAGAGGAGCTCCTGCGCGGTCAGCTTCTCATAGCGCCACTGGCTGGCGTGGTTGTAAAAGAATGACGTGCTGTTCATCTGACGTGGCGGGCGGTTCCAGTCCAGCGCAAAGGCCAGCGGCAGCCAGCCGGTTTGCGGACGCAGTTTCTCCTGGCCCACATAGTGCGACCAGCCGCCACCGCTCTGCCCGACGCAGCCGCAGAAGACCAGCATGTTGATCATCCCGCGGTAGTTCATGTCCATGTGGTACCAGTGATTCACCCCGGCACCGAGGATAATCATCGACCGCCCGTGCGTTTTGTGCGCCGTGTCGGCAAACTCGCGGGCGATTTTTTCAATCAGATACGCGGGTACGCCGGTGATCTGCTCTCCCCAGGCGGGAGTGTAGGCTTTGATCTGGTCATAGCTGTCTGCGGCGTTACTGTCCTGCAGACCACGATCGAGGCCGTAGTTCGCCAGCACCAGATCGTAAACGCTGACCACCCGTTTCTCGCGACCGTCGGCGAGCGTCAGGGTTTTGCTCGGCACGCGGCGCGTCAGCACCGGCTCCTGCTTCACGCTGCGAAAATGCGGGTTCTCATTACCGCCAAAGTAGGGGAAGGCGACATCTGCGACGCTATCGTGCGTAATCAGCAGGGAGAGGGTCAGCTCGCTTTCATGGCCTGCCGCCCGGGGCTCCAGGTTCCATTTGCCTTTTTCTCCCCAGCGGAAGCCGATGGAACCGTTTGGCACCACCAGGTTCCCTGCAATATCAAAGGCGACCGTTTTCCATTCAGGATTATTGGCTTCACCCAGCCCGTCGACAAGGTCTGAGGCCCGCAGCATCCGCCCCGGTACGACGCGACCATCGGCCTGTTCGTCCAGCAGGACCAGCATCGGCATGTCGGTGTAGCGGCGGCAGTAGTTGAGGAAGTAGTCGCTCGGGTTATCGAGGTGGAACTCTTTAAGGATCACATGGCCCATTGCCATGGCGAGAGCGCTGTCGGTGCCCTGTTTAGGCGCCAGCCACTGGTCGCTCAGCTTCGCGACTTCCGAGAAGTCCGGCGTAATGGCGACGGTTTTGGTGCCTTTGTAGCGCACCTCAGTGAAAAAGTGGGCGTCCGGGGTACGCGTCTGCGGCACGTTCGAGCCCCAGGCAATGATGTAGCTGGAGTTATACCAGTCTGCTGATTCCGGCACATCGGTCTGCTCACCCCAGGTCATTGGGGAGGCCGGAGGCAGATCGCAGTACCAGTCATAAAAGCTCAGGCAGGTGCCGCCCAGCAGCGAGAGATAGCGGGTCCCGGCGGCGTAAGAGACCATCGACATCGCCGGGATAGGGGAAAAACCGGCGACGCGATCGGGGCCATAATTTTTGATGGTCCAGACGTTGGCGGCGGCAATCAGCTGGTTCAGCTCTTTCCAGTTTGAGCGGATAAAACCGCCTTTTCCGCGCGCTTTCCTGTAGCTCTGCGCTTTCTGCGGATCGTTCTGAATGGCATCCCAGGCCAGCACCGGATCGGTATGCTGCGCCAGCGCTTCTCGCCAGAGTTCAATTAACCTGCGGCGCACCAGCGGGTATTTGAGACGGTTGGCGCTGTAGAGATACCAGGAATAGCTTGCGCCACGCGGGCAGCCGCGCGGTTCGTGGTTGGGCAGGTCAGGGCGGGTGCGTGGATAGTCGGTTTGCTGGGTTTCCCAGGTCACCAGGCCATTTTTGACATAAATCTTCCAGCTACAGGAGCCGGTACAGTTCACGCCGTGGGTGGAGCGCACAATCTTGTCGAACTGCCAGCGCTGACGATAGCTGTCTTCCCAGTCGCGGTTGGTGTGATACACCTGCCCGTGCCCATCGGCGAAACTGTCGCCTTTAGTTTTGAAGTAACGAAAGCGGTCCAACAGTTTGCTCATGACATTTCTCCTGCTTCGATAGCATGGCCGGAGGGGGGTGCATCCCGCTCCGGCAAAGAGGTCTTTATTATTTTTGTGACGATTTGCGGCCGTACACTAGCCAGGTGACAAGGACACAGACGATGTAAAACACGAGGAACACTTTCATGGCCCCGACCGGCGATCCGGTCATCGCCAGCGAGGTGCCAAACGCTTTGGGAATGAAGAAGCCGCCCACGGCGCCGATGGCAGAGATAAAGCCCAGCGCGGCCGCTGTTTCGGTCACCGCTTCATGCTGCGCCTGCTCGTCCGTGCCGCCCTGCTTTTTGACGCGGTCGAGGGTAATTTGGCGGAAAATAATCGCGATCATCTGGAAGGTGGAGCCGCTGCCCAGTCCGGCAGTGAGGAACAGCCCCATAAACACCAGATAGAAGGCGAAGAAACTGCCTGAACCTGAGCCCGGAAGCGTCAGGAAAATCAGGGCGCTAAAAATCGCCATAAAGACGAAGTTGATCAGCGTCACCCGCACGCCGCCCAGTTTGTCGGAGATCATCCCGCCCGCCGAGCGGGCCAGCGCGCCGATCAGGGGACCAAAGAAGGCGAGGTGCAGGATGTTCACGTCCGGAAACTGGGTTTTCGACAGCATGGCAAAGCCCGCCGAGAAACCGATAAATGAGCCGAAGGTCGCCAGATAGAGCAGGCTTAGCAGCCAGAGGTGAAAGCGTTTCAGGACCGGAAGCTGGCTGGCGATGGAGGCCTTTGAGCTGGCAATATCGTTCATGCCAAAAAACGCCGCAATGGTTGCCAGCAGCAGGAGGGGGGCCCAGATCCAGGCCGCGTTTGCCAGCCACATCGTCGAGCCATCCTCCTGTGGCACGCCGTGCACCCCGAGGAAGGTGAACATCGGGAGGAAAATGACCAGCGGCGCAACCAGCTGCATCACGCTGACGCCCAGGTTGCCCAGCCCGCCGTTGATGCCCAGCGCACTGCCCTGTCTGGATTTCGGGAAGAAAAAGCTGATGTTGCCCATGCTCGATGCGAAGTTAGCGCCAGCAAATCCGCAGAGCAGGGCGATGATGATAAAGATCCAGTACGGCGTCGCGGGGTTTTGAATGGCAATTCCCAGCCACACGCAGGGGATAATCAGGATGACGGTACTCAATACCGTCCAGTAACGCCCACCGAATATCGGTACCATAAATGAGTAGGGGACGCGCAATATCGCACCGGAGAGAGAAGGTAATGCTGTTAGCATAAAAAGCTGATCGGTGGTGAAATTAAATCCGACTTTATTCAGGTTGACGGCGATGGCGCTAAATAACATCCAGACGCAAAACGCTAATAGCAGGCAAGCCACAGAAATCCATAGATTTCTTCGTGCGATATGTTTTCCTTTATTCTCCCAGAATTGCGCGTTTTCAGGTTTCCAGTTACTCAACAGATGCGGATTATTCTTTTCACTTTGTTGCGACATAGCGCCCTCTTGCTTACCTTAATGGAAAGAAAAAAGAAGTAAAAACAAAAAGATGAGTGAGAATTTGCTGTTGGATTTATTGGATGTTATGGGATACATCTGAAAGGATAGATAAAAAAGCGCGCCCCTGAGGTGAGAATGGAAATTGCGGAGCGCTTAATATGTTACCAATTGTAAGTGTTGCGGGAATTAATACTCCAGAAGGAGTATTAACACAATTCCAGCGTGATAAGTTTGTCGAGATGTTTATTTAGCGCCGCATCGTCCATTTCCGGCATATTTAATACGGTGATCCCATCCAGGCCGCAAACCAGCCCTATCAAACGCCAGGCAATATTTTCCGCCCGATCGGTGAGTGTGAATGCCCTTGCTTCCGCCCCGGCACGGATAATAACCACCGTCTCGTGATGCCACATCTCCATGGTCAGGACATAAGCCGCTTTGATCTCGGGATCCCGGCTGGCGAGAATTTGCGCTTCCCGCCACAGGCGGATATAAGGCTCAAACTTACCGTCGTCGCTGCCGAGCATGCTGTGCAACCGTTCCCGCCAGGTGGCACGTTCATCCGCTACGTCGGCATCTAATAGCTCGCGGATCAGGCGAACGAATGCCAGCGATTTCAACTCACCGCCGGAGGCAAAGTGGTGATGCACCTGCCCGGTAGCGACGCCCGCTTCAGTCGCAATGCGCCGCACCGTCATCGCCGCCAGCCCCTCGGCGAGCGCCACGCGCATGGCGGCCTGTAAGATTGCTTCCCGCCGTTCATCCTTGCTCAGATATCGCATGTTTACTCACTCTCAATGGGAATGAAACGAGTGTAACAAAAAGCTGGACACTCGTTCAACTTTACGTAGGATCGCATTCTGGACATGTGTCCATGTTTAAAATGAAAAGGAAATTTATGTTTCGTCAGTGGTTAGCGTTAGTGATTATCGTGCTGGTTTATATCCCGGTCGCGATCGACGCGACGGTGCTGCACGTGGCGGCGCCGACATTGAGCATGACGCTGGGCGCCAGCGGTAACGAATTACTGTGGATTATCGACATCTACTCGCTGGTGATGGCGGGTATGGTGCTGCCGATGGGCGCACTCGGTGACCGCATGGGGTTTAAACGATTGTTAATGATCGGCAGCATGCTGTTCGGGGTGTCGTCCCTGGCGGCAGCCTTTGCACCGTCAGCCGGGTGGCTGATTGCGGCGCGCGCCTCGCTTGCAATCGGTGCGGCGATGATCATTCCGGCCACGCTGGCCGGGATCCGCACGCTGTTTACCGACGCGCGGGATCGTAATATCGCGCTTGGCGTCTGGGCGGCCGTGGGTTCAGGTGGGGCGGCATTTGGTCCGCTGATTGGCGGTATCCTGCTTGAGCATTTCTACTGGGGATCGGTGTTTTTGATCAACGTCCCGATCGTGCTGGTGGTGGTGTTGCTGGCCGCGCGTTTTGTACCCCGTCAACAGGGGCGTCCTGAGCAGCCGCTGAATATCAGCCATGCCATCATGCTGATTGTGGCGATCCTGCTGCTGGTCTACAGCGCCAAAACCGCGTTGAAAGGCGTGCTGTCGCCGTGGCTGGTAGCCTGTACGTTGCTTACCGGGGCTGTGATGCTGTTGATTTTCGTGCGTATTCAACTGCGCGCCCGCGTGCCAATGATCGACATGCGCCTGTTTTGTCACCGCATCATTCTCAGCGGTGTGGTGATGGCGATGACGGCGATGATCGCGCTGGTGGGCTTTGAGCTGCTGATGGCGCAGGAATTGCAATTCGTTCACGGCTTTACGCCATTCGAAGCCGGCATGTTTATGCTTCCGGTCATGGTGGCGAGCGGGTTTAGCGGGCCGATCGCCGGAGTACTGGTGGGGCGTCTGGGGCTACGCATTGTCGCTGCGGGTGGCATGGGGCTCAGCGCGGTCAGTTTCATCGGCCTCTCGATGCTCGATTTCAGCACGCAGCAGTGGCAGGCGTGGAGCCTGATGGTGCTGTTGGGCTTCAGCGCCGCCAGCGCGCTGCTGGCCTCGACCTCTGCAATCATGGCCGCCGCGCCGAAAGAAAAGGCCGCCGCTGCCGGGGCGATTGAAACCATGTCTTATGAACTGGGGGCCGGGCTTGGGATCGCTATTTTTGGTCTGCTGCTGACCCGCAGTTTCTCTGCGTCGATTGATTTGCCGCAGGGGCTGAATGCGTCTCTCGTCGACAAAGCCTCATCATCCATCGGCGAGGCGATGAAGGTGGCGCAGGATCTCACGCCAGCACTGGCGGCTTCGGTGACGGAGGCGGCGAAAAGTGCGTTTATTACCTCCCACAGCGTGGCGCTGGGGAGTGCGGGGGTCATGCTGTTGCTGCTGGCGGCAGGAATGTGGTTTAGCCTGGCGAAGGTGCCAAAGCAGTAAACAAGCCTGGTGCGCAGGCTGGCCGGGCAGCAGTTTACGGCGTTAGCAGGCAGTGTTCATCTCGTGCTTCAATTTCCGAACCGCTGTAGCGTGCGTATTGCCCGGTCAGGCCAAAAAACGCGGGTTGCGTTTCAGTGTAGATTTCTGCTGCAAGTACCAGCCGACGTCGTTCATCTTCGCTCATCTCAAGCAGCGTCCAGGGAATAAAATAGCGCGCCGTTGCGGTCAGTTTGAACCACAGCGGGCAGCCGCAGCCTGGACAAAACCAGCGTTCTCCGCGTGCGGATGAGGCGAAATGAGACGGAGCAATGGAATCTTGCTCCACAAGCGGCTCGCCCTGCGTCTCAAGATACATGGCAATGCCGCCTGACCACTTCTGGCATTGCTTACAGTGACAGGCATATACATCAAAATGGTTGAGGCTCACGCTGAACTGACTCATTCCGCATAAGCAGCGTCCTTTGAACAGGTGCATGGCGTTCTCCTTTTTGACGCCAGAAATCCGTATAAAAAAAGCCAGCCACATGGGCTGGCTTTTTAGCGTGACAAATCTTAGAACTGGTAGGTCAGGCCGACAGCAACGATGTTGTCGGTAGCAACGCCAGTTGCTTTGGTGAAGCTGTTGTCGTCAACCAGGTTGATTTTGTAATCAACATAGGTAGACATGTTTTTGTTGAAGTAGTAGCTCGCGCCAACGTCAACGTATTCAACCAGATCCTGGTCGCCGTATGAACCCAGATCTTTACCTTTGGATTTCAGGTAAGCGATGGATGGACGCAGACCGAAGTCGAACTGATACTGAGCAACAACTTCGAAGTTCTGAGCTCTGTTCGCGATATAACCGTCACCGAAGTTGGTCATGTTGCGGGTTTCAGAGTAGGTGGTTGCCAGGTAGATGTTGTTCGCATCGTATTTCAGACCAGCAGCCCAAACTTCTGCGTTTTCACCGCCAGCGTTAACGGTATTGGCTACGCGACCTGCAGCAACCTGACGGTCAATACGGTCAGATTTCGCGTAGGTGGCACCAACAGCGAAGCCGTCCATTTCATAGGTAGAAGACAGACCCCAGCCGTCACCGTTCGCTTCGGTGATGTTACGGTCATCGTTTTTACCCTGGTACTGAGCAGCGAAGTTCAGACCGTCAACCAGACCGAAGAAGTCGGTGTTACGGTAGGTTGCAACGCCAGTCGTACGGCCAGTCATAAAGCCATCAGTCTGCGTCCAGGTATCACCACCGAACTCTGGCAGAACGTCAGTCCATGCGCCGATGTCGTAAGCAACACCGTAGTTACGACCGTAGTCGAAAGAACCGAATTCGTTGAATTTCAGACCTGCGAAGGCCAGACGCGTTTTGCTGCCGTCAGTGCCCTGGGATTCAGAACGGTTGCCTTTGAACTCATATTCCCACTGGCCGTAACCGGTCAGCTGATCGTTGATCTGAGTTTCACCTTTGAAGCCCAGACGAACGTAAGTTTTGTCGCCGTCGTTGCCAGCGTCATCAGAGAAATAATGCAGACCTGTTACTTTACCGTACAGATCCAGCTTGTTACCGTCTTTGTTATAAACTTCAGCCGCGTTTACAACGCCTGCTGCCAACATGGAAGTCACTGCCACTGCAACTAATTTAAGTTTCATCTTAAATATTCCTTATAATTTTCTTAGGTATTTCCTGAGCCACTTTGAACGAGTTTTAAACGAGGCTGCTCGTCAATGGCACGTTATTTTTAAAAATCTTGTAGTCCTCTTTCAATAATAAGTTTCAAAATATTAATAATAATTTCATTTAGTGTGATCGAGATCGGATAAATGGCCTAAAAATAGCCTGAAATGATGAGTATTTAATCAATTTTGGGTGGGGTTTATTTCCGTCAATATAGTTTCATTGGGTTGTTATAAAATATGTTAATTATCGGTAATGCCGTTCTTTTGGTTGGGGTGGTAGAGTGTATTTAACCGAAAGTGGCGGCCTTGCGCCCTTAATTGCACGGAAATTCCGTTGCTTAGACAGAAACACACAGAAACATACTATTGCACTTTGTGCTATTAATATTGTGAGTATTTGACGGCAATTAATCACATAGCGGTGTCAGTTTGCGTCAATATTAAGAGACGCAAATTTACGAAAAGAAGGTAATATAAACAGAAGTTAAACGCGCGCCCAAATATTAAATTTATGTTAATTTTTTGCTGTCGGGATGAATATTACCCGACAGCTGACCCGGAATTATTTTTTGGTGGCGTACCAGCAAAGCAATGACCCGACGCAGACCATCAGCGCGCCTTGCCAGAACGAGAAAGAGAGGGGGGAACTCAGCAGCACGGCGGCAAGCGCGGCAGAGAGTACGGGAGTAAAATAGGATACGGCGGCCAGCACCGTGACGTTACCGTGCAGAATGCCAACATTCCAGGCGGCATAACCTAACCCTAGCGCCACACCACACATAACGAGTTTCACGACAACCGGAACAGTGAAGACCATTTCCGGCTGATCGCTCAGCGCATATTTCACCCACAGGCTCAGTGCCGTCAGCAAAACAAACAGGGTAATGCCGTTTTGCCCGTTAGCAAATTTACGGGTTACCGTGCAGTAGGCCGCCCAGATAAATGCCCCGGCAAAAGCCAGCGCATAGCTGAGTGGATTCGATACAATATTGCGTATTATTTCATCGGGGTGTAATCCTTGCTCACCCCCTAATACCCAACATACACCGAGCAGTGCAAGGACTAAGCCGGGGATAACCCACAGAGTTGATTTCTGTCCGTTGAACAAAATAGCAAAGACGATCGTCAGGCTCGGCCAGAGATAATTGACCATCCCCACTTCAATGGCCTGCGCTCGCGTGGCGGCATAGCCTAACGACAGGGCAAGGCAAATTTCGTAACTGACAAAAAGTACGCTGCCAGCAATAAGATACCTGGGTGAAAAGCGTTTAATATCAGGAAATCCCACCGTTACCAGACACAATAATCCGCTGAGGGTGTATATCATCGCCGCACCGCCGACGGGTCCCAGCCCCTCACTCACGCTACGAATCAGGCCCACCATTGTGCTCCACAACAGAATCGCTGCCAGCCCGATAAGCGTTGCTCTCTTTCTGTCCATTACGTCTTCATCGCTAAAAAAATTAAAGGAAAAAGATATAGCATTAATCCAGACGCTGTTGCGAATTATTCTCGCATGTGTTTAACCCTAAAGGATTATTTGAAGGCGCGAGCGGTGACCATTAAGAGGGCGAAGTCACGCGACCTTGATTTGACGCAAAAAAAAAAGGGGTTTTGCTGTTAGTTTGCGGCGCGAAGTCTTATTTGAACACGAGGACAACAATGGACGTCAGCCGCAGACAATTTTTTAAAATCTGCGCGGGCGGTATGGCCGGAACAACAGCCGCTATGCTGGGATTCGCTCCTAAAATGGCGCTGGCTCAGGCACGCAACTATAAACTGCTGCGCGCGAAAGAGATCCGTAACACCTGCACATACTGCTCCGTGGGTTGTGGGCTTTTGATGTACAGCCTGGGTGATGGCGCGAAGAACGCCAGAGAAGCGATTTATCATATTGAAGGGGACCCGGATCATCCGGTGAGCCGCGGGGCGTTATGCCCGAAAGGCGCGGGTCTGCTGGACTACGTTCACAGCGAAAACCGCCTGCGTTATCCGGAATATCGTGCGCCAGGTTCGGACAAATGGCAGCGTATTTCCTGGGATGAGGCCTTCTCCCGTATTGCAAAATTAATGAAAGCCGACCGCGACGCCAACTTTGTTGAAAAGAATGCAGAGGGGGTGACGGTCAACCGCTGGCTTTCCACCGGTATGTTATGTGCCTCTGCGGCCAGTAATGAAACCGGCATGCTGACGCAAAAATTTGTGCGCTCTCTCGGCATGCTGGCGGTTGATAACCAGGCGCGCGTCTGACACGGACCAACGGTAGCAAGTCTTGCTCCAACATTTGGTCGCGGTGCGATGACCAACCACTGGGTTGATATCAAAAACGCTAACGTCGTGGTGGTAATGGGCGGTAACGCCGCTGAAGCCCATCCGGTGGGATTCCGCTGGGCGATGGAAGCGAAAAACAACAACGATGCGACGCTGATCGTCGTCGATCCGCGCTTTACGCGCACGGCTTCGGTGGCCGATATCTATGCGCCGATCCGCTCCGGTACGGACATTACGTTCCTGTCCGGCGTACTGCTGTACTTGATCGAAAACAACAAAATTAACGCGGAATACGTTAAGCACTACACCAACGCAAACCTGCTGGTGCGGGATGACTTTGCCTTCGACGACGGGCTGTTCAGCGGCTATGACGCGGAAAAACGCCAGTATGACAAGTCCTCGTGGAACTATCAGTTCGACGAAAACGGCTATGCGATGCGCGATGAAACACTGACGCACCCGCGCTGCGTGTGGAACCTGCTGAAGCAGCATGTTTCCCGCTATACGCCGGACGTGGTGGAGAACATCTGCGGTACGCCGAAAGCGGACTTCCTGAAAGTGTGCGAAGTGCTGGCCTCCACCAGTGCGGCAGACAGAACAACGACCTTCCTGTATGCGCTGGGCTGGACGCAGCACACCGTGGGTGCGCAGAACATCCGCACCATGGCGATGATCCAGCTGCTGCTCGGCAACATGGGGATGGCAGGGGGCGGCGTGAATGCGCTGCGCGGTCACTCCAATATTCAGGGGCTCACCGACCTCGGCCTGCTCTCCACCAGCCTGCCGGGATACCTGACGCTGCCGTCGGAAAAGCAGGCAAATCTGCAAACGTATCTTGAGGCCAACACGCCAAAAGCGACGCTGCCGGATCAGGTGAACTACTGGAGCAACTATCCGAAGTTCTACGTCAGCCTGATGAAATCCTTCTACGGCGACGCGGCGCAGAAAGAGAACGACTGGGGCTTCGAGTGGCTGCCGAAGTGGGACCAGGCGTACGACGTCATTAAGTATTTCAACATGATGGATAAGGGGAACGTCACAGGGTATATCTGCCAGGGCTTTAACCCGGTAGCGTCCTTCCCGGACAAGAACAAAGTCGTTCGCAGCCTGAGCAAGCTGAAGTACATGGTCGTCATCGACCCGCTGGTGACCGAAACCTCAACCTTCTGGCAGAACCACGGTGAAGCGAACGATGTCGATCCGGCGTCGATTCAGACCGAGGTGTTCCGCCTGCCGTCCACCTGCTTTGCGGAGGAAGATGGCTCCATTGCGAACTCCGGTCGCTGGCTGCAGTGGCACTGGAAAGGCCAGGAGGCGCCGGGTGAAGCGCGGAATGACGGTGAGATCCTGGCCGGGATTTACCATCGTCTGCGCGAAATGTATCGCTCCGAGGGCGGTAAAGGCGCTGAGCCGCTGCTGAAAATGCGCTGGAACTATAAGCAGCCGGATCGTCCAGAGTCAGAAGAAGTGGCGAAAGAGAACAACGGCGTTGCGCTGGCGGATATTTATGATGCAAACGGCAGCCTGGTGGCGAAAAAAGGCCAGCTGCTGAACAGCTTCGCGCTGTTGCGTAATGACGGTACCACGGCATCTTCCTGCTGGATCTACACCGGCAGCTGGACGGAGCAGGGTAACCAGATGGCGAACCGCGATAACGCCGACCCGTCCGGGCTGGGCAATACGCTGGGCTGGGCCTGGGCGTGGCCGCTGAACCGCCGCGTGCTGTATAACCGCGCCTCCGCCGACGTGAACGGCAAGCCGTGGGATCCAAAACGCATGCTGATCCAGTGGAACGGCTCGAAGTGGGCAGGGAATGATATCCCGGACTACAACACCGCCGCGCCGGGCAGCAACACCGGGCCGTTTATCATGCAGCCGGAAGGGCTGGGTCGCCTGTTTGCGCTCAACAAGCTGGCAGAAGGGCCATTCCCGGAACACTACGAGCCGATGGAAACGCCGCTCGGCACTAACCCGCTGCACCCGAACGTGGTCTCCAGCCCGGTGGTGCGGATCTATGAAGACGACGAATTGCGCTTAGGCAAAAAGGACAAATTCCCGTATGTGGGTACAACCTATCGCCTGACCGAGCATTTCCATACCTGGACCAAGCACGCGCGGCTTAACGCCATCGCCCAGCCGGAACAGTTTGTGGAGATAAGCGAAACGCTGGCGAAAGCGAAGGGGATTGCCAACGGTGACTGCGTGAAGGTGAGCAGCAAGCGTGGCTTTATCCGTGCGGTGGCGGTGGTGACCCGTCGTCTGCAGAGCCTGAACGTTCATGGTCAGCAGGTGGAGACGGTCGGTATTCCGCTGCACTGGGGCTTTGAAGGGGTGGCGCAGAAAGGCTACATCGCCAATACCCTGACGCCAAACGTTGGCGATTCCAACTCGCAAACGCCGGAGTACAAAGCGTTTCTGGTCAACATCGAGAAAGCGTAAGGAGCGATTAAATGGCGATGGAAACACAAGACATTATTAAACGCTCCGCGACCAACCCGATTACCCCCGCGCCTCGTGCGCGGGACTATAAGGCAGAAGTCGCTAAGCTTATCGATGTCTCTTCCTGCGTGGGCTGTAAAGCCTGCCAGGTGGCCTGTTCGGAGTGGAATGATATCCGCGACGAGGTGGGGCACTGCGTCGGGGTCTACGATAATCCGGCGGATCTGAGCGCCAAATCCTGGACGGTGATGCGCTTTAGCGAGACCGAGCAGAACGGCAAGCTGGAGTGGTTAATCCGTAAAGACGGCTGCATGCACTGTGAGGATCCGGGCTGTCTGAAGGCATGCCCGTCCGCGGGGGCGATTATTCAGTATGCCAATGGGATCGTCGACTTCCAGCAGGACAACTGCATCGGCTGTGGGTACTGCATCGCGGGCTGTCCGTTTAATATTCCGCGCCTCAATAAAGAGGATAACCGGGTCTATAAATGCACACTGTGCGTGGACCGCGTGAGCGTCGGGCAGGAGCCTGCCTGTGTGAAAACCTGTCCGACCGGGGCGATTCACTTCGGCACCAAGAAAGAGATGCTTGATGTGGCGCAGGCGCGGGTGGACAAACTCAAAGCGCGCGGCTACGACAAGGCGGGTATTTATAACCCGCAGGGCGTGGGCGGTACGCACGTTATGTACGTGCTGCACCATAACGACCAGCCGGAGCTGTATCACAATCTGCCGAAAGATCCGGCGATCGACACCTCAATCAACCTGTGGAAAGGGGCGCTCAAACCGCTCTCTGCAGCGGGCTTTATCGCCACCTTTGCCGGGCTGATTTATCACTACATTGGTATCGGGCCAAATAAAGAGGTGGATGACGACGAGGAGGAGCATCATGAGTAAGTCGAAAATGATCGTGCGCACGAAGTTTGTCGACCGCGCCTGTCACTGGACGGTGGTCATTTGCTTCTTCCTGGTGGCGGTCTCCGGCATCTCGTTCTTCTTTCCTACGCTCCAGTGGCTGACGGAAACTTTCGGCACCCCGCAGATGGGACGCATTCTGCACCCGTTCTTCGGCGTGCTGATTTTCGTGGTGCTGATGTTTATGTTCGTGCGCTTCGTCCATCACAATATCCCGGATAAGCAGGACATTCCGTGGCTAAAAGGAATTGTCGAAGTGCTGAAGGGCAACGAGCATAAAGTGGCGAAAGTAGGCAAATATAATGCCGGACAAAAGATGATGTTCTGGACCATCATGAGCATGATTTTTGTGCTGCTGGTGACGGGCGTCATTATCTGGCGTCCGTATTTTGCCTCGTATTTCCCGATTCAGGTGGTGCGCTACGCGCTGCTGATCCACGCCACCTCAGCCATTATTCTGATCCATGCCATTTTGATCCATATGTATATGGCGTTCTGGGTGAAGGGGTCGATTAAAGGAATGATTGAAGGGAAGGTGAGTCGTCGCTGGGCGCAGAAACATCACCCGCGCTGGTATCGCGATGTGGAACGACTGGAAGCGAAACAGGAAAGTACGGAAGGGATGAAGTAAGACCTGCGCCGTCGGCTTTGCCCGGCGGCGCTGCGCTTGCGCGGGCAGGACAAATGCCTGGCCGACTGGCGTCATGTATTAGTTAATAAACGATCAATTGCGGCTATAACATCATGACGTGTGTTACGTAAATTACAAACAAAATCTTTGGGGTTAATTTTATTGTTGTTAAGGTTGGTTATCATGGGTGAATAAATTAGAAACGTTTCAAAATCGATATTTACGGCTGGTGCCAGCTGACTCTGCCATAACGGTAATTTATTCACTCTCGCAAGTGGCACAATTACGCGCGTGGCAAGATCATCATAATAATCATCCTGAATGAGCATATAGTAAGGCAGCTTATCCCTAGTTGCTGTAGAGGTATTCCGGTAAACATTAAATTGTCTCAGCATTAAAGCACCCTGAAAAACTCATCATCAGTAATAGTTCCATGTTTTTCCACAAACTCATTCATTGAGTGAATGAATGAACGATCCGCATCTGATGACTGACACGGCGCAACGGAGTCTGGTGAGGTATGGCTCGACGGTACTGTTGGTTTAATGCTTCGCGAGAGGGTGTGGTCAACTGTGTGTTTCATTCGTATCTCCTTTGTTGGTGCGGCCATTATCAACCGCAGCCAACAAAAAACAATACCTTTTCCCCTGGTAATCTACATTCTGCGAGCCGTCTTCCAGTAATCTTAGAACCGCTCTTCCACATAACGGAACGGGTATTTCGTCGGTTTCACTTTGCCAATTTTACGTTTCGGTAATTCCACCTTTTCAACGTGAATTTCTTTATACGGGATCTGCGTCAGGAGATGCGAAATAATATTCAGCCGCACGCGTTTTTTATCTTCCGAACGGGCCACATACCACGGTGCCCAGGCGGTATCGGTTGCCGCAAACATGGCATCGCGCGCTACGGTATATTCATCCCACAGGTTAAACGATTTAATATCCATCGGCGAGAGCTTCCATATTTTACGACCGTCGTTAATACGGTCACGTAAACGGCGCTCCTGCTCTTTCGGTGTCACCTCGAGCCAGTACTTCAGCAGAATAATCCCGGCGTCAACCATCGCTTTTTCCATCACCGGCGTACCGTCGAGAAACTTCTCCACCTGTTCCGGCGTGCAGAACCCCATGACCCGCTCGACGCCCGCGCGGTTGTACCAGCTTCGGTCGAATATCACGATCTCCCCGGCAGCGGGCAGATGGGGAACATAACGCTGAAAATAGAGCTGGGTTTTCTCTTTCTCGGTGGGGGCGGGAAGGGCAACAACGCGGAAAACGCGCGGGCTGACGCGCTCGGTGATCGCTTTTATGGTGCCCCCTTTACCGGCGCCATCGCGCCCTTCAAAAACAATACACACTTTTAACCCTTTGGCGACGACCCACTGCTGGAGCTTCACCAGTTCAACGTGGAGGCGACGAAGCTCTTTTTCGTACTCTTTGGTTTTCAGCGGGGCATTTTTTTCGACATCAACAGCGACACTGGTTTTCTTCTTGCTTCCCATGATTGTCATCCTCAGGTTGTCCGGCGCGGGAAAAAGCGAGGCCGCACTATGAAGTGTAATCCACCTGAATTAATGGATTAACGTGTCAGCCAGCTGATTTGAACTGGCTCACCATACAAGTTTGTTCAATAATGCCCGTCGCGAGTTTTTAACCTGTGGTCGTGGTATGAAAAAGACAATTTTTTCGTTGGCGCTTGGCACGTTTGGCCTGGGGATGGCTGAATTTGGCATTATGGGTGTGCTCACCGAACTGGCGCACGATACCGGCATTTCTATTCCCTCGGCCGGGAATATGATTTCGTTTTATGCTTTCGGCGTGGTGATTGGTGCCCCGATTGTGGCGCTCTTTTCGGGCAAGTTCTCGTTAAAAACCACGCTGTTGTTCCTGGTGGCGATGTGCGCTGTCGGCAATGCGCTGTTTACTTTCTCCACGTCCTATTTCTGGCTGGCGCTGGGGCGTTTAATTTCTGGTTTTCCGCACGGGGCCATTTTTGGCGTCGGGGCGATTATCCTCTCTAAAATAGCGCCACCGGGGAAGGTAACGGTTGCCGTGGCCGGGATGATCGCCGGTATGACCGTGGCTAACCTGGTCGGTGTCCCGCTGGGTACCTGGCTGGGGCACGCATTTAACTGGCGCTATACCTTTTTCCTGATTGCGGTGTTCGATGCGCTGGTGATCCTGTCGGTTATCCTTTGGGTGCCACACCTCCATGACAAATCAGAAATCAAATTGACCGAGCAGTTCCAGTTTCTGAAAAGACCAGAACCGTGGCTGATTTTTGCCGCCACTATGTTTGGTAACGCCGGTGTATTTGCGTGGTTCAGCTTCGTTAAGCCCTTTATGGTTAACGTCTCCGGTTTTTCGGAAGGGGTGATGACCGCCATCATGATGCTGATGGGTCTTGGGATGGTGTTGGGCAATCTGTTAAGCGGTAAACTCTCTGGTCGCTTTAGCCCACTGCGCATTGCCGCCACCACCGATATGGTGATTGTCGCCTCACTGCTGCTGCTTTTTGCCACTGGCGAACAGAAAACGGCCTCGCTGGTCATGGGCTTTATCTGCTGTGCCGGGCTGTTTGCGCTCTCTGCGCCGCTGCAAATCCTCCTTCTGCAAAATGCGAAGGGCGGTGAGATGCTGGGGGCGGCAGGGGGACAGATGGCATTTAATCTCGGCAGTGCGATTGGCGCGTACTTTGGCGGGATGATGATTACCCTTGGCTTTAGCTGGCGTTACGTCACGCTACCAGCGGCGATACTCTCATTCTCGGCCATGAGCGCATTGCTGTTGTACGGATATCTGCGGACAAGACAGTCACACGTTAAGGCTCGTACGGCTGTATGAAAACCGCTCCCTTTCGGGAGCGGTGATAAATGATGAGCGCTTATGAGCGTAAATCAATCACCATACGGCCACGGATCTGACCCTGTTCCATCTCTTTGAAGATGGCGTTGATGTCTTCGATTGGACGCATTGTCACCTTCGGTACCACTTTACCTTCCGCCGCAAACTGGAACGCTTCCTGCAGATCCTGACGGGTACCAACCAGTGAACCCACCACCTGAATGCCGTCCAGCACCAGGCGCGGAATATCCAGGCTCATCGCTTCCGGTGGCAGACCAACCGCGACCACGCGACCACCGGCGCGCACGGCATCCACCGCGGAGTTGAAGGCCGCTTTTGCGACGGCAGTGACGACAGCAGCATGTGCGCCGCCGGTTTTTTCCTGCACAATTTTAGCGGCATCTTCACTGCGGGAGTTGATGGTCAAATCCGCACCCATGCTGGCGGCAAGCTTCAGCTGTTCGTCATTAACATCCAACGCGATGACCTTGGCGTTAAAGACGTTTTTAGCATACTGCAGCGCAAGGTTGCCCAGTCCACCCAGACCATAAATGGCAATCCACTGGCCCGGTTTAATACCTGAGATCTTCACCGCTTTGTAAGTGGTGACACCGGCGCAGGTGATGCTGCTGGCGGCAGCAGAATCCAGGCCGTCCGGTACTTTTACCGCGTAATCGGCGGTGACGATGCACTCTTCCGCCATGCCGCCATCAACGGAGTAACCGGCATTTTTTACATCGCGGCACAGGGTTTCGTTGCCGGTATTACAGTATTCACAGTGACCACAGCCCTCAAAGAACCAGGCTACGCTTGCGCGATCGCCGACCTTCAGCGACGTCACGCCAGGGCCGATTTCTTTGACGATGCCAATCCCTTCATGGCCCAGGATCACCCCGGTTTTATCGCCAAAGTCACCGTTCTTTACGTGAAGATCGGTATGGCATACGCCACAGCATTCCATCTTCAGCAGGGCTTCCCCGTGCTTGAGCGGGCGCAAGGTTTTTTCGGTAACGTTAACCTGATGATCCTGAGTAACAACAGCAGCCTTCATGTGTATCTCCTTGTTCATGATGAGTATCTGCATAGCAGGTGTAATACTCCTCAAGGATTAATGCTTAAGCGCTGTAATGCAAGGCACCCGCAACATAATGTCATCATTTAATGCGATTTCAGAATAAGAATACGGCGTTCCTCTAATAATTAAGGGGGAAAATACTGGCCCGACGAGAGGCTCGCCGGGCGCAGCGTTACAGCTGTGCTTCTATCTCCTTAATTTCTTTACGCCATTGAGCCTGCAGCTGTGGTTTCTGATGCTTTGGCTTCCGCGCCAGATCGTCTTCCAGCAATGTTTCCAGTGCGACCAGCCGTTCAAGCAGATCGTCAGAGGGGGATACAGGCATGGTCGTGGCGTCGACGGGAGCTGGGGATGTTACCAGTCCCGCGCTTTCACGCAGCCGCTCGAATACCGCTTCTGCATCATGCCATTCGCTCAGCTTTCCCTCTTCAATTAACCAGAAACGGTTGCAGCTTTGGCTAATTAACTGACGGTCGTGGCTGACCAGCAGGACGCCGCCCTCAAACTGCTGCAGGGTTTGCGCCAGCGCCTCTTTGCCCTCCATGTCGAGATGGTTGGTCGGCTCATCGAGCATCAGCAGGCTATAGCGGGCAAGCGTCAGGCCGACAAACAGCAGTCGAGAGCGTTCGCCACCGCTGAGCGTACTGACGTTTTGTCCGTGACGCGCCCACGGAAATCCGGCGCTGATGAGCGCCATTTTTCTGTGTTGCGGGTCGGGCGCGAACGGCTCCAGCGCGTCAAACAGCGTGGCGTCATCTGGCAGCTGGTTCAGCGTCTGATCGTAATAACCAGCTGACACGCGTGGATGAAGTTTCAGCCCCGTATCGCTCTGCTCATTGCTAAAACAGCGCCAGATAAGCTTCATCAGGGACGATTTTCCGCAGCCGTTACGACCCACAATCGCCACGCGATCGCCGCTTTTCAGACGCGCGATGTCGATGTTAAACAACTCAGAAAGCCCCGGCGCAGGCGGCACGCCGAGGTTTTCTATCTCCAGCAGACGGTCGGCGCGAAGCGCATCGCCGCGCAGGGTTAACGTCCACTGGCTGCCAGCCGTAAGCGCCGTCTGGCTCTCCTTCAGCCGTTCGACCTGTTTTTCCATCTGTTTGGCTTTCCGGGCCAGGTCTTCGTTATCGTAAACCTTGCCCCAGGTCGCCAGCCGCTTCGCGCTGGCGGTCACGCGGTCGATCTCCTTTTGCTCCGCCTTGTGGCGCTGCGCGTCGCTTTCATCTTTTGCTTCAAGCGCCTTGCGTGCGGCCGTGCAGGGAAGGGCAAAGTAGTGCAGCGTTTTATCGCGCAGGATCCAGCTGCCGTTTGTGACGGCATCCAGCAACTGTCGGTCGTGCGAGACCAGCACGAAGCTGCCTGACCAGTTCTGTAAAAAATGTTCCAGCCAGAGCATGGTCGGCAAATCGAGGTGGTTACTGGGTTCATCCAGCAGGAGCAGATCCGGCTCGTGAATCAACGCCCGCGCCAGCAGCAGCCGGGTGTGTTGCCCGCCGCTCAGCGTGGCGGAGCGCAGCGTCATATCCTGCGGGGTAAAGCCCATGCCGGCCAGCAGCGTTTCGGCTTTCCAGCGCAGGCTATCGCGCTCAGCTAAAGGCAGCTGTGCGAGTACGGCATCCAGCATGGTCAGCGGGAAAATAGCGTCCGGAAGATGTTGCTCAATGCGCGCCATCAGGCAGTGCCCGGCCAGCGCTACCGTACCGGCGGCGGGGGAGTCTGTGCCGTCAAGCACCTTTAAAAGCGTACTTTTTCCGCAGCCGTTATCGCCCAGCAGGCCAATGCGGGCGCCTTTTTTCAGCGTAAAAGAAAGGGAGTCGAAGAGCGTGCCAAACGCCGTATCAACACGTAAAGATTGTGCAGTGAGTAAAGTGCTCATTGTTGCTTACCCAAGAGTTACAGGCATGTTTATGCCTCGTCAAACATCGCTGACGATAACTCAGTAAGCCCGAGAGAAGGGATTTCAGGGGTTGGTGTCTTCGCTCAAGCAGAAGTTATCGCAGCACGATACCGATAACGCTTGAGCGGGTGCGATCACCAAATGTATGTGAAACATTGAAAATTTCACAGTACAGCATAATTTGCCTCCTTATATATTCAGTAGGTTAATGGATGAAAGGAGTGTAGCGGGGGAAAGGGGGTTTGGCTAGTGGGATTCGATGATGCGGTCTGATGCCCTCACCCTAACCCTCTCCCACGGGGAGAGGGAACGGTCGGAGCAAATTAAATCGAGGTACGGCGATAGCTGCGGTATTCAGGCTTCCAGAAGTTATCGTCAATAGCCTGCTGCAGCGCGTCGGCAGAGGTTTTCACCGCCACGCCCTGCTGCTGCGCCATTTTACCTACCGCAAACGCGATAGCGCGCGACACCTTGTGGATGTCCTTCAGCTCAGGCAGTACCAGCCCTTCACCATCATTGACCAGCGGCGAGTGGCCCGCGAGGGTTTCGCTCGCGGACATCAGCATCTCATCGGTAATGCGAGACGCGCCGGAGGCGATCACGCCCAGACCAATACCCGGGAAGATATAGGAGTTGTTGCACTGGGCAATCGGATAGGTTTTATCCTTCCATACCACCGGATCGAACGGGCTGCCGGTCGCAACCAGCGCGTTACCTTCGGTCCAGGCGATGATGTCCTGCGGCGTCGCTTCCACGCGGGAGGTCGGGTTGGAAAGCGGCATCACGATAGGGCGCTCGCAGTGCTTGTGCATCTCACGAATAATCTCTTCCGTGAAGAGGCCGGTTTGTCCGGAAACGCCGATCAGAATATCCGGCTTCACGTTGCGCACCACGTCCAGCAGGGAGAGGACTTCGTTGTCAGTATCCCAGTTTTTCAGGTTCTCGCGTTTCTGCACCAGTTTGGTCTGGAACGGCAGCAGGTTCGGCATACCGTCGGTCAGCAGGCCGAAACGGTCAACCATAAACACGCGGGAGCGGGCCAGCTCTTCACTCAGGCCTTCACGCTGCGTCTGGGCAATAATCTGTTCGGCGATACCGCAGCCTGCGGAGCCTGCCCCGAGGAAGACGATTTTCTGGTAGCTCAGCTGGCTGCCGGCTGCGCGGCTGGCGGCGATAAGCGTACCCACGGTCACGGCTGCGGTGCCCTGGATATCGTCGTTAAAGGAGCAGATCTCATCGCGATAGCGGTTCAGCAGCGGCATCGCGTTCTTCTGCGCAAAGTCTTCGAACTGCAGCAGCACGTCCGGCCAGCGGTGTTTCACGGCCTGGATGAAATCGTCAACAAACTGGTAATACTCTTCGTCGGTAATACGCGGATGACGCCAGCCCATATACAGGGGATCGTTCAACAGCTGCTGGTTATTGGTACCCACATCCAGCACCACCGGCAGGGTATACGCCGGGCTGATGCCGCCACAGGCGGTGTACAGTGACAGCTTACCGATCGGAATACCCATCCCGCCGATGCCCTGGTCACCCAGACCCAAAATGCGCTCGCCGTCAGTGACCACAATGACTTTGATGTTGTGGTTAGGCACGTTCTGCAGAATATCGTCCATGTTGTGACGGTTCTGGTAAGAAATGAATACCCCGCGGGAGCGACGGTAGATCTCAGAGAAACGCTCGCAGGCAGCACCCACGGTCGGGGTATAGATCACCGGCATCATCTCTTCCAGATGGTTCTGCACCAGGCGGTAGAAGAGGGTTTCATTGGTGTCCTGAATGTTGCGTAGGTAGATGTGCTTGTCGATTTCGGTTTTGAAGCCCTGATACTGGATCCACGCGCGCTCTGCCTGTTCTTCGATGGTTTCAACCACTTCGGGCAGTAAACCCAGCAGGTTGAAGCTGCTGCGCTCTTCCATGCTGAAGGCGCTACCTTTGTTGAGCAGGGGGAATTCGAGTAAAACCGGTCCGGCATAAGGGATATATAAGGAACGATGTTTTTTCAGTTTGTTGTCCATGTCACTCACTCTTTTTTTGAAGATCCGTCCCTGACACTGCTGTTTGTCATCTTTCTGGCCTGTGCGATGGGGTGCGGTCGGGCGGTATTATAAAGGAGCTGAATATTAATTACCGCAACACATAAACAAAAACACCATCGGTTTTGCCGATGGTGTTCTCTGTCTCAGTCTGGAACTTACTTGCCTGCGTGGCGTTTTCTGCCGGTGGCGTGAGTGACTTGCGTCTCGTGGTCGCCTTCAATCACCACTTTACGCTGATTAGAAAGCTTGTAGTTCAGTCCCAGAATGTGGCGTGCCTGACGGTTCGATTTCATGTTAACTCCTCAATCCTGTTGATAGTTTTAAGGACCAGTTTGCTTACGCAAACGAAATGTAACCCCTTAGGTTGCAGATCCAGCTTAGCAGGTTTTTACAAAGTTGCGTTTCGCCCGCTGACGACGTAGTTAATGGTCTGCTGGTAGATGTCACTGAGGATGTCATTATCCGTGGATTCCACCCACCTGGTCAGTTCCATCAAAATGTCATCTTCAGTCACAGCACCGTGTTCGGCGTGAAGACCCTGCGCAATCGCGTTAACGAGCTCAGGTTGTGCTGCTGCAGTATTAGCCGGGTAATAAGTAAACATGCTGCCTCCGTGTCGTTGTCTGTTTAATGGTACGGCTCGCAAAAAATGTAATTCATAAACAGAATGGCAAATATTTTACCCGTTGTGGCTAAGATTCATCTTAGAAACGAAAATGTCATAAGTGCATGCTTTTATGCACTTTTAAAACGTGGGGATAAATGGACGTTGGGCAACGAGGATATTTTGGCGGTGCTCCTGCTATGGGGGAAATATAGCAGGAGCCGTTTTTAACTTACCACTTCATTTCGCCGGTATTTACTTTGGCGCTTAATTCCAGGGAGCTCTCTTCGGCAAGATCCGGGTACTGTTTTTTCATCGCGCCGATAACGCCCGCGGAGTCTTTGTGTGCGGATAAAGCCTGTTCAAAATGCTGCAGGTAGCCACGCGTAAAATCAATCGCGCCCGTTCCGGCAGGCGGAGTCCCAAGATAGTGACCCGGGATCACGCGTTCAGGTTTGTGCGCAGCCATATTGTCCAGGGTTTGCTGCCACTGCTGGCGGCGAGCAGGCGTCTGGGTATCTGCCGTCCAGACGTGAATACCCCAGGAGACACCGGTGCCACCGAGGATCGTTTTCGCAGACGGGATCCACACGTAAGCCGCGTAACTGTCTGGTTGTTCAATGTCGATCTTTTCCCCGTCAACCATAAACGTGGTTGAGGCGAGCACCTGCGGAACGACCAGCGTCGTTGGCGCGCCGTCTTTCATCTGCGGGCCCCAGAAGGCGAGTTTGGCGTCTTTGGTGGCCTTAATATGGTCAACCACCTGCTGCGTGGCCACCACTTTGGCATTCGGGAAGGCTTTTACCAGCGGTTGCAGACCAAAATAGAAATCCGGATCGCCGGAAGTGATCACAATCTTGTTCAGCGTTTTACCGCTGCGGCGAATTTTCTCCACCAGCGCTTCGCCATCTTTCACGCTGAACTGAGCGTCAAACAGAACGGCTTCTTTCGGGCCAGAGACCAGCGTGGAAGAGACCGCGAAAATGCCTTTTTCCTGCGGGTTATACGTGTCAATGGTCAACGGCGCGGCAAAAACAGCCGGTGTGAAAAGGGCGCAAAGCAGTGCAAGGCGAGTAAGCTTCATCATCATGTCTCTGTGGTTCAGGAAAGTCTCTATTGTACGGATATTTGTATTTGCCAGAATTCCTGAAACAAGACATGCTTAGTTTCATAAATCGAGCAAATGGAGCGTATATGGATCGCGTTATTGCCGCTCAGGTCTACAACCGGATATGCGAGCTGGGAAGTTTGAGCGCGGCGGCCCGCGCATTGGGGATCTCGCGACCGATGGTGAGCCGCTACCTGGAACAAATGGAAAAGTGGGCGGGAACACGGCTGGTTAACCGCTCCACGCGCAAGCTGACGCTGACCGCAGCCGGCGAAAAAGTGTTGCAGAAAACGCGGACGCTTTCGCAGCTCTCGCAGGAGATTGAGGGCCAGTCGGAGAAAGATTTGCCGTCAGGCACGCTGCGGGTCGCCTGTGCACACTTTACCGCCATGCACCTGATTGCGCCGGTGCTCCCCGGGCTGCTCGCGCGCTACCCGCAGCTGCGCATCGAGCTGGATGTGAACAACCACCCGGTGAGCCTGGTAGGGGAGCGTATTGATGTCGCCGTACGCATTACCGACACCCCCGAACCGGGCATGATCGCCCGCCGACTCGGGGAGTGTCGTTCAGTCCTTTGCGCCTCGCCGGACTATCTTGCTCAGCACGGAACGCCCGTCAGTCCAGAAGATTTAGCGCAGCATAATTGCCTGCACTACAGCTTTTTCGCCGGGCAGTCCTGGCATTTTCTTACACCGGAAGGTGAAAGCCTGAGCGTGGCCGTCAGCGGCAACCTGAGCGCCAGCATCTCATCGCTGTTGATGGACGCCGCGATTAACCACTGCGGTATCGCCATGTTGCCGGAGCGTGAGGCATCTGACGCGCTGGCGCAGGGATTACTGGTGCCGGTTCTGAGCGTGCTGGAGCCGAAACCGCTTGCCATCCATGGCATTTACCAGTCCCGGGAATATCAACCTGCCGCACTGCGCGCATTCCTTGATGCACTGGCGCAACATGTGTTCAGTGGCTAAGACTCTTCTATCTTCGCCGCAGAATCTGAGTAGCCTTCTATACTTAATCCTTTGTAAGCCAAAAGGAGAGCAAGAATGACTATTCATAAGCACGGTTCAGCACACTGGTCTGGCGACATTAAACGCGGGAAAGGAACGGTTTCTACCGAGAGCGGCGTTCTCAATCAGCAGCCTTATGGCTTTAACACCCGCTTTGAGGGTGAAAAGGGGACCAACCCTGAGGAGCTGATTGGCGCGGCACACGCCGCCTGTTTCTCGATGGCGCTTTCGCTGATGCTGGGTGAGGCGGGCTATACCGCCGATTCCATTGATACCACTGCAGACGTCTCGCTGGATAAAACCGACGGCGGTTTTGCCATCACAAAGGTTGCGCTGAAAAGCAAGGTGACTGTTCCCGGCATCGCGCCTCAGCAGTTTGACGGCATCATTCAGAAAGCGAAAGCAGGCTGCCCGGTGTCGCAGCTGCTGAAAGCCGACATCACGCTCGATTACAAACTCAACTAAGCCCCAGCCGGGTTCGCGCCCGGCTATCCCTTCAGCGCGGCGGGGAATACCTCCGCCAGCCAGGCAATAAATACCTTCAGGCGGTGCGTTAAATGCCGGTTTTGGGGGTAAACCACATGAAACGGATAGGCCGCAGGGCGCCAGTCGCTCAGGATTGCCGTCAATGTTCCCGTCTGCAAATAGTGGTTTGCCGAATACTCAAAAGTCTGAACAATCCCAAGTCCCGCCGCGGCAGCCGCGAGATGGGCATTGCTTTCATTGACGCCGAGATAGTGTGGAATGCTGATTTCCAGCGCCTCGCCATCCTGTCTGAAGCGAAACGGAAAGGCCCGCCCGGTGACCGGAGAGAGATAGCTTATCAATTTGTGGCCGTTGCGCAGCTCCTGCGGATAGGCCGGGACGCCATGATTCTTCAGATAACCCGGCGTCGCGCAGGTAACCATTTCAGCATTGCCAAGATGTCGGGCAATAAGTGTTGAGTCGTTCAGCGGGCCGCCGCGAATAACACAGTCTACGTTACCGCTGATTAAGTCTACGGGCCGGTCGGCCACCCCAAGATCGATCCGGATATCCGGGTAGCGCTGCATGAAATCTGGTAGCAGGGGGATGAGCACGTCGCGGGCGGTGGAGCCGCCGATGTCGACGCGCAGATGCCCCTTTGGCGTCGCGCGAGAAACGCGAAAAGAGGTGTCAATATCTTCGATATCAATCAGCACCCTGAGTGCTTTTTCATAGTATTCCGCCCCCTCAGGCGTGGTGACGACCCGGCGGGTGGTGCGGTGCAGGAGGCGGATCTCAAGATGCGTTTCGAGAGATTTCACCAGTTTGCTCAGGGTGGCTATCGGCATATTCAGCGAATCCGCCGCGCGCGTAAAACTGCCGGATTCCACCACCCGCGTAAAGGCACGCATTGCCATTAACTGGTCCATCAGGCCCTCTGATTATTTCTGTATGTGAATAGTCATTTTCATTTTTGCCCATTTTTTATTAATGCTGCAAGGGCTAAAGTTTGTTCAACGCGAGCGAAAGCGCGCAAATCAAGCCCAACAAAAGGTAAATGACATGAACACGACTCTTTCAGGAAAAATTGCACTGGTAACCGGCGGCAGTACCGGTATTGGTCTTGCCACGGCGCAGGAGCTGGCGGCTCAGGGGGCGAAGGTGTACATCACCGGACGTCGTCAGGCCGAGCTGGACGCGGCGGTGGCTGAAATTGCTTCAACGGCAGTGGGCATTCGTGCGGATGTCTCTAAACTCGGCGATCTGGATGAGGTTTATGCCCGGATTGCAAAAGAGGAAGGCCGTCTGGATATCCTGTTCGCCAATGCGGGGGGCGGTAATATGCTGCCGCTGGGCGCGATCACCGAAGAGCAGTTTGACCGTATTTTCGGGACTAACGTCCGCGGCGTGCTCTTTACGGTGCAGAAGGCGCTGCCGCTCTTATCCGCCGGATCGTCGATTATTCTGACCGGCTCGACGGTCTCCATTAAGGGGACGGCAAACTTTAGCGTCTACAGCGCCAGTAAGGCCGCCGTTCGCAACTTTGCCCGCTCCTGGGCGCTGGATTTGCAGGGCCGCGGGATCCGCGTCAACGTGGTGAGTCCGGGCCCAATCAAAACCCCGGGTCTCGGTGATTTGGTGCCGGAAGAACACCGTCAGGGGCTGTACGATGCGCTGGCCGCGCAGGTCCCGCTCGGACGTTTAGGCGCGCCGGGTGAAGTAGGGAAAGCGGTGGCGTTCCTGGCCTCCGATGCGGCCAGCTTTATTAACGCCACCGAGCTGTTTGTGGACGGCGGGATGGCGCAAATCTAACCCAGGCTGAGCCAGCAGCGAACGTGACGGCCCTCGTGAGAGGGCTGTAAAGCCTGGGGATCTTCACACCCCTGCGTGGCCAGCGGGCAACGGTCGCGGAAAAAGCAGCCTTTGGGCAGGTGACGGTTTCCGGGAAGCTCCGTTTTGCGTAACGCCAGCGTTTCGTCCAGCGGTTCACCGGTGCGGGGAACCGAATCGAGCAACAGACGGGTATAAGGATGGCGCGGTTCCCCCAGCACCTGGGCGGCACTGCCCAGCTCCACAATCTGCCCGAGGTACATTACCGCCACGCGGTCACTCATGTGTCGGACCACCGAGACGTTATGCGAAATTAACACATAAGTCAGATTACGCTGCTGTTGCAGGGTCACCAGCAGATTGAGGATTTGCGCCTGCACGGAGATATCCAGCGCGCTGGTCGGTTCGTCGAGCACGATGATGTCCGGATCGGACGAGAGAGCCCGGGCGATGGCGATGCGCTGGCGCTGGCCGCCGGAAAAGGCGTGCGGTAGCCGGTCGAGATATTCCGGACGAATGCCAACCTGCAACGCCAGGTTTTCCGCCATCTGTCGGCGTTCCCGTTCGGGGCTGCGTTTTTGCACCCACACCGGCTCGGTGATGATGCGCCAGACCGGCAAGCGCGGATCGAGCGACGAGAGCGGGTCCTGAAACACCATCTGCATGCCGCCCGCGTGGTTTACCCGCTGGTATGCCCCGGCGCTGGGCTTAAGCATGCCCATCAGCAGCTGGGCCAGCGTGCTTTTACCGCAGCCGGATTCCCCGACAATGCCCAGCGTTTCTCCCCGGCGGATCTGCAGATCGAGTCCGTTGAGCGCATGCACCTGCTCGGTGACGCGGCCCAGCCAGTTTTTACGTGCCGCAAAGTTTACGTGCACGCTATCCAGTTCCAGCAGCACATCAGACATGGGGTTTCTCCTGTTGCGGATACCAGCAGGCGGCCTGTTGGCCTTCTGCGCCATGGGGGTGTAAGCGCGGGGTTTCGCTGCATTTCGCCCCGGCGGCAAAGCAGCGATCGCGGAATGCGCATCCCTGCGGAAGCTGGCTGAGGTTGGGGACGGTGCCGGGGATGGCCGGGAGCAGATCGCGCGGCTGACCGTTCTCCGGCGCACACTTCAGCAGGCCAATGGAGTAGGGATGAACTGGGGCATGGATCAGCGTTTGCGTGGCGCCGCTCTCTATCACGCTACCGGCATACATCACATACATTCTGTCGCAGAGCTGGGATACCACGGCCATATCATGGCTGATAAACAGCACAGAGGTGCCGCTGGCCCGCGCCTTATGCTTCAGCAAGCGCAGCACCTGCAGCTGGACGGTAACGTCCAGTGCGGTGGTCGGTTCGTCGGCAATGATCAGCTCCGGCTCGCAGGAGAAGGCAAGGGCGATCATCACCCGCTGGCGCATGCCGCCGGAGAGTTCGAACGGATAACGCGCCATCACCTGGTGCGCGTCCGGGATTTGCATCTCTTCCAGCAGGGTAATCGCCTTTTGTTGCGCCTCCCGCCGGGAAAGTGGTCGATGCTGGCGGATCACCTCCACCATCTGTTTGCCAATCTGTCGCGTCGGATTGAGGGCGGTCATCGGCTCCTGAAAAATCATCGCCACTCTGGCGCCGCGCCACTGGCGGAGCTGTTTCTCAGATGCCGCGAGGACATTTTCACCCAGTAGCATCACCTGGCCCTGATGGATCCGGTAGCTGCCTTCCGGCAGCAGCCGCATGGCGAGCATTGCGGTCACGGATTTCCCCGATCCCGATTCGCCCACCACGCCGACGATCTCACCCCTTTTGATCTCCAGCGAGACGTTATTCAGCGCGTGGACCTCACCGCGAAAAATCGGGAAGCTCAGGTGCAGGTCTTCAATGCGTAATACCGATTCGGTCATGACTGTTTCCCTCCTGACTTCGGATCCAGCAGGTCGCGGATACCGTCACCGAACAGGTTAAAACCCACGGCGGTAATCAAAATGGCCGCACCGGGAAAGGCGCAATACCACCACTGGTCGAGAACGTAGTTACGGCCAACGGCCACCATCGCCCCCCATTCGGCGGTCGGCTGCTGTGCACCCAGACCAATAAACCCCAGCGTCGCGGCCATCAGAATAGCGCTACCAATGTCCAGCGAAGCCTGCACAATCAGCGGCGGCAGGGCATTACGCAGAATATGCCAGCGGATCAAATGCCAGCGCGATGCGCCAAACGTGCGGGCGGCCTGCACGTAGGTAAACTGGCGGACCACCAGCGTCTGGCCGCGCGCCAGACGGACGTAAAACGGAATGCGGACAATGGCGATCGCCAGCATGGCGTTAAACAGGCTCGGGCCGAGCGCGGCAGCCAGCGCCATGGTCAGCACCAGAGAGGGTATAGAGAGCATGATGTCCATCACCCGCATGATGATGGCGTCACCGCGCCCACCCAGTACGCCGGACAAACAGCCCAGCAGCGAGCCAATGCCGCCTGCAATCACCACCACCGCCAGCCCGGCGGCGATCGACTGCTGGCTGCCTGCCAGGACGCGGCTGAACAGATCGCGTCCCACTTCATCGGTACCAAACCAGTGTTGTGCGGACGGTGCCTGCAGACGGGCGGTCAGATCCAGCGCGTTCGGGTCATGCGGCACAATCCACGGTGAGGTCACCATCACCAGGAGCATCGCAATCATAATCACGCCGCCAACTATCGTGAGTGGGCTTTGTCGCAGCATCCAGAACAGTTTTGCCCAGTTGATACGTTGTCTGGCAGTTTTAACCGGGACGGGCGTTTCCTGCGTTAACATCATTCGGCACCTCCGCGCCCAATTCGCGGGTCAATCCATAGATAAAGCAGATCGACCACCAGATTCACCAATACGTAGGCCAGAGAGACGACGACAGCGAAGCCCATCACGGCAGGGAAATCGAGCGCCTGAATGGACGTCACCACCCAGGCACCCATCCCCGGCCAGGCAAAGACGGTTTCGGTCAGTACTGCACCGTACAGCAAATCGCCCAGCGCCAGCCCGAGCACGGTAATCGACGGGATCATCGCATTGGGCAGAGCGTAACGCAGGACGATATACCAGCCAGGCAGGCCGCTGGCGCGCGCCGTGCGGATGTAGTCCTCGCTAAGCTGCTCCAGCATCGCGGAACGCACCTGACGCGCCACGATGCCCAGGTGAACAAACGCCAGCGTCAGCGAGGGTAAAATCAGATGCTGAAGCGCATTGAGAAAGACCTCGACGTTGCCCTCCAGCAGGGCATCCAGCAGGTAAAACCCGGTGACGTGCGTCGGCGGATCGAGCCAGTCTTCCAGTCTGCCGCCGCCCGGCAGGATCTGCAGGTGCCCGTAGAAAAGCACAATAACGCCCAGACCGAGCCAGAAGGCTGGTGTGGAAATGCCGGTCATCGCCATTAATCGCACCAGATGGTCCAGCCAGCGGTTGCGATAGACCGCCGACAAAATCCCCAACGGCACGCCGATGACCAGCGCCAGTAGCAGGGAGCAAAAGGCCAGCTCCAGCGTGGCAGGGAAAAAGGCCTTCAGGTCTTGTGCAACCGGACGTCCGGTACGAATGGACGTGCCGAGATCGCCATGGGCGAGAGCATCGACGTAGCGACCAAACTGGATATACAGCGGCTGATCCAGCCCCAGTTGCTGGCGGATGTTTTGCACGATGTCGTCGCTGGCACGGTCTCCGGCCAGCAGACGGGCCGGATCGCCGGGGATCATGTGTGAAATAATAAAGGTAATGATACAGACACCGGCCACCACCAGGAGTAATCCCCAGCAGCGCTGGCGCACAATGCTCCAGAACGTCATACACTTTCCCCCGGCGAATTCGTTATTTACTCATGGTGGCGATGTTGAACACCTGCTCAAGCATCGGATTAAAGGTGAAGCCTTTAACCTCTTTGTTCATCGCCAGCTGATAGTTCTTCTGGAACAGATAAACGTAGGCCGCCTCGTCAATCACCACTTTTTGCGCCTGCTGGTAATCTTTGGTGCGTTCTGCCTGATCGGTGGTTTTCAGCGCGGCCTGCAGCAGCGAGTCGACCTCTTTGTTTTCATAGAATGAACGGTTGCCCGGCAGCCCTTTTTTGTCTGATTCGAACCAGTAGTTCATGAACATATAGGGGTCGGCAAAGTCCGGGCTCCAGTTACCGATTGCAATGTCGTAATCGCCTTTACCGACGCGGTCGCGCATGGTGGCGTTCGCCAGTTTCTCCAGCTTGACGTTAATGCCGATCTTGCCGAGGCTGGCCTGGGTTGAGAGGGCGATAGGTTCCCAGTTCGGATCGTTATCCGAGTAAAGGAAGGTCAGGCTGGCGGGCTTGTCTTTGACCTTCTCCAGCGCCGCTTTCGCTTTGGCCTCATCATAGCTGTACTGCATTGCCGTGGCGTCAAAGCCCCACATGCCTTCCGGGATCGGGCCGCGCATCTGCTTGCCGTTGCCGCTCAGAATGCCTTTCACCATGCCCTGGTAGTCCGTCGCCCATGAAATGGCTCGACGTAAATCCACCTGATTGAGCGGCGCTTTGCTGTTGTTGAGGTAGAGATAGGTCACGCGCAGGGACGGGTATTCCGCGACGGCGACTTTTCCTTCCTGCTTCAGGGCCGAGAGCTGATCGACCGGCAGGGAGTCGGCAATGTCCAGATCGCCGCGGGAAAGCTGCAATCGGCGGGAGGCGCTCTCTCCGATAATTTTTACCGATACACGCTTAAAGTGCGGTTTTTCACCCTGCCAGTGTGGGTTAGGCACCAGCACCAGCTGCTGGCCTTTCTGCCAGCTTTTGAGCATAAACGGCCCGGAACCGGCGGTGTTTTGCGCCAGGAAACCGCGCGCATCGTCCGCGGCATTTGCCTTCAGCACTGCCGGGTTAATGATGGATGCCCCGTCATTTGCCAGCGTGTAAAGGAAGGGGGCAAACGGCTGGCTGAGGGTGAATTTCACCGTATGGTCATCTACCGCATCAATTTTCAGATCTTTCGGGAAGGCTTCAGACGGCCCCTGGCCGAGCTTCAGCAGGCGTTCAAAAGAGCGTTTTACCGCTTCGGCGGTGACCGGCGTGCCGTCGGAGAATTTCGCGTTATCCGCCAGGGTAAAGGTCCACTCTTTCTGGTCGTCGGACGCTTTCCAGCCTGTCGAGAGATCGCCCTCCACCTCGGTAGAGCCTGGCTTGTACTTGACCAGACGCTGATAGGACGGATAGGTGACGGTCCAGTCGTTGTTATCAATGGTGATGGCAGGGTCGAGCGTTTGCGGGTCGGCGGCTTTACCAATCACCAGCATGTCTTTCGGGACGGCAGCCAGCGCCAGCGGAGCGTTCATTACCAGCGTGGCGGCGATCAGGGTCGTGAGAAGCGATGTTTTCATGGCAGTGCTCCAGGTTTAAAGAGGGGTGTGCGTCAGGGGAAAACAGGCAAAACGGTCATCAAGCAGCGGGTAGCTGGCGGCGTTCGGCAGTTCAAAGTGCCACCATTCGCTGCTGATACCGACAAAACCGCCACCGAACATGATGGCATTCAGCAGCAGACGGTTGCGCTGGGCGTGCGGCGGTACGGAAGGGTGATACGGATGCGAGCGGTCGTGCATTTCGTCAAAACCGGCGCCCATATCCAGCACGGTATTGTGTTCGTCCATCAGCGTGACGTCGATGGCCGTGCCGCGACTGTGATTGGAGCCAATCGCAACGTCGACCACATACTCCGGGTTCGGGCAGGCATCCCACAGCTGGGCCTGCGCCTGCTGCGGTCGGTAGGCGTCGTACACCACCAGCTTCAGCCCGGCCAGCGTGGCAATGCTGATGGCTTTTGCCAGCGCGGTGGCGGCGTCGGTATGCAGCAGGCACAGCGCCTCTTGGTAGATCGGGCGACCGGTGATGTTGTCGGCAGTGGCGTACTTCAGATCGATATGCAGCGTGGGAAATGTCTTCGCCACATCAATCAGTTCACTCTCTTCGGGCATAGCTCCGCTCCTTTAGCGTTCGAATTGACCAAACTCTTGTTGTAATTGCCGGTTTACCGCCAGACGTGCCGGGAGCGCATCACCCAACGCTTCCACCACGCCCGACAGCAGCAGGTTGAACAAACAGCTCACGGGGGCAAGTGAATCCCAGAAATGACCGGTATCGGTTTTCACCTGCAGTAAGTCCATCGGATAATCCCGCGCCCACGGACACCAGATGTCGGTGATTAAGGCCAGCGGAATGCCTTTTTCGCTCGCGACGCGGCAGTACTGGCGGGCCATCGCGGAGTAGGCGCGCGTATCGGTCAGCACGACATAAGGGTGCGAAAACCCCGAGTTGAGGGATTCCACCCAGCTTCCGGATGCCCCCTCCGAATAGCTCACGCGCGGGCGCAGGTACTCAAGGTGGCTGAAGAAGGCGTTGGCAATCCCGCGGGTGGACTGGATCCCCAGCACAAACACCGCATCCGCATGGGCCAGGTTGTGTACGACCTGGCGGAAGACGTCCGTTTGCGCGAGCTGATACACCTGCGTGATGGCGTCCACTTCCAGCGAAAGGGCGTGCTGAAGGCGGTTGGGCAGGGGGCGCTGCTGTTGCCAGGAGTCCAGACGTTCGTTCATACCCCAGGGCTGATACGGATCGCGCAGGCTCTTTTTGACATCCTCCAGGTTGCGGTAGCCCAGCTTGCGCAGAAAGCGTCCCACGGTGATCCCGCTCGTCCCGCTCGCCTGACCGACGCTTTCAGCCGTTTCAAACGGTATCTGCGCGGCGTGGGCAAGCAACCAGCTTCCGACCCGTTTTTCGCTGGGCGTGAACTGGCTAAACATCGTTTCGATACGGCTCAACATCTCAGGTTTCGTCGTCATACCGCCTCGCTGTTAACACGCTGTCAAAAGCCGATCTTGTGTTACCTCGTTAACAATGCATGACGCGTGCCAGGAACACAGGCGAGGGAATGCCTGCTCTGCTGTAAACTTCATGCAATATTTAGTTAACGGATGATCAACATTTGTGCAGCGTAGTTCACTTTTGGTGCAGTGACAGAATCTGCACGTATGAATTTGGTGAATACGTCAGCCCGTTCACATTTTTGATAAGATAGAAACACAGTAGACATGAAAGGGATCCCGGCATGGCGAATTGGCCCTGGCGAGTCAGCGAGCATCTGATGGTGCTTGTTAAGAAAATAGCGATGGTGGTGGGGATCGTACTGGTCGTCCTGCTGGCAGTGCGGGTCTATCTCTCGCAGCAGGGGCCTGAACTGCATCTCTGGCATACCTGGCGGGCAGATGAGATGTCCGTACGCGAGCTCGATGGCGCCGACTTTGCCGGGTATGTTGCCCGCGAAAATGCCATTTTCGCCGATCTTAATACCGCGGTGACGGCAAAAACAGAGCATGAGGAACAATCGCCGCTAAACCGCTATTACCGCCAGAGCCTGGTCTGGCCGGGTCAGTTTTCACCGGATGCCAACCGCTCTTTTGTACTCATGCCAGCCGGAAAGCCGCGCGGCGCGGTGGTGTTGCTCCATGGACTGACGGATTCACCCTATAGCGTCAGACATCTTGCTCAGAATTATCAGGCCCACGGCTTTGTGGCCGTGGTTCCGCGCCTGCCCGGACACGGCACCGCGCCTGGCGCGCTGACGGACGTTGACTGGGAGATGTGGCTGGCGGCGACGCGCCTTGCCGTTCGGGAAGCGACGCGTCTGGCGGGAGAAAATGTGCCCCTGCATCTGGTGGGCTATTCCAACGGCGGGGCGCTGGCGATGAAATATGCCCTCGATGCACTTGACGCGCCAGCGCTGCGTAAGCCGCAGCAGCTGGTGCTGCTGTCGCCGATGATCGGCGTGACGGCATTCGCACGATTCGCCGGTTTCGCCGGGTTACCGGCGCTGCTCCCGGCGTTTGCCAAAGCGGCGTGGCTGAATATTTCCCCGGAATATAACCCGTATAAATACAACTCGTTCCCGGTGAACGCCGCCCGCCAGTCGTGGCTGTTGACGAAGGCGCTGCAGGAGCAGATTGGCCGGGAGGCGCGGGAAAACAGGCTGGCAACGCTGCCGCCGGTTCTGGCATTCCAGTCGGTGATGGATTCCACCGTCAGCACCCGCGCGGTGGTGAACGGCTTGTTTGATCAGCTTCCGGCAAATGGCAGCGAGCTGGTGGTATTTGATATCAACCAGGCGGCGAGCTTCCGTCCGCTGTTCAAGCCCTCGTCCTGGACGGCCACCTCAGCGCTGCTGCCTACTGCCGATAGACGTTACACTGTCACGATTATTGCCAATGCGAATGAACACAGTTTCTCAACGGTAGCGAAAATCACCCCGGCAGGAAGCACTCACGAGACGGTCGTGCCGCTTGGGCAGTCCTGGCCGCAGGATGTCTATTCCCTGTCGCACGTTGCGGTGCCGTTCCCGCCGAATGACGATCTCTATGGCCGGGAGCCTGACGTGAAAAACCGCTACGGCATTAGCCTGGGGACGATAGCGCTCTGGGGGGAAACCTCTGTATTGAGCGTCGGGAAAGAGGCGCTTATGCGGGTCACCTCAAACCCGTTCTACGGCTACATGGAGGAGAGGATCAACAGCCGAATCGGGGATGAGAAAAAGTAACGTTCTTCTGTTGTGTGAATATGTTAGGTCGCAATGATTAAGTATGTTAAATAATACCTTCAAGGCACCTCTCTCATCGGAACCCGTTTTGTGCTGACGACTCTCATTTACCGAAGCCAGTTGAATTTATCCCACCCGTCAACCGAACTCCGGGAGGTGGTGGAGCGCGCCAGACGCCGTAACGCGAAGCTGAATATAACCGGTGTGCTCCTCTCTAAAGGGGATGACGTACTGCAAATTCTTGAAGGTTCCGAAGAGGGCGTGGTCAGGCTGTTCAATAAAATCCGTGATGACAAGCGGCACAGCGGAGTGGTTGAACTGATGCGGGATTATGGCCCGCGCAGACGATTTGAAAACGTCGGGATGCTGCTGTTCGATCTTCAGACGCAGTCGCCGAAAGAGGTGCTGCAATCGGTGCTGCGTTACAGCAAACTCGACAGTTACCTGGCCTCCGATGACCGCGTATTCAAATTTATTCAGACGTTTATTACAGATAAGCGTCCGAACCCGTCGGGTGGACGTTACGATCCGGCAAAGTGGGCGCTCGAACCCGAAACCTTACCCTTTGGCGAGTCTCTGGGCCTGATTGCCGCGCAAACCTGTCAATTTGCGCTTCAACCGATTGTTGAGCCTTCGGAAGGCAAGATCAGCTCCCTTGAAGCCCTTATCCGCAGCAATGACGGCGGCAGTCCGGAGCAGTTCTTCCGCGCCCTTGACCCGGACACCCTCTATCAGGTCGATCTCCAGACGAAAGCCTATGCCTTTGCGCTGGCGGAAAAGCTGGGGATTGGCAGCCACAAAATTGCGGTCAACCTGTTGCCGATGTCGCTGGTGAATGTCCCTGGCGCAGTGGAATTTCTGGTCGGTGAGATTAAAAAACACGGGCTTCAGCCAGAGCAGGTGGTGCTGGAAATCACTGAAAACGAGATGATATCCGGACTGAATCAGTTCAACAGCGCCATTAAACAACTTCGCGGTGAGGGGGTTGGCATGGCGATTGATGATTTTGGTTCCGGCTATGCCGGTCTCTCTCTGCTGACGCGCTTCCAGCCGGATAAAATTAAGATTGACCGGGAGATTATCAGCGATATTCACCTGAGCGGTCCGAAACAGGCGATTGTACGCTCGATTATTAGCTGCTGCTCCGATCTCGAAATCACCCTGGTGGCGGAAGGTATCGAGAAAATAGAGGAGTGGTGCTGGCTCGAATCTGCCGGGATCCGCCGCTTCCAGGGCTTCCTGTTTGCCCGCCCGCTGCTTAACGGCGTCGGTGATATTCACTGGCCGCACCTGGTGCGTTAAGGCAATTTTCCACTCGCGTTATTTCCCCGTCGTCCTGCCTGTGCTTAAATAGCTAAAACGGTTTAACATAGTTTAGCTTCGAGGTTCACATGGAAAAAATCTGGGTACTGGGTGATGCGGTGGTGGATCTGCTGCCTGATGGAGAAGGGAGATTACTGCAATGTCCGGGTGGCGCCCCGGCAAACGTTGCGGTCGGTATTGCCCGCCTGGGGGGGCGTAGCGCGTTTATTGGCAGAGTTGGAGACGATCCTTTCGGGCGCTTTATGGCTCACACACTGGCTGACGAGCGGGTCGATGTGCAGTGGATGCGCCTTGACCCGGCACACCGCACCTCAACGGTGGTGGTCGATCTCGACGAACAGGGCGAACGTTCGTTTACCTTTATGGTGCGCCCGAGCGCCGATCTGTTTCTGGAACCTGCCGATCTGCCTACCTTCAGTCAGGGTGAATGGCTGCACGTCTGCTCCATCGCGCTAAGCGCTGAACCCAGCCGCAGTGCGGCCTTTCAGGCGATGGATGCCATCAGGAAGGCGGGCGGTTACGTCAGTTTTGACCCCAATATACGCCCGGATCTCTGGCCGGATGAAACCGCACTTCGTCGCAGCCTTGAAGAGGCGCTGCAACGTGCTGATGTGGTGAAACTCTCCGTCGAGGAACTGGCATTTTTAACCGGCGAGGAGCAGGTGCACGCCGGTCTGGCTGCACTCATGCGCCGCTGTCCGGCGCGGCGGGTGCTCGTCACGCAAGGTAAAGATGGCGTTATTGCCTGGCATGAAGGCACCGTGAACCACTATCCGGCAACCCCGGTTAAGTGTGTCGATACCACCGGCGCGGGGGATGCCTTCGTCGCCGGACTGCTCTACGGGCTGGCCGCCGGTCTTGAACTGGTTCCCGCCATCACCTTAGCCCAGCGCTGCGGCGCGCTAGCCACCACTGCGAAAGGGGCGATGACCGCCTTGCCCTGGCAGCACGACCTTTAATTTCTCCCTTTACAGGCCGTCGGTCGACGGCCTGAATTGTCGCCCCGATCACACTTACTAAAACGGTTTAGCAAAAAAGATTGCCGATCCAAAATTCACCAGTTTAGTATCAGCAACCTAAACCGGTTTAGCAATTTAGCACGTTTAATGACTTCTTTGAGGGATGCGACAAAATGTATAAAAAACGCAGACTTGCCGTGATGATAGGCATGCTGGCCGGAAGTACCTCTGTTTTTGCCCAAACGGATATGACAAGTATCGAAGCGCGGCTTGCCGCAATGGAACAACGCCTTCAGGACGCAGAGACGCGCGCGCAGAGGGCGGAGAAACGCGCCGCGGAAGCAGAACAAAAAACGCAGCAGCTCGTTGCCGCGCAGCAGCAGACGCAGTCGACAACCCAGGCGGTGGCGCAGCGCACCACTGCGCTGGAGAAGAAAGCGGATCAAAGCAGCGGGTTTGAGTTCCACGGCTACGCTCGTTCCGGCCTGCTGATGAATGACGCGGCCTCCAGCAGCAAAAGCGGTCCGTATCTGACCCCAGCCGGCGAAACCGGTGGTGCGGTAGGGCGTCTGGGTAATGAAGCCGACACCTACGTTGAGCTGAACCTGGAGCACAAACAGACCCTGGATAACGGGGCGACGACGCGCTTTAAAGCGATGCTGGCCGACGGCCAGAGAACCTATAACGACTGGTCAGCTGATACCAGCGATCTCAATATTCGTCAGGCCTTTGCGGAGCTGGGCAATCTCCCTGATTTCACCGGCGCGCTGAAGGGCAGTACATTCTGGGCAGGTAAACGCTTCGACCGCGATAACTTTGATATTCACTGGCTGGATTCCGACGTGGTGTTCCTGGCCGGTACCGGTGGTGGCGTCTACGACGTGAAATGGAACGATTCGCTGCGCAGTAACTTCTCCCTCTATGGCCGCAACTTCGGCAGCGTGGAGCAGACCGACAATAACGTTCAGAACTATATCCTCAGCATGAACCACTTCGCCGGACCGCTCCAGCTGATGGTGAGCGGCCTGCGGGCTAAAGATAATGACGATCGTAAAGACGCGAACGGCGATCTCATCAAAACGGATGCCGCTAACACGGGCGTTCATGCCCTGGTGGGCTTGCACAACGAGAGCTTCTACGGCCTGCGGGAAGGCACGGCCAAAACCGCGCTGCTGTATGGTCACGGGCTGGGGGCGGAAGTGAAAAGCATCGGCTCCGATGGCGCACTGCTGTCCGAGGCGGATACCTGGCGCTTTGCAAGTTACGGTGTCACGCCAATTGGCGGTGGCTGGAGCGTTGCGCCTGCCGTTCTGGCGCAGAGCAGTAAAGATCGCTACGTCAAAGGCGACAGCTATGAGTGGGTCACGCTCAACACCCGCCTGATTAAAGAGGTGACCCAGAATTTCGCGCTGGCGTTTGAGGGAAGCTATCAGTATATGGACTTAAACCCGGAAGGTTATAAAGACCGAAACGCCGTCAACGGCAGTTTCTACAAGCTGACCTTTGCTCCGACGTTAAAAGCGAGCAAAATCGGCGATTTCTTCAGCCGCCCGGAGCTTCGCCTGTTCGCCACCTGGATGGACTGGAGCAGCAAACTGGATAATTACGCCAGCGATGATGCCTTTGGCAGCAGCGGTTTCAACGCCGGCGGGGAATGGAACTTTGGGGTCCAGATGGAAACCTGGTTTTAACCCATCACGCTCCCGCCTGGCGGGGGCGTTTCGCACATCATAAAAAAGAAGTCAGGCAGAGGTATCTATGGATTTTAATCAAATCGCCCGCGAGCTTATTCCGCTGCTGGGTGGCAAGGAAAATATCGCCAGCGCGGCGCACTGCGCAACGCGTCTTCGTCTGGTGCTGGTTGATGACGCGCTGGCCGATCAACAGGCGATCGGCAAGGTCGACGGCGTTAAAGGCTGTTTCCGTAACGCCGGGCAGATGCAGGTGATTTTTGGTACGGGCGTGGTGAATAAAGTCTACGCCGCGTTTATTCAGGCGGCGGGGATTAGCGAGTCCAGCAAGTCTGAGGCGGCGGACCTGGCGGCGCGCAAGCTGAACCCGTTCCAGCGCATAGCGCGTCTGCTCTCCAATATCTTTGTGCCGATCATTCCTGCGATTGTGGCGTCCGGCCTGCTGATGGGTCTGCTCGGCATGGTGAAAACCTACGGCTGGGTCAATGCGGACAACGCTATCTATATCATGCTGGACATGTGCAGTTCGGCGGCGTTTATCATTCTGCCGATCCTGATCGGCTTTACCGCCGCGCGGGAGTTTGGCGGTAACCCGTACCTGGGCGCGACGCTGGGCGGCATCCTGACCCATCCGGCGCTGACTAACGCCTGGGGCGTGGCGTCCGGTTTCCACACCATGAACTTCTTCGGCCTGGAGATCGCGATGATTGGCTACCAGGGCACGGTATTTCCGGTGCTGCTGGCCGTCTGGTTTATGAGCATCGTGGAGAAAAACCTGCGCCGCGTGATTCCGGATGCGCTGGACCTGATCCTGACGCCGTTCCTCACCGTTGTGATCTCTGGCTTTATCGCCTTGCTGATTATTGGTCCGGCGGGACGCGCCTTAGGGGATGGTATCTCCTTTATCCTGAGCACGCTTATCGCCCACGCGGGCTGGCTGGCCGGGCTGCTGTTTGGCGGACTGTATTCGGTGATTGTGATCACCGGTATTCACCACAGCTTCCACGCGATTGAAGCGGGGCTGCTGGGCAACCCGTCGATTGGCGTAAACTTCCTGCTGCCGATCTGGGCCATGGCGAACGTGGCGCAGGGCGGAGCCTGTCTGGCGGTGTGGTTCAAAACCAACGATGCCAAAATCAAAGCCATTACGTTACCGTCGGCGTTCTCTGCGATGCTGGGCATCACCGAGGCGGCTATTTTTGGTATCAACCTGCGTTTCGTTAAGCCGTTTATTGCCGCGTTGATTGGTGGCGCGGTGGGGGGCGCCTGGGTGGTCTCTGTGCATGTCTACATGACTGCCGTCGGGTTAACCGCCATCCCGGGTATGGCCATCGTGCAGGCCAGCTCGCTGCTCAACTATATTATCGGCATGGTAATTGCCTTCGGCGTGGCGTTTACCGTCTCGCTGCTGCTGAAATATAAAACGGACTCTGAATAATGACGTTACCTTCCCGCTGGCCTGCGATTCTGCAGGCCGTTATGAAAGGGCAGCCGCGCGCGCAGGCTGACAGCCATTATCCGCAATGGCACGCCGCGCCGGTGACGGGGCTGATGAACGATCCCAACGGGTTTATCTGGTTTGCCGGTCGCTACCATCTGTTCTATCAGTGGAATCCGCTGGACTGTGAGCATCGTTATAAATGCTGGGGGCACTGGAGTTCTGCGGACCTGGTCCACTGGCAGCATGAGCCGCTGGCGCTGATGCCCGACGAAGAGTATGACCGCAACGGCTGCTACTCCGGTAGCGCCGTGGATAACCAGGGCGTGCTGACGCTGTGCTATACCGGCAACGTGAAGTTCGATGACGGCAGCCGTACCGCCTGGCAGTGCCTGGCCGAGGAACAGCCGGACGGCACCTTTAAAAAGCAGGGGCCGGTGCTGGCGCTGCCGGAGGGCTACACCGGTCACGTGCGTGACCCGAAAGTGTGGCAACACGACGGGCTGTGGTACATGGTGCTGGGCGCGCAGGATCTGCAAAAGCGCGGCAAAGTGCTGCTGTTTAAATCCGCTGATTTACATGCCTGGGCTTCCTGCGGTGAAATCGCTGGTCACGGGGTCAACGGCCTGAAGGACGCAGGTTATATGTGGGAGTGCCCGGATCTGTTCGCGCTCGACGGTACGCACGTGTTGATTTGCTGTCCGCAGGGGCTGGCGCGCGAGCCGTATCGCTATCTCAACACCTATCCGGCCGCCTGGATGAGTGGGGCGTTTAGCTATGAACGCGGCACGTTTGCGCACGGCGAGCTGCACGAGCTTGACGCGGGCTTTGAGTTTTACGCCCCGCAAACGACGCTGGCGGAAGATGGACGACGCATTCTGATTGGCTGGATGGGCGTACCGGACGGGGAAGAGATGCTTCAGCCGACGCGGTCGCACGGCTGGATGCACCAGATGACCTGCCCGCGCGAATTGCAGTATCGCGACGGCAAGCTCTGGCAGACTCCGGTGCGTGAGCTGGCGGCGCTGCGTGAAGAGGAGCAGCACTGGCAGGGACGTGCCAGCGATGCGCCCGTTCTGGATGCCGCGCGACTGGAGTTTGAGTTAAGCGCCTCGCAGGTGAACGTCGATTTTGCGGGCGCGCTGCGCCTCACGGTTGATGAGCAGGGCGTGCGGCTGGAACGCGCGAGCCTGAAAACTGGTGAGACGTTGACCCGCTACTGGCTGGGGGACGTCCACCATTTACGCGTCCTGTGCGACCGCTCCAGCGTTGAAATTTTCATCAATCATGGCGAAGGGGTGATGAGCAGCCGCTATTTTCCTGACCATACGGCCTGGGTGCGCTTCGAAGGTGCGTCCGATATCACATTACGCTACTGGTCGCTGCGCGCCTGCATGATAGAATGAGGGTTTTGGCAGCCGGATCTAAGTCGTTGTGAGAAAAACAAAACGCGTCACCATTAAAGACATCGCGGAGCTGGCGGGTGTGTCAAAAGCCACCGCCAGCCTGGTCCTGAACGGGCGCAGCAAAGAGCTTCGCGTGGCGGAAGAGACGCGTGAACGCGTGCTGGCGATTGCGAAAGAGCACCACTATCAGCCCAGCATTCACGCCCGGTCACTGCGCGATAACCGTAGCCACACCATTGGTCTGGTGGTGCCGGAGATCACCAACTACGGCTTTGCCGTCTTTTCTCACGAGCTTGAAACGCTGTGCCGCGAGGCGGGTGTCCAGCTGCTGATCTCCTGTAGCGATGAAAATCCGGGGCAGGAGACGGTGGTCGTCAATAACATGGTGGCGCGTCAGGTCGACGGACTGATTGTCGCCTCCAGCATGCTTAATGATGCGGACTACCTGAAACTCAGCGAGCAGCTGCCCGTGGTGCTTTTTGATCGCCATATGAACGACAGCACGTTGCCGCTGGTGATCACCGATTCCATCACCCCAACGACGGAACTGGTGGCGGATATTGCCCGCCAGCATCCGGATGAATTCTATTTTCTGGGCGGACAGCCGCGCCTTTCTCCGACTCGCGACCGTCTGGAAGGGTTTAAGCAAGGTCTGCGAGCGGCCGGTGTGGAACTGCGCCCCGAGTGGATCATTCACGGCAACTACCACCCGAGCTCCGGCTACGAAATGTTCGCCGAACTCTGCGCCCGTCTGGGGCGCCCACCGAAAGCCCTGTTCACCGCCGCCTGCGGGCTGCTGGAAGGGGTACTGCGCTATATGGGTCAACATAACCTGATGCAAAGTGATATCAGATTAGCCAGCTTTGACGATCACTATCTCTACGATTCGCTGACGATCCCCGTGGATACCATTCGCCAGGACAATCGCCAGCTGGCGTGGCATTGCTTTGATCTGATTGGCAAATTGATCGAAGGGGAGACGCCGCAGCCGTTGCAGCGGAAGCTAGATGCCACCCTGCAGCGGCGCTATAAGTCAGCGGTATAGCCTCGTTCGATACATCAATAACTTTAATTAATTTAAGTTTTGGATGCGCCGATAACCATAAGGAATAATTCTCCTTGAGGTATTGGTTTATGTCGTTGAAAAAGTCATCCCTGATTGTCCTGTTCTCACTGCTTTTGTTCTTTGTGGTCAGCACCGTCACCAGCGTTGGCCTCATCATTAAAAGTAATAATTCCCTGGATAACGTCAACAAAGAGATCCAGGTTGTGCTGTCGATTATTGACCCCATCAACCATAGCCGTACGCTGCGCGTTCGCGTGATGGAGTATGTGAAGATGGTGGAAGCGGGCAACTCGGCAGACGGGGCGGCGAAGCTTGCCGCCGTGAAAGAGGCTCTGACCAAAGCGGACCACGCCTTTGCGGCCTTTATGGCTTCGCCGCGACTTACGGATGAAGCGCCACTGGTGAGTGCCTATCAGGATGCCTGGCAAAACTACCGCAACCAGGGGCTGGCGCCGCTGATCGATGCCGCTGAGGCACACGATGTTGCTAAATTTAACGCGCTGATCCCGGAAGTTTCCCGCCTCGACCGCCAGTACGAAATCGTTCTCGACCAGGTACTTTCCGTCCACCAGAAATACGCCAAAAGCCTGAACGAAGACGCGAGCAGTAATTTCGTCTCCGGCCTGGTGATGATTGCCGTTATCGCCTGCCTGTTTGTGCTGGTGATTGTTGCCGTCAGCCTCTTCATGAAGCGCTTCGTCTTTGCGCCGGTCAACCTGGCGCGCGAGCACTGCAGCCAGATCGCCGCGGGCAAGCTCGACATTCCGGTGCCGGTGAAGGGGAGTTCGCATAATGAAATCGACCACCTGATGGGCTCGATGGAGCAGATGCGTCAGGCACTGCTGGCCACTATTGCTCAGGTGCGCGATGCGAGCCACACCGTGACGCACGCGGCGCAGGAGATTGCCTCCGGCAATATCGACCTCGCATCACGTACCGAGCAGCAGGCTTCCGCGTTGACCCAGACGGCGGCAAGCATGGAAGAGCTGAGCGCGACGGTGGCGAACAATACCGATAACGTGTATCAGGCCGGAAAACTGGTGCAGGACGCGGTGCACAATGCCCATACCGGCGAAGCGGTGACCCGCGAGGTGATCGACACGATGAATACCATCGCGGCGAATTCGAAGCGCATCGAAGACATTACCAGCGTGATTAACAGCATTGCCTTCCAGACCAACATTCTGGCGCTGAACGCAGCGGTGGAAGCGGCGCGCGCCGGTACGCAGGGCCGCGGTTTTGCGGTAGTGGCCAGTGAAAAGTGCGCACCCTCGCGCAGAAAAGCGCGGTGGCGGCCAAAGACATTGAAAGCCTGATTGCGCAGTCGGTTTCCAGCGTGAAAAACGGTGCGGAGCTGGTCAACCGCTCGGGCGAGGTGATTGACTCGATTATTTCATCGGTGAACAAAGTGAATACGCTGATGGAGCAGATCTCCGTGGCTTCGGAAGAGCAGAGCCGTGGGATCGGCCAGGTCGGGCAGGCGGTGACCGAAATGGACGGCGTGACCCAGCAGAACGCCGCGCTGGTGCAGCAGTCCGCTGCGGCGGCTGCCTCGCTGGAAGAGCAGGCGCAGCAGCTTTCACGGAGTATTTCGAGTTTTAGGTTGCCGGTGCAGGCGTAATTCTTTGAATCTGCCGGGTGGCGCTGACGCTTACCCGGCCTACGAAATCTGTAGGCCCGTGCAAGCGTTAGCGCCGCCGGGCACTCGCTGCGATTGCGCATCCGTAAAATTATTTCATTCCCCTCAGCAATATTTCCCTCCCTTATCCGTCTACCTCATCACAAGCCATAATCAGTTACAATAAACGAGGTAAACACCATGAGAGATTTTGAACTGCACGGCAGAGGTCACGGGCGCGGATTTGGTCGTCACCGTATGGGCAAGGGCTTAGTCATCGGCGCGGTGATTTTCATCGTGCTCGGCCTGCTGGTGATGTCCCTGTGGAACGCCTTGCTCCCGGCAATCCTTGGCGTGAAAGCCATTGGTTTCTGGCAGGCGTTGGGCATTCTGGTGCTGAGCCGCATTCTGTTTGGCGGACTGGGCTTCCGTCCCGGCATGTTTGGCGCACACCGCCGGATGCACGAGCGCTGGATGAACATGACGCCCGAGCAGCGCGAGGCGTTTATTCAGCAGCGCCGCGAAGGCTTTGGTCGCCACGGGCGCGGCCACTGCGGCTGGCACGGTCATCGTGACGATAAGCGCGATGACGCTACGCCAAAAGCGCCGGACGCAGAGTGAGCGAGATGAAAGCCGGAGAGGTGGGCGGATCCCTGTTGATGTCGCCGCTCAACGCCTGCCGTGCCCGGCTGAAGGCCTTCATTCGCGGACGAACGTCCGTGCGCGACGACGCCGACGACATTTTGCAGGAAGTGACCTATCAGCTGATGAAGGTGGAGCAGCCGGTCGAAAACGTCGCCGCCTGGCTGTTCCGCGCGGCGCGTAACGAGATGACCGACCGGGCGCGTAAGAAACGCGAGGTGTCGCTCTCCGGCTATTTTACGGATGAAGAGGAGGAGGGCTTCCCGGAGGACGAGCTGGCCGAAACCCTGTTCGGTGTCCCGCAGACGCCGGAAGAGGAGTATCTCAAAACGCTGCTGTGGGAAGAGCTGGGGCAGGCCCTGTCTGAACTGCCGCCGCCGCAGCGCGAGGTGTTTGAAAAGACCGAGCTTCACGGCTACAGCATTAAAATGCTGGCAGAGGAGACGGGGGCCAGCGAACAGGCGCTGTTATCCCGCAAGCACAAGGCGGTGCTGTTTCTGCGCACGCGGTTGCGGGATATCTATGATGCCCTGACGGGCGAATAGCGGCCTCAGACAAAACCTTACACTTCCGGTACTTGTAGATTCATCACTATCGTTTATGATCGGGGCGTCTTGTCACTCTGGAATGTTATGCGCAACCGTCAGCTCCTCGGAAAATGGCTTTTGATCGTTACCTGTCTCGCGATGGCGCTTTGCCTCGTGCAGCGTGCGGTCATGCTCAACCATTTTTTACAGGGACTGGAGCCGCAGATCGCCCTGAGTGCAGACGCCCCGTCGCAAAGCAACGCCGGGGAGTCTGGGCCTTCACCCTGTCAGCTAGGCGCGCACTCCCTGCTTTGCGCGCAGCCACTGTTCTTCGACGGCGCGCTGCCGGCCATTATTATCTTCTTCGCGCTGCTGCAGCTGTTTACGCAAGGGCGGGCATTTGCGCCCGTGGAACAGCCCGTTCAGGCACCGCCTCCCCGAATACACCTTAAAAACTGCGTTTTCCGTGAATGAAAATCATCGTCATCACACGATAATTTTTCACTGTTCACGGAGTAAAACATGGTTAACCTCTTCAGGGGATTCGTCTTCCTGTGGCTGTCCTGCATCGGAATTGTCCATGCGGCGGACACAGGCTGGCTGGTCTCCCCACAAAACGATCACGCCCGCATCCGCTTTCAGGCGGAAAGGGAACAAACGCACATTAAAGGCCTGCTCACCGTTGAGCTAAAGCCCGGCTGGAAAACCTACTGGCGGTCGCCGGGCGAGGGTGGCGTCGCGCCAAAAATCAGCTGGCCGCAGGGCGTTACGGATAGCTGGTCCTGGCCGGTACCGTCGCGATTCGATATCTCCGGTATGACCACGCAGGGCTATCACGATAAGGTCACGATCCCCATCGTGCTCGACGGCGTGAAGGGCGACACGCTCGACGGCACGCTCACGCTCTCCACGTGCAGTAACGTTTGTCTGCTGACGGACTACCCGCTGCACCTCGATTTTACACAGCCGGTGGATGACGGTTTCCGTCACGCCTTTGACCGCGCGATGCAGGCCGTGCCGGGCACGTCTGGCGTTTCCGCCGACCTGTCGGCCTGGCTCTCTGACGGCAACCTGGTGGTGACGGGAACGACCGACGGGAAATGGGATAATCCGGGGATCTACTTTGACCCGCTGGAGGGGGATATTCTGCCCGGCGAGCCGGCCATTAAGCACGATGGCAATACGCTTCGGGTCACGGTGCCCGTCACCGACGAATGGGGCGATAAGCCCACGTCGCTGGAAGGCAAGAGGCTGTCATTTGTGCTGACCAATGGCAGTGACGCACAGCAAACCACGATGACCGTTGGCGCTACGCCCGCCGAGACTTCCGCCCCAGGCGGGACGGGCAAAATGGTGCTCTTTGCCCTGCTGGGCGGGCTGATCCTCAACCTGATGCCGTGCGTACTGCCGGTGATGGGGATGAAGCTTAACAGCATTCTGCAGGCGGGTTCGGACAGACGCGTCATCAGGCTACGCTTCCTGGCAACCAGCGCCGGGATCCTCACCTCCTTTATGCTGCTGGCAGCCATGGTCACCGGGCTGAAGCTGGCCGGGGCGTCCCTGGGCTGGGGCATTCAGTTCCAAAACCCGTGGTTTATCGGGCTGATGGTTACCGTGACCTTCCTCTTTGCGCTGAACCTGTTTGGAACGTTTGAGATGCTGCTGCCTTCTGCCGCTACCGGGCGACTGGCTACGGCAGGCGGGGCTGGGCTTGGCGGCAGTTTCTGCGAAGGGATTTTTGCTACGCTGCTGGCCACGCCGTGCTCCGCACCGTTCCTCGGTACCGCAGTTGCCTTTGCCCTTGGCGCGCCGCTGCACGCCCTGTGGCTCATCTTCCTGATGCTCGGCGTGGGCATGAGCCTGCCGTGGCTGTTTGTCGCCCTGGTACCCAAAACGGCCATGCTGCTGCCGAAGCCTGGCCGCTGGATGAACACGCTTAAAGCGATCCTGGGCCTGATGATGCTGGCCTCCAGCCTCTGGCTGGCGACGCTGCTGAGCCTGCATCTGGGGGCAATGGTGAGTCAGATCGTGGTGCTGGTGCTGATTGTTGTCGCGCTGGTGCTGTTCGCGTTGAAGGGGCAAACCTCCTCGCCGTTGTTCTGGATCGTGGTCATCGCGCTGTCGGCGTTTGGCGGGTATCAGCTGCGCGGAGTGTTTACCTCGCCGCCGGACGCTCCGGCGCAACATATCGCTGAGGCCATCCCGTGGCAGCCACTGAGTGAAGACGCCATCCAGCAGGCGCTTTCTCAGGGGAAACGGGTGTTTGTGGATATTTCGGCGGACTGGTGTGTGACCTGCAAAGTTAACGAGCATCGGGTCCTGAATCAGCCAGACATCATTGCCGCGCTGAGTCAGCCGGACGTAGTGGCGCTGCGCGGTGACTGGAGCCAGCCGTCCGCCTTTATCGCGGATTTTCTGGCGAAGCGAAACCGCTACGCTATTCCGTTTAATGCGGTATATGGCCCTGGTCTGCCGGAGGGCGAAATCCTCTCGCCGCTGCTGGATAAACGCACCCTGGTCACCACCCTGAACAACGCAAAAGGCTAAACGTATTATGAAAAAATTCCTTATCACGCTGATGCTCCTGCTGGCCTCGGCTCAGGCGATGGCCGCTCAGCCGCTGACGCCAGACCAGGAGCAACGTGCGCAGAAGATGATCGCGGATTTTCTGTTTAACGATCCGAATTCCCCGCGTATCGGCGCGAAAAATCCAAAGCTCACCCTTGTGGTGTTTACCGACTACAACTGCCCGTACTGCAAGAAATTCGACCCCTATCTGGAGAAGATCGTAGAAAAACATCCCGATGTCGCCGTGGTGTTTAAGTTTTTACCTTACCGCTCGGAAAGTTCGCTGACCGCCGCGCGCGATGCGCTCACGCTCTGGCGTCAGGATCCCGGGGCGTTTATGAAACTGAACCATACCCTGATGGCCAAAAAGGGGTACCACGATGACGCCAGCATTCAGGAAGCGCAAAAACGGGCAGGGGTCAGCGTTACCACGCCTGATGAGGAGAGTCTGATGACGATCAAGCGCAGCCTGCTTGTCGCGGAAAAAATGGGCATTCAGGGTACGCCCGCCACGCTGATTGGTGAGGGATTGCTGCCCGGCTGGGTGCCTTTTGAACAGTTCGATGAAATCGTCAGCGACGCGCTGAAAAACCGCTAACCTGAAGGGGGCGTGATGCCCCCGATAAACCGGAGAGGGATATGAAAAAATTACTGTTACTTTCGGCACTGGCGACCTCAGGGCTGGTCCAGGCTGCTGACGCTATACCGGATGTGGTTAAGCACTTCAGTGAGCAGCAGAACATTACAATCATCAAGAAGCTGGATGCTCCCGGCGGCGCGCCGGCCTGGCTGGGGCAATATCAGGACATGGGGGTGACGCTCTTTTTAACCCCGGACGGCAAGCACGTGATTTCGGGCTATCTGTACGATGACAAAGGGAAAAACCTCAGCGAGGGGTATTTCCAGAAAGAGATCTATGCCCCGATGGGACGCGAAATGTGGAAGACGCTCAACGCGGCGCATCCCCTGAAGGAAGGGGCGGATAACGCGCCGCGCAAAGTCTTCGTCTTCGCCGATCCGTTCTGTCCGTACTGCAAGCAGTTCTGGTCAGAGGCGCAGCCGTGGGTCAAGGCGGGCAAGGTCCAGCTGAATACGCTGCTGGTGGCGTTTCTTAACCCTAACAGCGGACGTAACGCTGCCGCGATCCTGAATGCGAAAGATCCGGTCTCGGCCTGGCGCGAGTACGAGCTCTCCGGTGGCAAAAAGTTACCGAAACCTGAGGGGGAAGGGTCTCGCGAAACGGTAGCGATCCTGCAGAAACACCAGGCGCTGATGGACAGTCTGGGGGCCAACGCCACCCCGGCCATTTACTATATGAACGCGGAAAACGAGCTGCAGCAGGTTGTCGGGATGCCGGACGCGCAGCAGCTTGAAGCGATGTTCGGGCCGAAGCCGTAAAGAACGCAGGCAGAAACAGGACGTTTCTGCTCGGCCGTCCGGTTAGCTACCCCAGCGTCCTTTGAGATAGTTGACCGCCTGCTGCGTCTGCGGCTTGTTCAGGTAATCTTCCCGGAACAGGATGGTGCCGTTGACGTTGGGCAGTGAATCATTGAGATCGAGCTGTTTTTTCAGTTCCGGCACGCCGCCCTGAACCGTCCAGTCCGGCTCATTTTTCGACGGTTCGCCCACTTTGTAGAACGCGATGCCGATGTACAGACGCGTGTGGGTCGGCTTCACGACGTCGGCCCACCATTTGGTCAGCACGTCATAGCGCGCGGCATCCCGGGAGAAGGGCCAGTAAATCTGCGGGGCGATGTAGTCCAGCAGGCCCTGCTGCACCCATTGACGCGTATCGGCGTAGGATTCATCGTAGGCGGCGGCACCCCGGGTGTCGGAGCCTGCCGGGTCAAAGGAGCGGTTACGCCACACGCCAGCCGGGCTGACGCCAAACTCAACGTCGGGTTTGGTTTGTTTTATCGCGCGGGAAACCTGGACGATCAGCTGATGCGTGTTGTGTCTTCGCCAGTCGGCCTTAGAGGCAAATCCCTGTCCGTACTGCCGGTAAGTCTGAGAATCATCCAGCGCGGATCCCGGTGATTCAGCATAAAAGTAATCATCAAACTGCACGCCGTCTATCGGGTAGTTCGCCACGACTTCCGTGACGACACGGGTTATCCAGTCGCGCACTTCCGGAATGCCGGGATCGAGTACGAAGCGATCGCCCGAGACGCGTACCCACTCCGGGTGCTGGACATAGACGCTCGACGGGGTCTGATACGCCGTCCGGTTCAGGGCAGCGATGGTTGACGGCTTCGTGTTAGTCGACACGCGGTACGGGTTGAACCAGGCATGGACTTTCATACCGCGCTTGTGCGCTTCATCCAGCATAAACTGAAGCGGATCGTATCCCGGATATTCGCCGATGTTGCCCGTCAGCATATCTGACCACGGTAATATTTTTGATGACCAGAGTGCCGTGCTGTCAGGCTTTACCTGGAAAAATACCGTGTTAATCCCAAGGTGCTTAAGGTTATCGAGCTTGGCGATAAGCGCCTGCTTTTGCATTGCGATGCGCTGGTCAGCGCTGGAGCCATTCACCGAGGCCACCGGCGGCCAGTCGAGGCGAGAGACGGTCGCAAGCCAGATCCCGCGCATCGGCTCGTTTGCCTGTTGGGTCGGTTTGCTGACGGTGGGGAGCGGGGTAACTAATGATTTTGGTGGTTTTGAGGAGCAGCTTACAAGTAAAAGTGCGCAGCCAGCCAGCGCACCGATCCGTTTTACGTGTCGCGTCATTTGCGTATTAGCTCTTGATAATCCGACTGTTAGCCCAGGGATTAAAGGCGGGCGCCTCCTGTTCTTTATGTCCCTCGTCGTGGAGGGAATCCAGATACAGGGCTTCGACCTCCGCGCGTGCCCACGGGGTACGGCGCAGAAATTTCAGGCTCGATTTAACGCTGGGGTCTTTTCTGAAACAGTTAATTTTGATGCGGTCACCCAACTCGCTCCAGCCATATTTCGCCACCAGGGCGTTGACCATCATCTCCAGCGTGACGCCATGCAAAGGATCGTTAGAAATGTGTGCAGTCATAGGTGTCCGGATGTCTCAATTTTTGTGGGGGTGGAGTTACCGATGAAAGGGTACAAGAAAGCAGGGGAAGCGGCAATTTAAGCGTGAAATTCTTCACCCCCGAGGGGTGAAGAAAGAGGAACGTTCGTTTACTTTTTGTCTTTAAACAGTTCAGGTGCCCACGGTGTCGGATCCACCTCCATAAACGGCGCGCGCTCGAAGCGATCCTTCAGCGCCCACGGCACCGTGCAATCAAAGATGGTCTTGCAGGAGATGCCGTTTCCGCGAATTGAGTTGCTGTAATCCGGCGACTGAGACGGATCCAGCTGGTGGCCGCGGATCCCCGGAATATTCGTGATGCTGACATCGCCCTGCATACGGGTGGTCATAGCCCACAGGATGTCGTCGCTGTCGAAAATATCCACGTCTTCATCGACAAGGATAATGTTTTTCAGCTCCGAATAGGTGGCTAACGCGATAAGTGCTGCCTGGCCCTGGCGTCCTTCGTCTGACGGCTGGCGTTTTTTCACCTGCAAAATACCCAGGAATTTACCGCCACCCGCGGTATGCGCATAGACGTTTTGCAGGAAGCCCGGAATCGCCTCCTCAACCGCATTGCGGATGCTGGCCTCCGTCGGCAAACCGGCCAGGGTGGTATGTTCTTCTCCGGGGCCCACCAGCGTTTGCAGGATAGCCTGATGGCGCATGGTCACCGCTTTCACTTTGATCACTGGCAGAGACGGGTTCGCCTCACCGCAGTAGCCCGGGAATTCCGGCATCGCGTGGCCGGTATTGGTATGCTGATCTTCTCTTACGCGCACGCCGGGAAGCAGTTCGCCTTCAATGATAATTTCCGCCCGCGCGATGGCTTTCTCTTTTACCGCCACGCCCTGTACCAGCTCGACCGGCTGCTGGCGCAACGCCCCGGCGACGCCCAGCTCATTGTAACCAAACGGTGTGGTGGGGGCCTCAAAACACGCGCCGATATAGATAGCGGGATCGAGCCCCATGTTGATCGTCACCGGCAGCGGTTTTCCGGCCGCTTCCGCTTTTTTGCGAAAGACTTCAATATGGCGACCGGCGGCCAGGAACATGGATAGCTCATCGCGCTCCTGCACGCAAAGGCGGTGGATGGTGACATCCGTTAGCGAGCTGTCTTCCGGATCGCTTGCCAGCACCAGTCCCAGGCAGAAGAACGGGCCTGCATCAATCGGCGTATTGGTTGGTGCTGGCAGCAGTTTGCGCAGATCGAAGTCCGGATCGTCAGCGTAGAAGACCTGCTCCTGACAAGGGGCCTGCGAGGCCGGGACGACAACGGGTGCGACCGGTTTTTTCACCGCCTGACCGACATGTTTTGCCAGTTCAGAAGGCGCACAGCCTAACAAAAGTGCCGCGCGTTCACGGCTGGCGTGCATGCCTACCAGAATGCGCGAGCCCGGATAGCCCTTCACGCTGTTGAACATCATGGCCGGCCCCGTGCGGGTCGGGCGTTTTACCGTACCGCCCGCGCCAATATGACGATACACACCTGCCAGCTCTGCGTTAGGATCGACGGGATGATCGGTTTCAATATACTGGCCTTCGTGGCGCTTCAGTAAGGCGATGGCACTTCTGAGATCGTTGACTGGGTTTTCCATATTTTCCTCCCTCGGTTGAATACCTCCATTTTTACGACAATGACCCATAGCATCAATTGCATCATTACTGCTAAATTGATAATGAATTTATTATCAAAAAAGGAAGTCTCCCGTGCAGTTTCGTCAGATGCGCCATTTCATTGTCGTTGCCGAAGAACTCCACATGCACCGGGCCGCCGAGCGTTTAAACATGGCGCAACCGGCGCTGAGCCAGCAGATAAAGGCGCTGGAAGAACGTTTAGGCGTCACGCTCTTTAGCCGGGCGAACCGTCGCTTAACCCTGACGCCCGCGGGCGACGCGTTTCTGGTGAAGGCCAGGCTCGCCATCTCCCTGACTGAGCAGGCGGTACTGGACGCCAGGCAAACGGCGAGAGGCGAGCAGGGGGTGTTAAACCTGGGATGCGTGTCGAGTGCGATGTTCGACGGTAAGCTGCCCGCTGCACTGCGCCAGATGCACAGCCGCTGGCCGGCGATAACCATGTCTTTGATGACGGGCAATGTGCAGACGCTCTATGCCGCCGTGCAAAGTAACCAGCTGGATGTGGCGATTATTCGGGCACCGCTGCCATCGCTGCCTGACGATCTGCAAAGCCGGCCGTTCACCTCAGAAAAAACGGTGCTGGCGCTGTATCGCCAGCATCCTCTGGCCGACTCTTCCGCTCTGACGCTCGCGTCAGTGAAGGATGAAAAATGGATCTCGCTGCGCGATCCGGAGGGCATGGGGCTGGAGCAGTACTTTTATGACGTCTGTAGCGGGGCGGGTTTCCAGCCGGACGTAGTGCAGAATGCGACGGATGTTCCCACGGTGATAAGCCTGGTCTCCGCGGGATTTGGTCTGGCGTTGCTGCCTGCGTCAGCAAAGGCAGTGAGCGTCGAGAATGTCGTTTACGTGGACATTCTCGACCGTCTCAGGGAAAGCGAACTGACGCTGGTGTGCCACCGAATTATTCGCTCAGAAGTGCTTAAAAAATTTCTGGTGACCCTCGAGCACACCTGACGGCGTCATCCGCTTATTTCACGCTGCTGGCGTCCCGGTTGGCATAGGTGACGGGAACCCAGGCATAGCCACCGTTTTCACCTTTGGTGACATAGCCGATACCCGGGAACGGCAGATGGGGCGCGGCAATCAGGTCTCTGTTTTTCACAAAGTCCGCAAACGCCTGTTCGCGCACGCTTGCCGCTTTGTTCTGATCTTCATCGTAGGTGATGGTCACACCAGGCTGCGGGAACTGGACCGCCCCGGCATGAATGATGTCGCCGACAAAGGTGATCTTCTCGCCTTTGCTTGTCAGCGTGTAGAAGGCTGAACCCGGCGTATGGCCGGGATGAACCGTGCCGGTCAGCCCCGGAAGAATCTCAGCCGTGCCGCTAAAAGGCACCACTTTACCGGCGTCAAGATAGGGCTTTAAGGTCTTCTGCGCGACGTCAAAGTAGTTCTTGCCGTAGCCGGTTTTCTTTTGATTATCGTCGTTAAAGAAAAAGTCGACGTCGGGTTTGCCAACGAAAACGCGTGCGTTGCTGAATACCACCTTGCCGTCTTTGACCAGACCGCCCGCGTGATCGGAGTGGGCGTGGGTCAGCAGGACTTCAGTAATGTCCTCGGGTTTAACCCCTTGCGTGGCGAGGCTTTCAACCAGGCGTCCACCCGCATCAGGACCAAAGAGCTGGCCCGAGCCAGTATCCACCAGAATTTTATGTCCGGGGATCGCAATCAGGAACGCGTTAATGGAGACCTCGGCCGGGTTGGTCTGGACATTTTTCGCGAGCAGCGCATCAATCTTTTGCGGCGTTGTGCGGCGCAGCAGCTTATGCAGATCCTGCGCAACGGTTCCGTCGGTAAAAGACGTGACAATGACATCGCCGACCTGCACGCGGTAACCGCCCGCCGGTTGTTTAACGACGTGCTGGGGCGTTTCTGCCGAAGCCTGCAGCACAGGGTAGAAAAGCAGTGAACTGGACATCAGCGTGGAAAGAGCAAGTTTTTTCATGGTAAGCATACGCGTCTCCTTTGAAAGTGCTCATCTTACTCATAGCGGCCGTAGAGCAGCGAGTTTCCGCTACACCAGCATGTAATACCAGAACAGGGCAACTTCGTCTTTTTCCGGTAAAGCGTTGTACAGATAACGGTCGTATCCGCCCAGGGTGAAACCGTAGTTTCGGTAAAACAGACAGGCCGAGACGTTCACATTTTGGGTTTCAAGCCGCAGTCCCGGCGCGTTTACGCTTCGCGCCCACACGTGCGCGGCGGCCATCAATTTTTGTGCTGCGCCGGTTCTGCGTTTCGTACGATCTACGGCTATGTAATCCACCGAGATAAACTTATTCCAGCCAATTGATGCAGTAATAAAGCCGGCTATTTCACCCTCGTTCGTTTCTGCGACAAGAAATATGGCGTCCGGGTTAACACAATGATTTTCAAGTGTCTGGATATCGAGCTCGTAGGTTTTTATCCAGGGCTCGGCGATAGCTTCAATATGCAAATCACAATGGAGAAAAGGTTCTCGTGCAATGTGGTTAACGGTGAAAGAGAAGTCACAACATTCGAGGCGTACGAGGTCGTTATTTAATCCTTTTCGAATCTGCATAGTATTCCCGGTAGTGAGTGAGTTCATAAAGAATAGACGAAGCGGTTAAATCCGCTGAGCCAACACACTTTTAATCCTGAACTAAGCTTGTACTTCGTTCCGCGTAAAATGTGGGTCATTCGAGGACAATGAATGGAATTCAGGACATTTCAAAAGCAGTGGGGTGCTGAGTTTATTTCCGATGACGTTGTACGTTTTCGCGTCTGGGCAGAAGGACAGAAAGCGCTGACGCTACGTCTGGCCGTCACCGACGTGCCGATGACGGCAGTGGGTAACGGTTGGTTTCAGGCAGACGTTCCGGGCGTTACGCACGGCACAGAGTATCAGTTTGTCCTGCAGGACGGCATGACGGTGCCCGATCCCGCGTCTCGCGCACAGGCGAGAGACGTTAACGGCCCCTCCATCGTTATCGATCCCCGACGTTATCAGCCGGTTAACCGGGACTGGTCAGGGCGGCCGTGGGAAGAGACGGTTATCTATGAACTGCACATCGGCACGTTTACCCCGGAGGGGACCTTCCGGGCCGCCATTGAAAAACTCCCTTACCTGGCAGAACTGGGTATTACCCAGCTTGAAGTTATGCCCGTGTCTCAGTTTGGCGGATCCCGCGGCTGGGGGTACGACGGTGTGTTGCTTTATGCTCCGCACGCCGCATACGGTACGCCAGAGGATTTCCACGCGTTAATCGATGCCGCGCACGGTCTTGGGCTTTCCGTGGTGCTGGATATCGTACTCAACCACTTCGGCCCGGAAGGCAACTATCTCCCGTTGCTGTCGCCTGCCTTTTTCGATGCAGAGCGGATGACGCCCTGGGGCAACGGAATCGCCTACGAGCGCGAGCCGGTAAGACATTACATTACCGATGCACCGCTCTACTGGCTGACCGAGTACCGCCTGGACGGCCTGCGTTTTGATGCCATCGACCAGATTAAAGACAGCTCGAAGACGCATATTCTCCAGGAAATTGCAGAGAAGATCCGTGAGGCGATCCCGAACCGTCATGTTCACCTGACCACGGAAGACAGCCGCAACGTCATTTTCCTGCATCCGCATGATGAGCACGGCAATACGCCGCTGTTTACCGCTGAGTGGAATGATGATTTCCACAACGCGGCTCACGTGTTTGCCACCGGTGAGACGCACGCGTACTACCAGGATTTTGCGTTTGAACCAGAGAAAAAATTCGCCCGGGCGCTGGCAGAAGGGTTTGTCTACCAGGGCGAGGTTTCGCTGCAAACAGGCCAGTCCCGCGGGGTGGAGTGTCACACGCAGCAACCGCAGTTCTTCGTTGATTTTATTCAGAACCACGATCAGACCGGGAATCGCGCCCAGGGTGAGCGGCTTATCACCCTCGCAGGTGCCAATAAAACCCGTGTGCTGCTTGCTGCACTGCTGCTTTCCCCCCATATCCCGCTGCTGTTTATGGGCGAGGAGTTTGGTGAATCACATCCGTTCCTGTTCTTCACCGATTTTCACGGCGATCTGGCCGACGCGGTGCGGGAAGGGCGCGCAAAAGAGTTTACTGGCCATGCCGGGCACGATGACGCTGTCCCGGACCCGAATGACGTGAACACCTTTGTCCGCTCAAAGCTTGACTGGAATAAAATTGCCACCGACGACGGCAAAACGTGGCTCCGCTTCACGCGCCATCTGCTTACGCTGCGTCATCGTTATATCGTTCCGCTTCTGCATGAGGGAAGTCGCGTCGAGGGCAAGGTGATCGGGACGGCACCCGGTATGGTGGCCGTAAGCTGGCGCTTCCCGTCCGGAACGCTTTCGCTGGCGCTTAATATCGGCAATAAATCTGTCAAACCGCCCGCTCTCCCGGGGGAGACGCGCTTCGCCTGGCCGGAGGTAACCGACATTTTGCCGCCGAACAGTATTGTCGTTCGATTTGCTGATGGAGAAGCATCGTTATGATCCCTTCCGCTACGTACCGTATACAGTTCCGTAATGGCATGACCTTCGATCGCGTTGTCGGGCTGGTACCCTATCTGAAAGACCTCGGCATCAGCCACCTTTATGCCTCCCCGGTGTTTACTGCCACAATGGATTCCACGCACGGCTATGACGTCACCAACCCGAATGAAATAGACCCTGCGATCGGCGGACGCGAAGGTTTCGACCGCATGTCCGCGGCGCTTAAGCAGGCCGGCATGGGGCTGATACTGGATATTGTCCCTAACCATATGTCGACTTCTCTGGAAAACACCTGGTGGCGGGACGTGATTGAGTACGGACAGCAGAGCCGCTATTTCCGCTATTTCGATATCGACGGGTCTCGCCCGCTGACGCTGCCGTTTCTCGGGGACACCTTTGAGGCGGAGCTGGAGAAGGGAGCCATTACTTTAAAACGTGACCCTGTCACAAACAAAGCCGCTCTGATCTATTACGACACCGCATATCCGCTCAACCCGGGCACGTTCAGCGAGGATAAGAGCCTTGCGGAACTGCACGAAGCACAAAGCTGGCGATTGATGTCCTGGCGGGAAGCGCCGAAACAGCTTTCGTGGCGACGTTTCTTTGAGATTACCGGTCTGGTGGGCGTGCGTGTTGAAGATGACGCGGTATTCGACGATACGCATCGCCTCATCCTTGAACTGGTTCACGCGGGTGTGGTGGATGGTCTGCGGATCGACCATATCGACGGTCTGGCCGATCCGCTGGGCTATCTGCAGCGCCTGCGGCAGGCAACCGGACCGGACTGTTATATCACGGTCGAGAAAATTCTCGCTAAAGGAGAACAACTTCCCGCCGAGTGGCCCGTCTCCGGTACTACCGGGTACGAATTTATCGCTTCGCTGGCGGAAGTGCTGGTCGACGACGATAACCTGTCGCGTCTGGAAAAAATTCACGACGAGACGCTGGGGGTAACGGTCGATCGCCACGCGGAACTGCGCGATGCGAAAGGCCTGATGACCGATCGTAATTTTGAGGGCGAGTTCACCACGCTGCTTAATCTTGCAGACGATCTGGCCCGCCGCAATGACGTTGCGCTTCAGCGCGATGATATTCGCCACGCGTTACGCGAGCTGCTTATCGCCTTTCCGGTGTACCGCACCTACGGCACCCGGGAGGGGTTAACCCCGCCAGATGTCGCGCTGCTTAACCGCGTGGTCGCCAGCGTAGAGACATCCGAAGCCGCCCTGAGCCTGATAGTCCGCATTCTTACCGGCGATTTGCCGGAAGAGTGCCGCGAGTCCGCCGCGCTTTTCAGAACCCGCTTTCAGCAGTTGACCGGGCCGCTGATGGCGAAGTCCGTTGAAGACACGCTGTTCTTTCGTCATAACCTGGAGCTGGCGCTTAATGAAGTGGGCGCCGACCCGACGCCGCGCGCGTTCTCGCTGTCCCGCTTTCATCAGGAGATGCGCATTCGTCTGGCCCGTCAGCCCGATGCGCTGCTGGGCACCTCCACGCACGATACCAAGCGCGGGGAGGATGCCCGGGCCCGGCTTTACACCCTGACGGAGGCCCCGGAACAGTGGGGCGAAAATCTGGCCCGATGGCGCCAGATGAACCAGACCCAGGTGCGGTTTCTCAATGACGGTACCGCGCCAAACGCCGCCGACACGTGGATGATCTATCAGGCGCTGGCAGGCGTCTGGCCCGCCACGCTGTCGCCGGACGACGCCGACGGGCTTGCCTCGCTGGAGGCGCGTTTTATCGCTTTCCTCGAAAAAGCGCTGCGCGAGGCGAAACAGCGCACCGACTGGATCGACAGCAACGAGAGCTATGAGAGCGTGGTGCTGCGCTATGCCCGGCACCTGCTTTCACCGGACAACACGCTGTTTCTGCATGATTTCAGCGAGTCCATGCGGCCTTTTATCCGCGCCGGACTGATGAACAGCCTTAGCCAGACGGTGATTAAGCTGACGGCGCCCGGCGTGCCGGATATCTATCAGGGCAGCGAGGCGCTTAACGTTAGCCTTGTCGATCCGGATAACCGCCGCGAGCCGGATTTTCCGACGCTGGTGCAAAACCTCAGCGTGGCGAATGCCGGTATGTTTAAAAACCCGGCGTGCTGGCAGGACGGCAGGGTGAAGCAGTTTGTCACCGCTACGCTCCTGCGTCTGCGTCCACACTATCCCGGGCTGTTCCGCTATGGCGACTGGCTGCCGCTTAAAGTGTCCGGCGAGCGGGAGGAGCATCTGATTGTCTATGCGCGGGTGAAAGACGGCGAGGTGCTGATTGTTGCCGTGCCGCGACTGGTTTTTGGCGTCACCGATAACCGCACGCTGTGGGGCAATACCACGGTGGCGATACCCGAGGCGCTGGCAGGAAAACGCTATCGGGATCTGTTCAGCGGTGAAAGCCGCATGCTGCAAGAGACGCTGGATTTAACGTCAGAAAAGGGATGTGTACTGGTTCTGCTTACCTGCGAATAATCGTGGAGAACGAAAATGGCAAAGGATACAACGTTTGAAATTCGGGCCGGTCATGGCCAGCAGTTGGGTGCAAATTATGATGGGAAGGGGGTCAACTTCGCGCTGTTCTCCGCTCACGCTGAGCGGGTGGAGCTCTGTCTGTTTGACCCCTCCGGGAAAACGGAAATCGCCCGGCTCGAGCTTCCTGAATATACCCACGAAGTCTGGCACGGCTATGTGCCGGATCTGAAGCCCGGTACGCTTTACGGCTATCGCGTCTACGGCCCCTATGACCCGGAAAACGGTCATCGCTTCAACCCGCATAAACTGCTTATCGACCCCTATGCCCGCGAACTGGTGGGTGATATCGACTGGAACGAGGCCCATTTCGGCTATGCGCTGGGGCATGACGAATTAGATTTGAGCTTTGATACCCGTGACAGCGCCCCGTTCACGCCAAAATGTAAGGTTATCGACCCGAACGCCTGTGACTGGCAGGACACTAACCGACCCACTATCCCCTGGCCGAACACCGTGGTGTATGAAAGCCACGTAAAAGGGTTTACCCAGATGAACCCGGCAATTCCTCCCGAACTGCGGGGCACCTTTGAGGGAATGGGGCATAAAGCCTCCGTGGACTACATCAAAAGCCTCGGCATCACCTCGGTGGAGCTGCTCCCGGTTCACTGGTTCCCGGACGATCAACATCTTCTCGACCGCGGTCTGAAAAACTTCTGGGGCTATAACACGCTGGGCTTTTTTGCGCCGGCGTCGCGCTACTTCGGCCCGGCGGGGATCCAGGGCTTTCGCGATATGGTGCGCGCTTATCATGATGCGGGCATCGAAGTGATTCTCGACGTGGTGTATAACCACACGGCGGAAGGCAATGAGCTTGGCCCCACGCTCTCGTTTAAAGGCATTGATAACTACAGTTATTACCGCACGCTGCCTGACCAGCATCGGTATTACATCAACGACACCGGAACGGGGAACACGGTCAATACCTCTCACCCGCGTGTGCTGCAGATGGTGATGGATTCGCTGCGCTACTGGGCGGAGTCGATGCATATTGACGGTTTCCGTTTCGACCTGGGAACAATACTGGGCCGCGAGCCGGAAGGGTTTGATCCGCGCGGCGGCTTTTTCGACGCCATGACCCAGGATCCGGTTTTATCCCGACTGAAGCTGATTGGTGAACCCTGGGATATCGGCCCCGGCGGCTATCAGGTGGGCGGTTTTCCGCCTGGCTGGGGTGAATGGAACGACAAATACCGAGACACCGTACGCGAGTACTGGAAGGGGGACAACGTCTCTAACGACTTTGCCGCCCGTCTGCTGGGATCCGGTGACTTGTACGATCTGCGCGGGCGTCGCCCCTGGGCCAGCGTTAATTTCATCACCGCCCATGACGGCTTTACGCTGAATGACCTGGTGTCGTACAACGAGAAGCATAACGCCGACAACGGGGAAGACAATAATGATGGCCATAACGATAACCGTTCATACAACTATGGCGAAGAAGGGCCGACGGAGAACCCGGATATTATTGCTACCCGCGAAAGGCAGAAGCGTAATTTCCTGACCACGCTGCTGTTTTCCCATGGTACGCCAATGCTGCTGGCCGGCGATGAGTTTGGCCGCACGCAGAAGGGCAACAACAACGGCTACTGCCAGGACAGTGAGATCTCGTGGATCGACTGGAAAGGACTCTCCGAGAACGACGCCGCGCTGCGCGAGTTTACCCGACGTTTGATTGCGCTTCGTGCCGCGCAACCGTTATTGCGTCGTGAAAGCTGGCGCGACGGGCTGGAGATCCGCTGGTTTAACGCCGGCGGCGGCCCGCAGCAGGCAGAGCAGTGGGATGAGGGCTCGACGCTCGGGGTGTCCATCAGCAGGCCCGATCTCAAACAGGAAGAGGGCATCTGGCACGATGTGCTCATGCTGTTCAACCCGTTTGAAGGCAGCGTGGCATTCCAGATCCCACAGTTTGGTGAAGGGGGATGGGTGCTGGAGCTGTCTACAGCCGATGACGCCGTGACCGGGAAGGCGATCACCGAAGCGGTAGAATTCGAGCTGGCCGGACGCAGCATTACTCTTTTCCGACGGCCCTGAGTTTACAGTGATGCCGCCGCCCTGGCGGCGGTGTCGTACAGAGAGGAAATCGTGCGTAACAGCTGCGCGGTTTCGCCAATGGATTTTCCTGCAATGCCGCTCTCCGCATGTATCGCGATCAGACACGCCTCCCGCACGTCGCGGTATTTCATACATAACGCTTTCCCTTCCTCCGTGGTGGAGAAAAAGAGCTCTTTTCCCGCTTTCTCACTTGTCACGTAGCCTGCTTTAACCAGCTTTTTCAGGGCATAAGTCACCACATGCGTATCTTCCACGTTGAGAACAAAACAGATATCAGCCAGCTTTTTCTTGCGGTCGCGGTGGTTCACATGGTGCAGAAGTGAGACATCAAAGGCGCCCATATCGGGTTCGCCGGCAGCCGTCATGCAGCGCACCATCCATTTGTTGAACGCGTTGCTGGTCATGATCAGCGCGTATTCCAGCTCTGACAGTTCCGCGCAGCGCTCGGACACCAGATGGCGGGACGAGACGATCCGGCCATCGTTGATGTCGTCGTGATGGGGTGAAGCACGCTTTTCTGAGGTCATAACGTTCCTTAGTCAGAAATGTAAACTCATCGATAAAATAAGAACATTTTATTGATAAATTGTTTACATGTTTTTGAGGTTCAGATATAGCTTTTTAGCGCAGGTTTTGCAAAGCCTGACGAAAACACAACATCGCTCGCCGCAAATTAAAAAAATAGCCGTCGGCGCGCAACGCTCACTTTCGATAGGGTAAACGTTATGGACGGTTCTACGCTGTTGCCGCTGATCGGGATACCGATCGTGGTTATTGGTTTTGCTTTGCGCTTCAACCCGCTACTGGTGGTCGTGGTGGCGGGGCTGGCGACGGGTCTGCTGGTCGGTATGGATTTCGGCATGCTGCTTGAGACCTTTGGCGAGAAGTTCGTCAATAGCCGATCGCTCGCGACCTTCATTCTGATCCTGCCGGTCATTGGTCTGCTGGAATATTACGGGCTAAAAGAGCGCGCCCAGGCCTGGGTCGCGAAGATCGCCAGCGCCACCTCGGCGCGTATTTTGATGCTCTACTTTGTCGCCCGTGAAGGCACGGCCGCGTTAGGGCTGATGTCGCTGGGCGGGCATGCCCAGACGGTACGCCCGCTGCTGGCGCCGATGGCTGAAGGGGCCGCTCTGAACGAGTATGGTGAACTGCCGCAGCATATCCGCGACAAAATCAAAGCCCATGCCGCCGCGTGTGACAATATCGCGGTCTTCTTTGGGGAAGACATCTTTATCGCCTTTGGTGCAGTGCTGCTGATTGACGCGTTCCTGAAAGAGAACGGCATTCAGGGGATTGAACCGCTGCATATCGGCCTGTGGGCCATTCCGACGGCCATTGCGGCATTGATTATTCATATGACACGCCTGCTGCGCCTGGATGCCAGTATCCGTCGTGACGTGATGGCCTGGCGTGCAGAGCAGGCAACGCAGGGGGCCGCGCAATGATGACGCTTATCACCATTAACCGCGTGTACTACCTGATTGGCTTCGTCGTAATGTTGCTGGTGGTTATGACCCTGCGCGATCGTGCGAATCCGAAGCGTTTCACCACCGCGCTTTTCTGGTTTTTATTTGGTGGGATTTTCCTGTTCGGTGATCTGATGGTTCAGGAGCTCGGCAAATCGCTGGCGTACCGAATCATCGGCGGCAGCGTTATCGTTATCGCGCTGCTGGCGGGCTTTGGTCTCGTCGGAAAGGGGCACTACAAAATGGCCTCCGATGAGGAACGGGTTGCCTCGTCAAACCGCCTCAAAAACTGGCTGTTCCTGCCTGCGCTGATGATCCCCGTGGTGACGGTGATCGGGACGCTGTTCCTGAAGGGCGTGTCGATTGGCGGCGTTTATCTTCTCGACCAGAAACAGCTCACCCTTGCGGCGCTGTGCGTGGCCTGCGTCGCGGCGATCCTCACCGGCTGGTGGCTGACGAAGGGCACGCCGCTGCACGCGATTCGCCAGTCTCGCCGTCTTGTCGATACCATCGGCTGGGCGGTGATCCTGCCGCAGATGCTGGCCATGCTGGGTGGGGTATTCGTGGCGGCCAATACCGGTGACTCCGTGCAAAAGGTGGTGAGCCTGTTTGTGAACCCGGATAACCGCTTTATGCTGGTGGTGATTTACTGCGTGGGGATGGCGCTGTTTACCATGATCATGGGTAACGCCTTTGCCGCTTTCCCGGTATTGAGTGCCGGTATCGCCTTGCCGTTCCTGATTAACGTGCATCACGGTAACCCGGCACCGCTGCTGGCGATTGGCATGTACGCAGGGTATTGCGGCACGCTGATGACGCCGATGGCCGCGAACTTCAATATCGTGCCCGCCGCGCTGCTGGAGCTGAAGGACAAATATCAGGTAATCAAGATCCAGATCCCGACCGCGTTAACCTTGCTGGTGGTGAACGTGTTCTTAATGTATTTCCTCGTTTTTCGCTAAGGAGCGGTTATGGAATTAACGCAACAACAGGCTGACGCGTTTGCCCGAATGCCTTTAACCTATTTGCGCCAGGAATACCCGAACCACATCATGCACCTGCTGAATGATGATGGTGATGTTCTGCCGCCTCGCGAACTGCACCCGATTTTCTACGGCTGTTTTGACTGGCATTCGGCCGTGCACGGCTACTGGTTGCTGCTGCGCTGCGTGCGTCTCTATCCCGAATTGCCGTGCCGGAATGAAATCGTCGCGCTATTCGACGAGCACCTGACCGAAGAGAACGTGGCTAAGGAACTGGCCTATTTTACTGCGCCGTTCCGCGCCTCGTTTGAGCGCCCGTATGGCTACGGCTGGCTGCTGGCGCTGGCCCAGGAACTGAAACAGTCGTCGCTGCCGCAGGCCGCAGGCTGGTATCAGACGCTTGAACCGTTAACGCAGGATATTCGCAATCGTCTGGTGGATTACCTCGGCAAGCTCACCTATCCGATCCGCGTCGGGACGCATTACAACACGGCGTTTGCTCTGGCGCTGGCGCTCGACTATGCGCGTACAGTGAGTGACAGCGGGCTTGAGCAGGCTATTCTGGCATCAGCGGAACGGTTTTATCTCGCCGACACGCGCTACCCGGCGCACTACGAGCCCGGCGGTGATGAGTATATTTCCGGTGCTCTGACAGAAGCGTTGCTGATGAGCAAGGTGGCAGAGGACTTCCCGGCCTGGTTCGACGCGTTTCTGCCGGAGGTGGGCGCCGTTGCAGCCCTGATGAGCCCGGCGCAAGTGAGTGACCGTACCGACCCGAAAATTGCCCATCTGGACGGGTTAAACCTAAGCCGCGCCTGGTGTATGAAGCATATCGCAAAAGCGCTTCCCGCAAACCATCCGGCGCAGCAGGCGCTGCGTGATTCGGTGGCGAAACACCTGATGGCAAGCGTAGAGCATGTTGTCGGCAGCCACTACAGCGGCGGGCACTGGCTGGCGAGCTTTGCGCTGCTGGCGCTGGAGTAAATAAACGATACGCCTTTCTTGCCGGGTGGCGCTGCGCTTACCCGGCCTACATTGTTCATTAAAATCAATATATTGCATATTATCTTGTAGGCCCGTGCAAGCGTAGCGCCGCCGGGCGCAGCCTGCTCGCGCTAAACAACACGGCGCCCGTCGAGGCTATGACGGCGATCCACAGCGCAACATGCACGATCCGGTCATCAAGGGTTTGGCCGGGTGTTGCCGCCAGCAGCACGCCCACCGTAGCGGCGCCGAGACACTGGCCGAATGTCCTGACGATAGACAACACGCCGGAGGCATAGCTGGCATAGTCCCGCACCACGTTAGCGAGCATTTCCCGGTTATTGGGGCTCTGGAAGCAGCCAAACCCTATCCCGCAAACCAGGCTGCGTAGGCAGATATTCCATACGGATGGGCTTTCAGGCAGGGTCGCCAGCAGAACCAACCCACCGACAAATATCATCAGCCCGAGGGTCGAAATCAGCGGCGCGGAAATCGTATCAGCCCAACGCCCCGCGTGCGGCGCAATCAGCACAATACCTATCGGCCACGGGGTAAAGAGCAGCGCAGAAACCACGGGACTGTAGCCATACACGCTCTGAAACAGGAACGGCAGCGCGACAAAGGTGATGCCCTGGCTCACAAACGAGGCCAGCGAGGTTAGCGCAGCGAGGGTAAAGCGTCCGTTTTTGAATATGACGGGCGGCAATAAAGGGTGACTTGCCCGCCGAATCCGCCAGATAAAGGCGAGGGCGCTCATCAGCGCGAGAAGTTCCCAGCCGATGGCTTCGTGATTAATGTGCTGCGTGACGCACTGAAGACTGTTGGCCGTCATGATCGTGGCTCCCAGAAATGTTGCGGAGAGCACCGCGCCTGGCGCATCAAAGGAGGATTTATCACCCGCTGATTCCTTCGGTAAAGCGCGCCATGCCAGCAGCAGGGCGATGCAGCCTGGAATAAGGTTAATGGCGAACAGCCACTGCCAGCTCAGCGCGTTCAGAATCGTTCCGCCCAGCACCGGGGCTATGGCCGTGCTGGAGGCGATAAGCAGGGCGTGCAGCCCCAGAACGCGGCCAAGCAGTCTGCCGGGGAAAACGGATCGCAGGATTGCCGGGGCGATGCTCAGGGTGGCCGCGCCGCCGATGCCCTGCAGAATACGCATTCCGATCAGCACATCCGGGGTCTTCGCCAGCGCGCAGCCGAGAGAGGTAAGCGTAAAGGTGGCAAGCCCGGCCAGAAACACCGGGCGATAGCCCACGCGCGCCGCCAGCGCGGCAAAGATGGCGAGGGTCATGGCCGCTGACAGCAAATAACCGTTGGCGAACCAGACAGCAACATTGGCAGGAACCTGCATTGCGCTTGCCATGGAGGGGAGCGCGATGTTGATCATCGTTCCGTCAAAGACCCCCATCAGCGTGGTGGTCATCACGGCGGCCAGGACCCGGGCGCGCTCATGCCCGGATAAACCTTCATCGCCGGGCAGGTTTGAAAATAGCGTCATCGTCGTTACTCCAAAAAAAGAATAGTAATGACGAAACTATAATCATCAGGTATACAGGGCGGAAGACGCAGCATTTGCACTTAATCGTTGCATATAACGCCTTATCTGAGGATTCCTCGTGACCGATCCTGACTTTAATCTGCTTGTCGCGCTCGATGTCCTGCTGGCCGAAGCCAGCGTGGCGGGCGCGGCGCGACGCTTAAACCTGAGCACCTCCGCCATGAGCCGAACCCTGAGCAGGCTGCGGGAGGTCACCGGCGATCCTATTCTGGTTCGGGCGGGTCGTCAGATGGTGCTGACCCCCTGGGCGGAAGCCACACGGGATCGCGCCCGCAACGCCGTACACGAGGCGAGGGCGGTGCTCCAGCCCTCCAGCGATACGCTGAAGGTCGAGAATCTGGCGCGCCTGTTCACCATCAGAGCCAACGACGGTTTTGTGGTGGCGTTTGGGCCACTGCTTATTGCCGCAGTCGCGAGTGTTGCCCCCGACGTTTGTATCCGTTTCTCCCCGAAACCTGAAAAAACATCGCGCTATCTGCGAGAGGGGCTTGTCGATCTGGAAATCGGCGTGCAGAGCAATATGGGGCCTGAAATACGTCTGCAACGGCTGTTTCAGGACAGGTTTGTTGGCGCAGTGCGCCAGGGGCATCCACTGGCTTCGCGCCCGTCAGTTAGCCTGCAGGATTATATCTCCTGGGGGCATGTGGTGGCCTCGCCCGACGGATCGTTACACGGTTTTGTCGATGACGCGCTGGCGGAACGCGGGATGAAACGTAACGTCGCCAGCGTTGTGCCCGGTTTCCCGACGGCGTTATCCGTGGCGTTGGCCTCCGATCTGATTGCCATGGTCCCGGCGCTGTATTTGCTCAATCAGCCCATGTCAGAACGCGTACACGTCTTTGAACTGCCGTTTAAAACCCGGAGCATTACCGTCTCACAGATGTGGCATCCGCGCATGGAAAAGGATCCCGCGCACCGGTGGCTCAGGGAGAAGGTGCTGGAAGTGTGTCGGCCGGTTCGCTGACCGCTTAAACGGTTTTCTTCGGCACGGAAAGTATAAAGCGCGTCGATACCGCATCGGATTCCACACGGATTTTTCCGTGATGGGCGCTGACGATGGATTTCACGATGGCAAGGCCGATGCCGCTGCCTTCGCCTTTACGCTGTCTTGATGGATCCACCCGGTAAAATCGGTCAAACAGCCTTGGCAGATGTTCTTCCGGGATCGGCACGCCGGGGTTGGCAACCACCAGTTCAACATTGTTTTCCTGCTCTCGGAGTGAGACGGTCACCGCTTTTCCTTCCGGCGTATAGCGCAGGGCATTGGATAACAGATTGTTAATCGCCCTTCTGAACATCTGCGGATCGCCTTCTGTCAGGCAGGGCATTCCGTTAAATTTCAGCGTGACGTTACGTTCTTCCGCCCAGGCTTCGAAGAAATCGAACACTTTCATGACTTCAGCGCGCAAATCAAAGATCGCCCGGTCCGGGATGAGCTGATTATTATCCGCCTGCGCCAGGAACAGCATGTCGCTGACCATCCGGGTCATTCGGTTGTACTCTTCGAGACTGGAATACAGCACATCTTCCAGCTCCTTCTGAGAACGGTTCTGGCTCAGCGCAATTTCCGTTTGCGTCACCAGATTGGTAACAGGCGTTCTGATCTCATGCGCGATATCGGCGGAAAAATTGGCCTGGCGGGTAAAGACATCTTCAATTTTTTCAATCATATGGTTGAAAGAGATCACCAGCTGTTCCAGCTCAACGGGCACGCGGGACGGTTCAAGTCGCGCGTCGAGATTCTCTGAGGTGATATTTTTAATGGCGGTGCTGACGTTACGCAGAGGCAGATGGCCCTGGCGTACCGCAATACGAATGACAACAATAATCAGCAGACTGATTGCCGCGGCAATCGCGAAGAGATTCTTCTTCAGGGCATCCAGGTAGTGCAGATGAAAATTAATGGAGAGGCCAATCAGCATCACGTAGTCCTGCGATTTGCCCTGCAATGTCGCCGTGCCTGACGAGGCGATAATCCGGTACGTGTCCATTTTCATGTCGGGCCCCGCGTGCATGGAAGCAGAAGAGTCCTCCACCGTCCACAGAAAGACATCCTGGGTGCGACGGTGCACGTTAAAATCCGGTGTATTCATCGCAGGGCGTAATGCTGCCCCGTGTGCCGAGCTGAACAGGGTATTTCCCTACGGATCCACAAGCAGAACGGCAACGTTGCGGTAACTGGCGATCGACTCGTTGAGTTTACTGATTTTCTTCCGCTCGGGTTCGGCAGGTGACTGTAGGATACGGTGCATCGCGATGCTGATTTGCTGCAGATCGCTGATGTCCTGCTCAGCAAAATGCTTTTCAACGGAATGCACCATAAACCACGTGAAGGCGAAAAACGCCAGGATCGTGGAGAGACTGATAAAAAAGGTCAGCCGAAGAGCCAGCGAAAAAGGGCGCCGGAAAGGCTTAATGCGCATCCGGCGCCTCCAGCATATAGCCCACACCGCGCACCGTCTGGATCAGCTTGTGTTCATAATCGTTATCGATTTTTGCCCGAAGCCGTTTTACCGCCACATCAATGGCGTTCGTATCGCTGTCAAAGTTCATGTCCCACACCTGAGAGGCAATCAGGGAGCGGGGCAGCACTTCTCCCTGATGACGAAGGAAAAACTCCAGCAGGCTGAACTCCTTACTGGTTAACAGGATGCGATTCCCCGCCCGGCTCACTTTTCTCGACACGAGGTCAACCGTCAGGTCAGCCACCTGAAGCTGGCTTTCCGCAATCACCGTATTTCCGCGCCTCAGCAGCGTTCTTACCCGGGCGAGAAGTTCAGCAAAGGCAAAAGGCTTAATCAGATAATCATCCGCACCCAGCTCAAGCCCTTTGACCCGGTGTTCAATGGTGCCGAGCGCCGTGAGGAGCAGTATGGGCATTCCTTTCCCGGCCGAACGCAGCATGCGGACAATATCCCAGCCGTTCACGTCGGGAAGCATAATATCCAGAACCAGCAGATCGTATTCCGCAGTCATGGCGAGATGGTAACCGTTGAGGCCATTGTCAGCGTGGTCGACGATAAACCCCGCTTCAGTCAGTCCCTTGCTGAGGTATTCACCGGTTTTCATTTCGTCTTCGACGATCAGTATCTTCATCTTGCTCCCCTGACTGGCTGCTGACGACATTCTATTGTGCTCGCGGCCGTTAACAATGACTTACGTTAAAAATGACAACATTGTCATTATCCTGTCACCCGTCAAACAGGATGCGTTCAGTAGAGTGACCCTAAAAATACTCTGGACTTCATTTGAACCATTATGTTCCTGTTAAAACGACTTAGCATCAGTACGGTATTTTTCCTGACAGGCTGCGTCTCGCTGGCGCCTGAGTACCAGCGACCCGCGTCACCGGTGCCCCAGCAGTTTTCGTTATCCCGAAATGGCCTGACACCTGCGGTGGCGGGGTATCAGGATACCGGCTGGCGTCACTTTTTTGTCGACCCCCAGGTCGTTGGGTTGATCAGCGAAGCCCTGGAAAACAACCGCGATTTAAAAATGGCCGCCCTGAAGGTTGAGGAAGCCCGGGCGCAGTTCACGGTGACGGATGCGGATCGTTATCCTCAGCTGAATGCCTCCTCGGGTATCACCTATAGCGGCAGTCTGAAAAGTGACAAACCTGCCTCGCAGCAGTACGACGCAGGTCTTGCAGTAAGCTATGAACTCGATTTCTTCGGCAAACTCAGGAACATGAGCGAGGCTGAGAGACAAAACTTTTTTGCCAGCGAAGAAGCCCGTCGTGCGGTGCATATTCTGCTCATCTCTAACGTGTCGCAGAGCTATTTCAACCAGCAGCTGGCCTATAAACAACGCCGTATTGCGCAGGAGACGCTGAAGAATTACCAGCAGTCTTACGCGTTCGTTGAGCAACAGCTGGTGACCGGCAGCACAAACGTCCTGGCGCTGGAGCAGGCCCGGGGGCAGATTGAAAGCACTCAGGCAGAGATAGCCAAAAGAGAGGGTGAGCTGGCGCAGGCCAATAATGCCCTGCAGCTGGTCCTCGGAACGTATCGCGCACTGCCGGGCAACAGCGGCATGAACGCCAGCGATATTGCGCCGGTCAGGCTGCCGCCTCATCTTTCATAAGCGATACTGCTGCAGCGCCCGGATATTATGGAGGCGGAGTATCAGCTTAAAGCGGCCGATGCGAATATCGGTGCGGCACGTGCTGCCTTTTTCCCGTCCATTTCACTGACCAGCGGACTTTCAACGGGCAGCACGGAACTCTCCAGCCTTTTCACAACGGGCAGTGGGATGTGGAATTTTATCCCTAAAATTGATATCCCCCTGTTTAATGCAGGCAGAAATAAAGCCAACCTGAAGCTGGCTGAAATTCGCCAGCAGCAGTCGGTTGTGAATTACGAACAAAAAATTCAGTCCGCCTTTAAACAGGTTGCTGACGCGCTCGCGCTGCGGGAAAGTATTAACCAGCAAATTAATGCCCAGCAGCGGTATCTTGATTCGCTAAATATCACCCTGCAACGTGCCAGAGGGTTATATTCCAGCGGTGCGGTGAGCTATATCGAAGTGCTTGATGCAGAACGTTCTCTGTTCTCCACGCAGCAAACTCTTCTCGACCTTATTTATGCCCGTCAGGTGAATGAAATAACGCTCTTCACCGCACTGGGTGGCGGTTGGGTCGAATAAATTCATTTAATTAAACAGGAAAGTAAAAATGCGTAATTCACTTAAAACCGTTGTCCTCGGTGCGATCGCCGTAATGTTTTCTGCCAGCCTTCAGGCCGAGGTTCATCAGCACGCAGGAATGAATGTTGCCAGTGACGGAACCTCAGAGCAGATTATTAAGGGGACCGGCATTATCAAGGATATTGATCTCACGAGTAAAAAAGTCACTATTGCCCATGATGCTATCCCGGCGGTGGGCTGGCCCGCGATGACGATGCGCTTCACCTTTCTTCAGGCTGACGAGAGTATTTCGGCCCTGAAAGTCGGTAGCCACGTTGATTTTTCGTTTGTCCAGCAGGGCAATATCTCTTTACTGAAGAGCATTAAATAGCGAGAAGTAGCATGGCATCTTTAAAAATAAAATACGCTGCCATGATAGTCAGCAGCCTTATTGCAGGAGGGCTGATATCCGTCACGGCATGGCAGCATATTCACGCCTCTGCAAAACCAGAAAATCAGGTTTCTGAAAGAAAGGTACTTTTCTGGTATGACCCGATGAAGCCAGACGTTAAATTCGATAAACCTGGAAAATCACCGTTTATGGATATGGATCTGGTGCCAAAATATGCGGATGAAAATGATGATAAAAGCGGTGCCGGAATACGCATTGACCCCACGCAGGTCCAGAACCTGGGGTTAAAAACGCAAAAAGTCACCCGCGGAACGCTGAATTATAGCCAGACGATCCCAGCCAATGTCAGTTATAACGACTATCAGTTTGTTATTGTGCAGGCGCGCGCGGAAGGTTTCGTTGAGAAAGTATACCCGTTGACGATCGGCGACCATGTCAGGAAAGGCACGCCGCTGATTGATATCACCATTCCGGACTGGGTAGAGGCGCAGAGTGAGTTTTTGCTGTTATCCGGTACCGGTGGAACGCCTGTGCAAATCAAAGGCGTACTTGAACGTCTTCGGCTGGCCGGGATGCCGGATGAAGATATTCAGAAGCTACGGGCGACCCGAACTATCCAGACCCGATTTACCATCAAGGCTCCCATTGACGGGGTGATCACGGCGTTTGACCTGCGCACCGGCATGAATATTTCAAAAGATAAGGTGGTCGCTCAAATTCAGGGGATGGATCCGGTCTGGATCGGCGCGGCGGTCCCTGAGTCTATTGCTTATCTGCTGAAAGACACGTCGCAGTTTGAGATTTCAGTACCGGCTTACCCCGATAAATCCTTCCCGATTGAAAAATGGAACCTTCTGCCGAGCGTGGATCCCAGCACCCGTACGCTGCAGGTGCGCCTGCAGGTCTCCAACAAAGACGAGCGTCTGAAACCGGGCATGAATGCGTATCTCAAACTGAATACGCAAAGTCCGGAGATGCTGTTGATCCCGTCCCAGGCCGTTATTGATACCGGAAAGGAACAGCGCGTGATTACCGTCGATGCAGAGGGGCATTTTGTGCCGAAACCGATCCACGTTCTGCATGAATCTCAGCAGCAGTCCGGTATTGGTTCAGGCCTCAACGAAGGGGAGACGGTGGTGGTTAGCGGTCTGTTCCTGATTGACTCCGAGGCCAATATTACCGGCGCGCTGGAGCGCATGCGTCACGCTGAAACAGCAGACAACACGCATTCAGGTCATTAAGGGGACGATGATGATTGAATGGATTATCCGGCGGTCCGTCGCCAACCGTTTCCTGGTGATGATGGGGGCGCTGTTTCTTAGCATCTGGGGCGCATGGACCATCATCAACACACCGGTCGATGCCTTGCCCGACCTGTCTGACGTTCAGGTGATTATCAAAACCAGTTATCCTGGCCAGGCCCCGCAGATAGTTGAAAATCAGGTGACCTATCCGCTCACTACCACCATGCTGTCGGTACCCGGTGCCAAAACCGTGCGCGGTTTTTCTCAGTTTGGTGATTCGTATGTGTATGTCATTTTTGAAGACGGTACTGATTTGTACTGGGCCCGGTCGCGCGTACTGGAGTACCTGAACCAGGTTCAGGGCAAACTGCCTGCTGGCGTGAGTTCAGAAATTGGCCCGGATGCCACGGGGGTGGGCTGGATATTTGAATATGCGCTGGTCGATCGTTCCGGTAAGCACGATCTCGCAGAATTGCGCTCTTTGCAGGACTGGTTCCTGAAATTTGAGTTAAAAACCATCCCCAACGTGGCTGAAGTGGCATCGGTTGGCGGCGTGGTTAAGCAGTATCAGATCCAGGTCAATCCGTTAAAACTGGCCCAGTACGGCATAAGCCTGCCGGAGGTTAAGCAGGCCCTTGCGTCGTCGAACCAGGAAGCAGGGGGATCGTCGGTTGAAATGGCGGAAGCAGAGTATATGGTCCGGGCCAGCGGCTACCTACAGACGATAGACGATTTCAATAATATCGTGCTGAAAACCGGTGCGAACGGTGTCCCGATTTACCTGCGCGATGTTGCTCGCGTACAAACGGGGCCGGAAATGCGCCGCGGTATTGCTGAGCTGAACGGGCAGGGGGAAGTGGCGGGTGGCGTGGTGATCCTGCGCTCGGGCAAAAATGCGCGTGAAGTCATTACGGCGGTGAAGGATAAGCTGGAGACGCTGAAGGCCAGCCTGCCGGAAGGCGTCGAGATTGTGACGACCTACGATCGCAGCCAGTTAATCGACAGAGCTATCGATAACCTGAGCGGCAAGCTGATTGAAGAATTTATCGTGGTGGCCATCGTCTGTGCGCTGTTCCTCTGGCATGTCCGCTCTGCACTGGTGGCGATTGTCTCTCTGCCGCTCGGCCTGTGTATTGCCTTTATTGTGATGCATTTTCAGGGACTGAACGCCAACATCATGTCGCTGGGGGGAATTGCCATTGCCGTCGGTGCGATGGTGGATGCGGCCATTGTGATGATTGAAAACGCGCACAAACGGCTGGAAGAGTGGGATCATCAGCATCCGGAAGAGCAGATCGACAACGCCACCCGCTGGAAGGTGATCACCAATGCCTCTGTGGAAGTGGGGCCCGCACTGTTTATCAGCCTGCTGATCATCACCTTATCGTTTATTCCCATCTTTACCCTTGAGGGACAGGAAGGGCGACTGTTTGGTCCACTGGCCTTCACGAAAACGTACTCCATGGCGGGGGCGGCCATGCTCGCCATCATCGTTATCCCCATCCTGATGGGCTTCTGGATCCGCGGAAAAATCCCCGCAGAGAACAGTAACCCGCTGAACCGGCTGCTGATTAACGCCTATCATCCGCTGCTGATCAGGGTTCTCCACTGGCCAAAAGCCACCCTGTTGGTTGCAGCCTTATCTATCTTCACGGTTATCTGGCCGCTGAGCCAGGTTGGCGGTGAATTTTTACCGAAGATCAACGAAGGCGACCTGCTGTATATGCCCTCGACCTTGCCCGGTGTGTCTCCGGCAGAAGCGGCGGCGCTCCTGCAAACCACGGACAAACTCATCAAAACGGTGCCTGAAGTGGCGTCTGTTTTCGGCAAGACAGGTAAGGCAGAAACGGCAACGGATTCCGCACCGCTTGAAATGGTGGAAACCACGATTCAGCTCAAACCAGAGGATCAGTGGCGGCCCGGCATGACGATTGACAAGATTATTGACGAACTGGATAACACCGTTCGTTTGCCTGGCCTGGCTAACCTGTGGGTTCCGCCTATTCGTAACCGCATTGATATGCTCTCCACCGGGATCAAAAGCCCGATAGGTATCAAAGTGTCCGGTACCGTTTTGTCTGATATCGACACCACGGCGCAGCGCATCGAGGCGGTCGCCAAAACGGTGCCCGGCGTGGTGTCTGCTCTGGCGGAACGTCTGGAGGGCGGGCGTTACATAGATGTGGATATTAACCGGGAAAAAGCCGCCCGCTACGGAATGACGGTGGGCGATGTGCAGCTGTTTGTCTCTTCGGCCATTGGCGGCGCAACGGTAGGTGAAACGGTGGAAGGCGTCGCCCGCTACCCGATCAATGTTCGTTATCCTCAGGACTACCGGAACAGCCCGAATGCGTTAAAACAGATGCCTATCCTGACGCAGATGAAACAGCAGATCACGCTGGGCGATGTGGCTGATATTAAGGTTGTTTCCGGCCCCACGATGTTGAAAACGGAGAATGCCCGGCCAGCCAGCTGGATTTACATTGATGCACGGGGCAGGGATATGGTATCGGTGGTGAACGACATTAAGACGGCCATCAGTCAGAACGTGAAGCTGATGCCAGGTACCAGCGTGTCTTTCTCCGGACAATTTGAGCTTCTCGAACATGCCAATAAGAAGCTGAAACTGATGGTACCGATGACGGTGATGATCATCTTCATTTTACTGTACCTGGCGTTCCGTCGCGTGGATGAAGCAATGCTGATCCTGATGAGTTTGCCGTTCGCCCTGGTCGGTGGAATATGGTTTCTCTACTGGCAGGGTTTCCATATGTCAGTCGCAACCGGAACCGGATTTATCGCCCTGGCCGGGGTCGCAGCGGAATTTGGGGTCGTTATGCTGATGTATTTACGTCATGCCATTGAAGCGCAACCGGAACTGTCCCATCGGGAAACGTTCACAGAACAAGGGCTTGATGAAGAACTTTATCATGGTGCCGTGCTCCGTGTGCGGCCAAAGGCCATGACCGTCGCGGTGATCATTGCGGGCCTCCTGCCAATACTCTGGGGGACTGGTGCCGGTTCGGAAGTCATGAGCCGGATAGCGGCACCCATGATCGGCGGGATGATCACAGCGCCGCTGTTATCGCTGTTTATCATTCCTGCGGCTTACAAGTTGATTTGGTTGCGCAGGCATAAAAAGCCATAAAAAAATCCCGCTGTAATGGCGGGATTTTTGCGAGATGAATGCTTAACGCGCCTGGCTGATAAGCTTTCGCCAGGCTCTGTTATGCAGAGTAAACAGCAGCATCTTATAAAAGGCGGTGGAAAGAATACAGCTGCCGCTAAGCAGTAACATGACGATACTCACTAGCGCCGCGGTCAGACTGACGCCCGGAGAAGTACTCTCGCTCAGCGCGGCAAGCAGATAAGCTGCTGTTAACAAAAGGCTTATCACCGCCAGCGTAAAATGTAACCGCACAGCGCGCATGCTGCCTTTGCCAATCATAAACATCGTCACACCGTTAAGGCCAGCGAACAGCAGGGCGACCAGCACAACCCACACGAATACGCGCTCGGCTGGCTGGTCGAGTGCGGTGAGTATGCCGTAACCCAGCCACAGCTGCGGAATGGCGAAACTGACAATCACCCCGAGCGTACTGACCGCCGCCGGAATACCCATGGTATGTAGGCCTACAGGCTTACCCATTTCTTCGGCCAGCTGCGTCTTGATCTGTTGCAGCTGCGTCGGGGCGGCATTGTTTATGTTGACGGCCACCTTATTACAGTGTTGCAGTCGACGGGATAAAACATTAAACATTTGAATACTCAGCGATTAGGCACACATGTTGATTTATATGATCGTATGGAAAAGATTCCGTTCAAGAGCATCACGGCATTTTTTAATAAGTATCTCGATAAGCGATAGTAGAAGGGAAGGCAACTATGAAGGTTTAGTTGGTATCATTACGGGCCTCACATCCAATTTAACATAATATACATTATGCGCACTTGCATTAAGTAAGGCGAAATCTGGCGTTTCATGGCTACGTTGACCTGAATGCTGATACCCTCTGAAAGCGTCTCCGTTGACCATCTCACAGTGCCTTCCGCTTTTGCTCAGAGTTTCAATCCTGCATGTTTAGAAAAAGTTAAACGATGCCTGATATACTTCAGCTTTTGGAAAACGCAGCCCTGAGCAAATGGAAATTGAATTAAATAAAAGCGTTAAAGAACGAATCTTCCATGCTGTCATTTTTGAAGTCATAGCTAACGTTATCATCGCGCTGTCGCTTGCCTGGTTGATGAACGTTTCGATACTCCAGTCTGGCTCGCTGTCCGTGATATCTGCACTGACCGCGACGGCATGGAATTTTGTTTTTAATAAACTCTTTGACTCGCTGCAGAAAAAATACCGCTTTCAACGAACCTTCCTTGTTCGTGCTATCCATGCGGTGGGTTTTGAAACAGGACTGATCATCACCTTAATGCCCGTTGCGATGGTTATGCTGGATTTACCCATCACTGAGGCATTTTTCGTTGAGATTGGACTGGTGCTGTTTTTCCTGCCATACACAATGCTGTTTAACTGGCTATACGATTACCTGCGTTGGATGTTCGTTGGACGGAGGCGTTCGGCTTCGTAGCAATAGCCCTTCTGCCTAAGTGATTACATGCTTTGCCATGCATGTTTTTGCACGAGAATGCACGAAAACATTTCATAACGCGGCGGTAATCTCGTAAGATATTGTCTGCAAACGTGCAACTTCATGCAATCACACTGACAGAGGTATCTATGACACAACAGCTCATTTTAATTGCCGGCCCCTATCGAAGCGGCACCGATGGCCTTCAGGCGCGCATTGATGAGAATCTTGCGCGTCTCGAAAACGCCGCATTAGCCGTATACCAGCGTGGTCACGTTCCGGTCATTGGCGAATGGCTGGCTCTGCCGCTGGCGAAGGCCGCGGGCTCGACATCGTTGGGAGATGACATCGCAGAATCAATGCTTTACCCCGTAGCTCAACGGCTCATCGCAAAATGCGATGCGATTTATCGGATTGCCGGTGTGTCTAAGGGGGCGGATATGGACATTGAAGTGGCCAGGGAACTTGGCCTCACGATTTATACTACGCTGGAGAGCATTCCTCAGGCTTAACGATGACCGTGCCAGTCAGTCATCTGACTGGCTCATGAGGAAGCCAGTACGACCGATACCCCTTTTTCGGATAGCGTATGCACCCAACCACGATCGGTATCGTCTTCGACGACAAGGGTATTCGCTAAGGACACGTCCCCAATCACAAACGATGACGCCGTATTGATTTTTTCCGGTGAAGCCAGAACAACCGTCTCGGCCGCTCTGCCGGAAAATGCACGTTTGATGCACGCCTCTTCGAAATCGCCCGTGGTCAGCCCTGCTTCCGGATGGATCCCGGTCACGCCCATAAAGAACAGATCGGCATGAATGTTTTCGATACCTTCGATGGCCGCCGCGCCGACTGCAACAATTGAGTGTTTATACAAACGGCCGCCAATCAGAATCACTTCAATAGCGGGATGATTAACCAGCCCCAGAGCAATGCTCGGACTGTGCGTCACCACGGTAATACGCAAATCAGGCGGTAAGAAAGTAATCAGTTCAGAGGTGGTCGTTCCACCGTCAATGATCACTACCTGGCCCGAAGAAATCAGCTGCGCGCCCTTCTGCGCCACCTTTCTTTTGGCATCCATTTTAACGGCCTGACGCTCTGCAAAAGGCACAATAGCGGAAGACGACGGCAGCGCACCGCCGTGAACACGCTGTAAACGCCCTTCTGCCGCCAGCTCGCGTAAATCACGCCGGATGGTGTCCTCAGAGACATCAAAGAGAATGCTGAGCGCTTTAGACTGGACCTGGCCTTCGGCGCCGAGCTTCTCAAGTATCAATTGTTTTCGCTGACTGGTGAGCATTCTGGATTCCTGATATTGCATGATAAATCTTGAAACTGCACGTTAATGCTGTTATTGATCGTTACTCTACGTAAGGAGGACAAAACGTGCAATCGAAACGTGCAGATGTGCGCATCATTAACGATGAAATATTGTCAGATAACTGGTACTTACTCAAAAAATATACCTTTGACCATCAACGACGCGATGGCGAATGGCAGCGACAAACCCGTGAAGTCTATGACCGGGGGAATGGCGCGACTATTCTGCTCTACAACCGTGATAAAAAAACGGTGATTCTGACTCGCCAGTTCCGTTTTCCTGTCTTTATCAATGGTCATCAGGGTGATCTGATCGAGGCTGCTGCGGGCCTGCTCGACAATATGGATCCAGAGAGCCGAATAAAGGCAGAAGCGGAAGAAGAGACCGGGTTTAAGGTGTCGAGCGTGCAGAAAATCTTTGAAGCCTATATGAGCCCGGGTTCCGTTACGGAGAAACTCTACTTCTACCTTGCCGAATATCAGCCAAAGGATAAAACCAGCGCAGGCGGCGGTATCAAAGCGGAGGGTGAGGATATCGACGTGCTGGAGCTCCCCTTTGAGGACGCTTTGCGGGGCATTGAAACGGGCATGATTGTTGACGGGAAAACCATCATGCTGCTCTATCATGTTGCACTGAAAGGCATTCTGTAATCTGACCTTGTTGCGGCACCTGTCCCGGTGCAGGTGCCGGCCTGTGCTATCCTTGCTGGTACACGCAAAAAGGAGATCTAAAGATGGCCGACTGGAACCCTTCTCTTTATCTGCAATACGGTGCTGAACGCACGCGTCCTGCCGCTGAGCTACTCGCCAGAATCCCACTGGATGACGTCGCCACCCTCGCCGATTTGGGCTGTGGTCCGGGAAACAGCACGGCGCTGTTGCGCCATCGCTGGCCGAACGCACAGATTACCGGGGTCGATAACTCGCCTGCCATGCTGGAAGAGGCGCGCAGTGCGCTGCCGGGCTGCCGCTTTGTTGAGTCCGATATCCGCCAGTATAAGCCGGACCAGGCGCTGAATTTGATTTATGCCAATGCCTCATTGCAATGGGTTCCAGACCATTACGATCTTCTGCCTCACCTTGTTTCTCTCCTCGCGCTTAATGGCGTCCTGGCGATCCAGATGCCGGACAACTGGCTTGAGCCTACTCACGTAGCCATGCGCGAAGTGGCCCTGGAGCAAGACTATCCTGACCGCGGTAGAGAACCGCTGCCTGGGGTCCATGCCTACTATGACATTTTGTCCGAAGCCGGGTGTGAGGTGGATATCTGGCGGACGACCTATTTCCATAAAATGCGCTCGCATCAGGCCATCATTGACTGGGTCAGCGCCACCGGGTTACGCCCATGGCTCCAGGAACTGAACGAGCACGAACAGAAACGTTTCCTGAAACGCTACCATGAACTACTGGAAGAGCAGTATCCGCTCCAGGAAAACGGGCAGATACTGCTGGCTTTTCCTCGGTTGTTTATGGTTGCTCAGCGTCAACCCTGAGGTGGTAGTCAGGAACGGGCTTCTTTCAGCAGTTGATGGATCACCTGTTCCTGTTCATCGTAATTTCCCTCCCCAAAGGAGGTGTAGCGCAGCTGCCCTTTAGCATCAAAGTAATAATGCGCTGGCCAGTACTGGTTGCCGAAAGCATTCCAGATTTGGTAATTATTATCCGTCACAACCCGATACGGCAGCTGCCATTTATTCACCGCATTTTTTACCGACGAAATCGGTTTCTCCCACGGATATTCCGGGGTATGAACCCCAATCACGACCAGACCTTGCGACTGATACTTTGTGGCCCAGTCGCGCACATGCGGAAGCGTATGCTGGCAATTAATGCAGTCCCAGGTCCAGAAATCAATCAGGACCACCTTCCCGCGCAGTGATTCAGACGTGACAGTGTCACCGTTTATCCACCCTGTTCCACCGCTCAACGACGGCAGCTGGCTACTCGGCTCGGTCATCACCACCGGCTGGAGCTTCACCGCTTGTGTAGCGGGTTTTGCCAGATTCAGCAGCGTGGTTTCAAGACGGTCCGCCACCCCATTTGCGCCTTTCAGAACAGACGTCATTCCGGTCGCGTTAAAGACGACAGCCGCTAACATCACCACGCCAGCCCCCTGGCGAAGCTTCGCCATCAGCGCCGATTTTGCTCTCAGTGGTGCCATCAGCGTGCGGCCTCCGAGAACGAGTAAACCCAGCATTAACGCGCATCCACTGCCGTAGGCGGCAAGTAACGCCCCTGTCGCGATGGCTGAATGTCCCGCAATATTAAGGCTGAATATCGCCCCCAGAATGGGACCTGCGCAGGGGGACCAGAGCAACCCGACCGCCAGCCCGGCCAGAAAAGCAGATGCCATGCCGCGTGTTTGTCCGCTTCGGGTGTTCAGGACGTTTCCCGCGCTGACTGCTGGCCCGGCAATTCGCTGGGCAAAGGAGGGAAAAATTAACGCCAGCGCGGCCGTAGCCAGAATGATAAGCGCGATCCAGCGTCCAACGACGGTGGCTTCAGCTATCCACTCGCTGGCGACGGTGACAACCATCGCAACCAGGGTGAACATCACGATCATCCCCGCGAGCAGTGCCATAATATGTCGTCTTTGCCCCTGAAAACCGGCAAACAGGAGGGGAATAACCGGGAGTGTACATGGACTGAGCAGGCTTATCATCCCGCCCAGAAAAGCAATTATCAAAAACATAGAGACCTCACGATACAAGTCCTGCGACGCTGCAGTGAGGCTATTTCATCGTGCGGATGTGTTCAGGATATGTGTAAAAGCGCGGGTTTTGTCTGGCTCTGTATCTTCCCGGAAGGCAGATACAAAGCCATACAATTAACGTCGTGGGAGCGTAACGGAGACATCCAGCCCGCCCTCGGCGCGGTTCACCAGCTTCAGCTTGCCGTCCAGCTGTGCGGTCAGTTGCGCAGCAATTGCCAGACCCAGTCCGGTTCCACCGGTATCACGGTTGCGCGATGTTTCAACCCGATAAAACGGCTGCAATACGGCCTCCAGTTCGGCATCGGGTATTCCCGGGCCGCCATCAATAATGTGGATCACCACCTCACTGGCGGATGAATCATCAATGACAATGTTGGCGCGCTCGCCAAATTTCAGGGCGTTATCCAGCAGGTTGGTCATCACCCGGCGAAGCGCCTGCGGACGCGTGACAATCGGCAAACGGGATTCGCCCGCCTGAAATTGCACGTTTTTACCGATGTCCTGATAATCACAGGCGATGCTGTTTATCCAGGCATTAAGTTCCAGCTTCAGCGATGTCTCTTCCAGTGATTCTGATGACCGGGCATAGGCAATTCCCTCGCGCACCAGACGCGACATATTATCAAGGTCATCCATGAGCTTGTCGCGCAGTTCAGGGTGTTCCGCCATTTCGACCCGCAGCTTCATGCGGGTAATCGGCGTCTGGAGATCGTGCGAAATGGAGGCCAGAATCTGCGCACGTTCCCGGAGATAAGACTGAATACGTGCCTGCATGGCGTTGAAGGCATGGGCAGCCCGTTGTACCTCAAGCGGCCCTTTCTCGGTCATTGGCGTATTGGCCGCCGGATCCAGGGCGTCAACCGCGCGGGTAAACTGTGAAAAAGGCCGCACTACCTGCCGCACGGCAAACCAGGAGCAGGCCGCGAGCAGCAACAGTTGCAGGATGAGAACAACGGGCAGCCAGCTGGCGACCGGTGGCATGCGCGGGATCAGATCAATGGTCAACGGCGCGCCGTCGTGTAACGTAAGATGCGCCTGGATATGTGAAATGGCGCCAGGAACAGCCGTAAAGCTGAGCGGGTATTGTGCTGCCAGTGTCGCTTTTAGGGTACGGATGGCATCCCGGGAACGCTTATCCGTCGGTGCGTTGCCCGGCTCACCCGGACCGAGGATATAACGATAGTTACCCCGCTCAAGGCGCGGCAGCCAGGCCGCCCGTTCAGTGGCCGGCAAGCGGTCTAAAATGGCCACGCTGGTCGCGACATCGTATTCCAGGTTACCGAGCATCACCGTGCGGGCGCTGTGCATTCGTTCTATCATGACCAGCGTCAGGCTCAGGGCGTTGGCCAGCAACAGGCCGGGAAGCACAATGATCAGCAAACGGGCCAACAGTGAGCGTGGCCAGAACCTCATTCGTTCGCCTCTTTGATCGTGACCGGCATGGTAAACACATAGCCCTCGCTGCGCACGGTTTTAATATAGGCGGGTGTACGCGCATCTTCATTCAGGCGTTGACGTACCCGGCTGACCAGCAGATCGATAGAACGTTCAAACAGTTCGGCGTCGCGCCCCTGCGTCAGGTTGAGCAGCTGATCGCGAGTCAACACGCGCTGAGGATGATCGAGGAAAACGCGCAGCAGGCGATACTCCGCCCCGCTGAGCGCCACAATCACCCCTTCCGGGTCTATCAGGTGGCGGGCAACGGTATCGAGCTCCCATTCACCAAACGTCACCAGTCGCCCTGCTTCTGTTACCTGTAAATTGGGCGGCATTGTACGAAAACGGCGTAAAATCGCTTTGATTCGCGCCAGCAATTCGCGCGCAACAAAAGGCTTCACAACGTAATCATCCGCCCCCATCTCCAGCCCCAGGATCCTGTCCGTCTCCTCATTACGCGCCGTCAGCATCAGGATAGGCAGATCTTTATGTTTGCCGACACGCAGTTGCCGACACAGCGTAAGACCGTCATCGCCGGGCATCATGACGTCCAGCACCACCAGGTCGATATGCTGTTTATCCAGCACGGCGCGCATCTCCTTGCCGTTGGCCGCGCCGGAGGCGCGATAACCGGACTTAACGAGATAGTCGACAATCAGTTCACGAATATCCCTGTCGTCATCGACGACAAGGATATGGTCAATATGCTCCACCGAAATCTCCAGACTGAAGGGTAACGTATTGAAAATAGCACATTTCAGAGTTTATCTGCGTCGACCACAGCGTTAACGAAATCTTGCGGATCTTCCTGAGGTGGATTGTGACCCACAGTCGCCCCAAAGGTGCGGTGTTCATACTTACCGGTAAATTTACCCGCGTAGGCCTGTGGTGCCGGATGCGGTGCCCCGTTGTTTCCGCCTTCGATGGTGATCGTTGGTACGGTGATATTCGGCAACGTGGCCAGTTTTTGCTCGTAGCTGTCGTATTTGCGCTCACCTTTTTCTAGCCCTAAGCGCCAGCGGTAATTGCTGAGCGTCACCGCGACGTGATCCGGATTATCGAGCGATTTGGCGCTGGCGTTGAAGGTTGCATCGCTAAATTTCCAGTCCGGTGAGGCCTGCGACCAGATCAAACGGGCGAAGTCATGCGTGTTTTTAGCGTAGCCTTCCGCACCGCGCTCGGTGGCGAAGTAAAACTGATACCACCACTGCTGCTCTGCTTTTGGCGGCAACGGTTGTTTGCCAATCTGCTGGCTGCTGATGAGATACCCGCTCACCGAAACGAGCGACTTAACGCGTTCTGGCCACAGCGCCGCAACGATATCCGCGGTGCGGGCACCCCAGTCGTAGCCTGCAAATACGGCCTGTTTAATATTCAGGGCGTCCATCAGATTAACAATATCTTTCGCCATCGCAGACGGCTGGCCGTTGCGCGGGGTTTTAGCTGACAGGAAGCGAGTGGTGCCGTAGCCGCGCAGAGAAGGTACAATGACACGGTAACCTTTTGCCGCGAGTGCGGGAGCGACTTCAGCATAGCTGTGAATATCGTAGGGCCAGCCGTGTAATAAAATGACCGGTTGACCGTCTTTCGGGCCGATGTCGACATACCCGACGTTAAGGTCGCCGGCGTTAATTTGCTGCGGGTGGTCAAAGGCTGCCGTGAAGCTGGTGCCGGTGACTTCGGCCTGACAGGACATCACGGTGCCAAGAGAAACGGTCAGAGCAAGGGTCGAGTAAGCGAGTTTGCTGAACATATTTGGTATCTCCGATTGAGTACAATTCACGGGGATATAACAACACCTCTATGTATAGCGGATATGTGCGAAAGCGGGTTTATTGCAAGCCTGTGTATGTATCAGGAAAACAGATACAGTGTGATACAAACACAGGCGTTTTAGCTTTACAGGGAGAGGCGATAGCGAACGTAATCGTCGGCCTCACCGTATTGATCGTAGAGTTTACGCGCCGGGTTATTCTCCCGGGTGGCCCAGTACAGTTTTGACCACCCTTCACGCTTACCTTCTGCAATCAGGGCATCTATAAGCGCTTTGCCCGCCCCCGCGCCGCGTTCAGCAGCATCAACAAACAGATCTTCCAGGTAGCAAATGGGCGCTGTTGACCAGGTTCCTTCGTGCAGAATACACATTGCGAAACCGATCACTTTTTCGTCCTTCTCTACCACGCGGCAGAACATCGACGATTGCGCTGAGAGCGCCCTCTCCCAGGTTGATGCGGTAACGGATTCCTCAAGATAGCACTCATAGAAATGGGTATAGCCATCCCACAGCGGTCGCCATTGAGAATAATCATCTTCGCGTAGCGGTCTTACCTTAACTGCCATGTGTTCCTCGCAATACCTGTTAATTGCCATATCGAAACAGCGTAGGGTCTTATCACCTTTTTAATCGCATTTTGCGGGCCAGACGGGCAAGACGCTGCGTACGGCAGTAGAGCGTAAAGAGCACGAACCCTCTTCCATTCATCACCAATCTGCAAAGTACCAACGCGAAGAAGGCAATGACCAGTGGCCAACTACTTCCGTGATGGGCAAGCAAGAGATATACCGCCTGAACGACGGTTATTATCAGCAAAATAAAGAACAGCGCCAGAAATCACGCTAACCCTGACGTTAATCCCCGAGCCAGAAGTACGCTTGTGATGATGAGCGCGCCAATCATGACCAATGACGGTAAGAAAAAGCTCAGTGCATGGTGTAAAGGTGATAAGCCCGGAAACGCATGGAGAAACGGTAGAAGATTAAATGCAAAAGCCACTAAAAACAGAGGAAGCAGCACCGCGACCGGATAAGGGTTTTGACGTGGAAGCTCATTGAGCGGCCGGGAAAAATAACGTTCAAGCTCGGGAGTGGAATGGTTCAATAGATGAGCCTCGCCTCGGGCGATAGTCTTCTCAATCTCCCAGCCATGATGCAGGAGATCACAGAAAACGCGTCCGTTTAAAAGTGGCAGCAATCTCATCAAAAATATCACCATCAAATAAAAGGAAACGATTTTGGTGGTCAATAACCACAGCGCAGCGCACTGGAATGTGATAGAGATAAAAATACCAGAACCCAAACAAAAACATAACGCTTAAATACGGAGATCCGCGGATGACAATACCTACGCTCACGACTGAACGCTTACTGTTAAAACCGCTGGTTGCCGAAGATGCTGTCCAGATACAGAAGCTATATCCGCGGTGGGAGATCGTGCGTTATATGGTCTCTTCGGTGCCCTGGCCTTACCCGGATAACGGTGCGGAAAATTATGTTAACAACGTGGCGCTGCCCGATATGGCAAAAGGGATTGCCTGGTTCTGGAGCATCCGACGTCGCGAAGTACCGGATGAACTCATGGGTATTATCTGCCTGTACGATATTGAAGATAACAACCGCGGATTCTGGCTGGCACCGGAGTTTCAGGGTAAAGGCTATATGCGGGAGGCGAGCATTGCGGCGACGGATTACTGGTTCAATACGCTGAACAAAGCGGTGTTGCGTGCGCCGAAGGCCGCCGCCAACAGCCGCTCACGTCGTATTTCAGACAGCAGCGGCATGCGGCTTGTCAGAACGGAAAAGAAAGCCTACGTCAGCGGTATGCTTGACTCCGAACTGTGGGAGATCACCCGCGACGAGTGGAACGCCCGTCAGGTCAGCTGATAATGCTTATCTGGCATCAGCCTTTCAGGAATGTTCTCTTCATCGTTCATCTGCAGCAGATCGCGTTCCATATTGTTGCAGATGGCGTCCAGCGGCAGATCGTTATCTTCCGTACCAAACGGATCTTCCAGCTCTTCTGCCAGGGTATCCAGCGAGATAAAGGTGTAAGAGATCAGCGCGGAGACAAACGGTGTCATGTAATGCAGGTCCACAACCAGCGCGAACGGCAGCATGATGCAGAACAGATATACCGTGCGGTGCAAAATCAGCGTATAGGCAAACGGCACTGGCGTCGTCGCGATACGCTCGCAGCCGGAAAGGACGATGGACATGTCGTTCAAGCGGTTGTTCAGGCTATGGAAAAGAATGTCCGAAAGCTGACCGTTACGCCGCCGCACGGCAAGCCACTCCCCCATGATCAGTAGAATACGGTTGGCCGGCGAGTTGGCAGCCATCACGTGCCGTAAATCATCCGCAGCAAGATAACGAGCGAGTTCTTCAGCGTTCAGTTCCCGGCGCAAGGTCATACGCAGGCAGTTGGCAAAGGCAATCTGCAGGCGGACAAACTCACCCAGATGTTTATCGTCAGGCAAGGTGTTTTTTACCTCGCGAAACAGCGAGCGTGCCGCTATCATCAACTGCCCCCAGAGCAGTCGAGCCTCGACGTAACGTGAATAACAGGCGTTGTTTCTGAAACCCAGAAATATAGCGATCGCCACGCCGAGAATGCTGAAGGGCGCGACGGTAAATTTGATGCCCAGCGAGGTGTACCACGGCAGCATCAGGATCACGGCGATAGAAAGCAGGAAGTTGAGCAGCAGTCGGGTATAGATTTTGGGAAGTACCGAACCGTGCCAGACAAAAATCAGTTGTAGCCAGTGCTGTTTAGGACGAACAATCATAGTGAGTTTCAGGCAAGAAAAGAGCGTGGCTATTAAACGTGATCCCCCTCACGGTTGCAAGCATGTTAACGGGACATTGCATTTTCCCATCTGCAAAGCGAAACATGCACGGTGCTGATTTTCATTTTTAAAAAAGGAGTCAATAGTATGTTGTAACTAAAATAGATTCTATTTAAACCCGGCCGCAGCCGGGTGACGTGATTAGCAAAGTGGTTTCACCGCTGCGCGCATTCCCTTCAGCAGAATGGCATCAAGATCCAGCGTCACTTGGTCCACCAGGCCGTTCACCTGCGTCAGGTCCAGCTCCCAGTGCTCTCTCTCGCTCAACACAGCCTGCACCAGTTCACGGGTACTTATCTGATTATCGCGGTGCCGCGCCCAAAACTGCTGATAACATTCCAGCCAGTTCGCATCATCCTGTACCGGATAGCCCTCCCCGTTACGCTCCGCGCGATAAAACGCAATCAGGGCCGCTAACGCAAACGTCAGACGGGATGGTAACTGCCCCCTGACCTTCTGCCCGGCCAGCAATTGCGGCAGAATGCGGGTGCGGTATTTAGTCATGCCGTTGAGCGCAATCGAGAGCAACTGGTGTCTGATGTAAGGGTTCCGAAAACGCCCTGTTACCGCGCTGGCGAACGATTCCAGTTCATCACGTGGCAGATCGAGGACCGGAATAATTTCCTGATAAATCGCTTTTTCGACGAAGGCACAGATATCTGCATCATTCATCGCCTCACCGACCGTATCCAGCCCCGCCAGGAACGCGACCGGCACCAGTGCCGTATGCGCACCATTCAGGATGGCGACTTTACGCTCTTTGTAGGGTTTGATGTCATCCACAATCAGCACATTAAGCGGATACTTATCCAGACGCAGTTCTCGGGCAAGGAATGCTGGCCCCTGAATAACAAACAGGTAGAAGTGTTCTGCCGTATCCAGGAATGCATCGTGATATCCCAGCTCAGCTTCCAGCGCGGCCGCTTCATCGCGCGGGTAGCCGGTCACGATACGGTCAACCAGCGTTGAGCAGAAATGGTTTGCTTCATTTAGCCACTGGATGAAAGCGGCAGGCAGCGCCCACTCCTGCGCATAACGCAAGACCAGTTCACGCAAGGCGTCTCCGTTGTAGTCTATAAGCTCACACGGAATGATGATCCAACCCTTATCGGTCGCACCATTGAAGTGGCTGAAGCGCTCAAACAGCAGGCGCGTCAGTTTCGCCGGATAGCTCACGGCAGGCGCATCGTCGAATTTGTCACCCGCGTGATAGCCGATCCCGGCCTCCGTGGTGTTCGAGAAAACAAAACGCATATCGGGGTTGTGGGCCAGTTTCAGGAACGCATCATACTGGCTGTAGACGTCGATCTCCCGGTTAACCGAGCGGATAAGACGGCTCTCACTTACCGTTTCGCCCTGCTCATTCAGGCCGCGAATGATGGTGGTATAGAGGCCATCCTGGGTGCTCAGCGAGGGCGGGAAAGTACTCTGAATGGGGCGAACGATAACCACACCGGCATTGAGATCGGTATGTTCATTTAGCAGGTCAATTTGCCAGTCGACAAACGCACGCAGGAAGTTGCCTTCACCAAACTGGATGATGCGTTCAGGGTATTGAGCACCGGGAAAATCACGACGGTTGAGCGTGTTCACAATGGGTTCCTTTTATGATTAGTCATACAGCCTGATAAGATTGGTACGATAACTTATCAAAACTTTCCGACCAGGAACCCTGTTTCGATCAATTCACGGCGTGGTTGTGACGAAAATTATAAGAATTTGTAGAACACGGACGTCGCCGTCATGGCACCGTCCGGCATCAGGGCGTAGCGCGGGATCTCACCGACCTTTTGCCAGCCGGCACGCTGATAAAACGTCTCAGCGCCGCTGCCGGTGGAGGTATCGAGTACCAGAACCGAAATATTTCTGGCGCGGGCTTCAGCCTCAAGCGCTTCCATCAGCGCCATCGCGGCCCCTTTGCGACGCGCTTTTTCATGTACCAGAAGTTTTGCCACATCGGCACGATGAGGTTGATTCTCAGGCTGGTCGGTAATCAGTTGCACCGTTCCGATAACCCCCAACTGGGGATCAATGCTGGCAAGCACAACGCGCTCATGACGCCCTACGCTTTCAGCAATACCGAGCCAGAATGAACGGGCCTTCTCGAGGCTAAACGGCAACATGAAGCTGACGGATGCGCCGCCGGTCACGCAGTTTTCGAGGATCCCGGCCAGCGCATCAAGATGAGTGAGAATGTCGTCACGGGTGAAGTTTTGGATATGCAGCGAGGTATTCATTGTTTGTCCTTACGTTGAATACCCACACTTTGCATTTAACATTTTCTTAACACAATCGGGTCAGTCATACGCTTTTGTTATATCACCGCCCGCGTTGCCGCTGCTGCTTCATGGCATACATTTTTGCATCGGCATCGTTGAGCCACTTTTGCAGGTCGTTACTGTTGTGATCAAATTCACTCAGTCCCCAGGAGAACTTCAGCGACCATGGGTGTAACTTGCGCGCATTGTAGTTTTCGACCTGCTCGGCGAGATACTGCATGGCAATCCACGCCCCCTGCTCATCCGTGTCGGCAAACAGCACCGCAAACTCATCGCCACCGAAACGAACCAGCAGATCCGCTTCACGGAAAGAGGTACGCATCAGTTGCGCCATGACTTTAAGCGCTTTATCCCCCTCCTCATGCCCGTAACGATCGTTAATCTCCTTGAACCGATCCAGATCCAGCCATCCGAGCGTCAACGGCTCAGCACGGCGTCGGGCAATGGAAAGCGTGAACCGCACAAGCTGATTAAAGCCGCGTCGGTTGAATAACCCGGTCAACTCATCCGTGGTCGCCGCGCTGATGGCGGCAAACTCATCCTCAGCCAGCGCGCCCAGGTCACCCAGTACGGCGAGATCGGCCGCTGAAAACTCGCGAGGAGCGTAATCAATCAGGCAGAGCGAGCCAACGCTTGCGCCGTCTCGTAAGCGCAGCGGGAAGCCCGCGTAAAAACGCACGCCGGGCTCACCGGCCACCAGCGGGTTATCCGCGAACCGGTCATCCTGAAGCATATCCCCTACCACCAGCGGAGCTTCAGTGAGGATCGTATGGCCACAGAAAGAGATGTTACGCGGAACGGAACCGGGTGCCTGTCCATCCGCCGATTTCACGATCAGCGAGTGCTCATCAATAAGATTGACCATCGCCAGTGGCACCTGGAAAAAGCGTTTCGCCAGGCGCGTTAAGCGGTCAAACGCCGGGGAACTGTCGATCTCAAGCAGACCCGATTCGCGCAGCGAGTGAAGTCGGTCTGTTTCATTTTCAGGTGTTGCAGGTGCTTTCATAATGTCTCCTGACGTAAAGCGTTACTCAAAGCGTAGCTTAAACAGAGACATTGTCAGTGTGCGAATATCCTGTTAAGCCGCTATCTAATTCACGTCAATGCCTTATAACGATTAACGCAGCTCAGTTTCACTCCCGGCACTGGCGGCAAGTTGCTCATCCGCCAGCCGGGCGCTGGTACGATTTCGACCCGCCTTTTTTGAACGATAAAGATGATCGTCCGCCTCGGCCATCAGCTTGTTGAAGACCTCCGTCAACTGCCATGACTCCGCCTTTCCGCTTCCGAGGCCAATACTGACCGTCAGATAAAGCGTCTGCTGACGCCAGGTGAAAGGATGGCTGGCCACGGTACTCCTGATACGTTCCGCCAGTGCATAGCCGTGTTGTTCATCGCCCGAATTAACGACCACAGCAAACTCCTCTCCCCCCATGCGGGCCACCATCCCGTCTTCACCAACGACCTGCTGAACCTGGCGGGCAAAGGATGCCAGCACGCGGTCGCCGCACTCATGACCGTAGTTATCATTGATGCTTTTGAAGTAATCAATATCGAGCAGCATGACGGTCAGAAAACGTGGATGACGGTGCGTTTCTTCGCGTTTTAGCGCCTCGTAAAGCCCGGAACGCGAGTAGACGTGGGTCAGAAAGTCATAATCCGCCCGCAGGGATACCTGACGGATCAGGGAATTAATCGCCGCCATGCTGACGGAGACCATCACCGGGCAGATCGCCATCGTGGCAATACCCAGCCGCGCAGAAAACATCATAGAGGTCGAGAGCGGTGTCGCCACGGCGATATTAATGATGGAGTTGGCGACCAGAATGATTTCTATCGCCCCTGTAATAAACGTCAGCAGGCAGGTCGCAGGCAGCGAGTAGCGTACCGCACACCAGATAAGCGCAGGCAGCGGAAATGCGAGGCTTCCCGCTCCGCCAATCACCACCGAGGCAGCCACCGAAACAACCAGCGCGACGATCGGTAACAGTTTCTCCAGATTTACCCTGAGTTCCCGCACCGGCAAACCGAGGGTAAGTATGCACGGCACAACGAGTACGCCAGTGGAGAATTGTTCGCTAAACCAGTCGGCAAACAGCGGCCAGAAGGTATGACTGTCTATCCCCACGGACCCGAACGCACCGAGCAAGGCACACAGCAGCGCAGCAATCAGGCAGTAGTTAAACAGCCGTAATGCGTTGAGCGGATCGGGGGTTTTCTTCATCAACCGTCTGTCACGCTGAACCAGCACGGCGACAACGACGATAAAGATCATGTTAGACAGGTTTATGACCACCGAGGCCATTCCCCAGTTAGTCGTCACCGCGTCGTACATCAGCATCGCGACATAACATACCGCGTAGTAATGCAGGCGATGCAGAAACACATAACGGGCAAAGATCCCTGCCATAACGCCATTCAGTGGCCAGAACAGGGATAAGGCCTCGACCAGCCGCAATTCCGCGCCCACAAAATAAAAGAGAGTGGTGAGAATAAATATCGCCGAGGCATTACGCAGCGGCGTGTCGGGTTGGAACAACCTGAAGGCGGTGAGAGCAGAACGCATTAAATATCATTCCATATGAATGCTTATGGCAAATATTGCGGTCGTCAGCATGATCGGGACTAACTTAACCTGCATCTATAACACAATTACAACAGGATCATAACTCGTCAAATTTGGCTGTTCATCTGTATCACCAGCCAGTGGTGGATCACGCTGACGATATAATGTTGTTGCTGCGCAGTCAGTTGCACGCCCTGGGGAATATTATGCCATTTTGCCAGACAGCCCCGACAGCAGGTCGCCGTGGCATGCTGGGCGATAAATACCGGGTGACCGCGCATGGGCGTCTGTTTACCGTCGTTGGCAGGTTGCGCCGGTGCAAGGCGTTTTTTAACGAAATCCGCGGCATGCTGGTCAATGGTGTCGGGTCCTTTGTCCCAGCAGTACTGCCGTTCTTTATTGCCTAAACGAAAGCGCGAGCGAAACGTCGATCGCGCCAGGCGGGAAAAAAGCGGATCCAGATCGGACATCAGTATACGGAACGTCCCAGACGTTGGGTCAGTTTCTCCAGCACCGCCACACCGGCAAGTGAATTTCCCGTTTCATCCAGCTCCGGGCTCCAGACGGCAATCGCCATTTCATGCGGCACAATCGCCACGACCCCGCCGCCAACGCCGGATTTGGCCGGAAGCCCAACCCGCCAGGCAAACTCGCCCGCGTTTTGATACATGCCGCTGGTCGCCATCAGGGCGTTGACCTGCCGCGCCTGCAGTGGGGAAACGACGTCCTGATCGAGATGCGGCGCGTGTCCCTGATGCGCCAGAAACAGGAACGTCTGGGCCAGCTCAACGCAGCTCATTTTCAACGCACAGTAGTGGAAGTAGTTTTGCAGTACGGTCGCCACGTCGTTATGAAAGTTGCCGAAGGATTTCATCAGCCAGGCGATGGCCGCGTTACGGGCGGAGTGCTCAAACTCCGAGCGGGCCACTACCGAATCATAGGCAAGATCGTCAACGCCCGAGAGCTGACGAACAATCTCCAGCATCCGCTGACGCGGTGCGCTGAGACGGCTTTGCAGCATATCGCAGACCACCAGCGCCCCGGCATTGATAAAAGGGTTACGCGGTTTACCCTGCTCGATTTCAAGCTGAAGCAGTGAGTTAAAAGGCTGGCCGGACGGATCTTTACCGACACGCTGCCAGATCTCGTCTTCCTCGTACTGGCGCATCGCCGCAACCAGGCTCAGCACTTTCGAAATTGACTGAATCGAAAAACGTTCAGTGGCATCCCCTGCCTGGTATCGCTGTCCGTCGATGGTACAGATAGCAATCCCCAGCTTATTCCCGCTGACCGAGGCAAGAGCCGGAATATAGTCGGCAACCTTACCCTTTCCCAATAACGGACGAACCTGCGCCAGAATCTCGTCCAGCATCTCATTATGGATGACCGCAGCCACTCTTTGCTCCTTGCCCTCAGGCTAAAACGGGCTGCGAGTATAACAGAGGCTTATGTATTGCGTCAGGCGCTAAGACGAAAACGCGAAACGGCCTGCAATAAAAGATCGGATTGCTTTTGCAGTCGCTCAGAGGCCTCTGAGGCGTCAGAAACCAGCAGATCCGTCTGGCGGGAAACCTGATTCAGCGCCTGAAGCTGACGCGTCATCTGGTGAATACTCTCCCCCTGACTGAGCGTAGCGGTTGAGATTTCATTCAGCAAACTGCTTAAGTTACCGACCAGACCGGTGACCTGCTGCAAATTGTCTTCCATTAAATTCACCGCCCGGGATCCATCTTCAATGCCCTGCAAAGAGCGATTGATAAGTTCCTGGATGGTCTGCGTTGAGTGGCTACTCTTTCTGGCAAGCAGGCCGACTTCCCGGGCGACAACGGCAAACCCGCGTCCATGGTTACCGGCATGGGCGGCTTCAATGGCGGCGTTTAACGCCAGAATATTGGTCTGAAACGCCACGCTGTCGATCATCGCCACGATCCCGCGCATTTCAGAAGATCGCTCGACGATCGCCTGCATGGACGCATTCACGGTCGACATCATCTGGTCACCGCTTACCGCGGCCTGACGCGCTTCGTCCGCGCGCGAGCTGGCGAGTCTGGCGTAGCCGGTATTCCCTTCCACATGCGTTTCCAGCGTCGCGATATGGGTCGTGACCTCTTCCAGCTCTTTTGCCTGACGCGCCGATTGCTGATACAGCTTCTGATTCCCCTGCGCCAGGGAGCCGATATTTTCAACTATTGCGGTCGTGGCATGGCTGACCTGGGTCACCAGCTGCTGCAGACCGTGCTGCATGGTGGCGATACTGTCGCTAAGCTGCCCCGTCTCACGATTAAAACGCCTGACGGCAGGCGGCGTACCGGAAAGATCTCCGGCTGCCAGCTGGTTAATATGCGCAATAAGTCGACGTAACGGCGTGATCACCCACCTGGACATGCCGAACCAGACGGCAACGGCGATGGCGAGCAGTAAAACCGGCGCAAACAGGAACAACGTTTGCAGCCTTGAAAGCTGCGTCATAAGTCCCTGACGCCCCTGCATGGCCTGCTTCTCGCTGGCCTGCTGATAACGGGCGTAGTTATCGTTGAAGTCGCTCTGAAACGCCTGGGCCGGGACAGCAAAAAAGGCATCAATGGTGTGGGTTCTGACAAGCGCTTCCGATTGCTCTTTAATGGCACCGTAGAAAAGCTGATAGCTGTTCACCAGGGCCTCATCTTCCGGCGGATTGAGTGCCCGCCAGGCTTGCCACGCCTGCTGAGAAACCGCCAGCGACGCTTGCGCCTCATCCATCAGACTGTGCCAGCTTCCTTCTGAACCGGTCTCTTTATCCTGCATAAACCAGACGCCGGAGCGGTTAAGCAGATCGCTTGCCGCCAGCAGGGAGACACGCGCCAGATCAAGCTTGCTCTGTTGCTGATACGCCAGCAGATTTTGCCGCTCGTTGCGCTGAGCGTCCTTCAGGGAGGCGTTAAGCAGAAAAGATGAGGAGAGTTGCAGTGCGGAGAAAAGGCCAATAATACAAAAGATACCCGTCAGCAGGCCAAATTGACGTGGGATACAGCGCTGCGCAATACGACGAAAAATTTGCGTTAGGTTCATAATTTTCTTCAGTAACAAGACGTTAGACGCGTGCGAGTCTACGAAACGAAAATGACAGAACCATTGCAGAGAAATGACAGTGGCCCTCAAATTGAGGGCCGTTACAAACGAATTACACTCTGTTCTTCCACACCGTCTGCACGTTACAGAATTCATGCAGGCCGAAATGGGAAAGCTCGCGGCCAAAACCACTCTTCTTCACACCGCCAAAGGCCACGCGCGCATCGCTGGCGCTGTAACCATTGATAAACACCCCACCGCACTCCAGCTCGCGAGAGAATTTATCCGCAAGCGCGGCGTCGGCGGTGAAGACCGTAGCAGAGAGGCCAAAGTCGCTGTCGTTTGCCAGCGTCAGGGCGTGCTCAGCATCTTTCGCGACGGTAATAGCCGCTACCGGACCAAACAGCTCCTGGCGGAAGGCCGTCATCGATGGCGTAACGTTCGCCAGCACGGTAGGCGCGTAATAATTCCCCTCGCCGCTGATTTTCTCTCCGCCCAGCAGCAGCGTGGCCCCCTCAGCCAGGGTGGCCTGAACCTGCTGATGCAGTTCATCGCGCAGGTCAAAACGCGCCATCGGGCCAATGTAGTTCTCTTCTTCATCGGGTGTGCCCATCTTCAGGGCGGCTACGCCCGCGACGAAGCGTTGGGTAAAGATATCCGCAATACCCTCTTCAACAATAAAGCGTTTGGCGGCCGCGCACACCTGCCCGGTATTCTGATAGCGACCCGCCACCGCCGCTTTCACGGCGAGATCCAGGTCAGCATCGTTGAGCACGATGAACGGGTCAGAGCCGCCCAGCTCAAGCACGCATTTTTTCAGCGCAGCACCTGCCTGGGCACCAATTGCGGCCCCGGCACGCACGCTGCCGGTAACGGTCACCGCCGCAATGCGACGGTCGTTAATCGCCTGGCTTACGCCGTCATTGGTGGCATTAACCCAGCCAAAAACGCCTTCCGGGAAACCGGCATCCGCAAAAATCTGTGCGATAAGATCCGCCGAGCCAAGCACGTTTGGCGCGTGCTTAAGCAGATAGCTGTTACCTGCCAGCAGGATCGGCATCGCCCCGCGCAGTACCTGCCAGAGCGGGAAGTTCCACGGCATCACCGCCAGAATCGGCCCCAGCGGGCGGTATTCAATAACCGCGTTGTGGTTTTCCACCTGGGTTGGCTCTGCATTCAGCATGGCCGGGCCGTGTTCCGCATACCAGTCACACAGACCCGCAGATTTTGCCACTTCCGCCCGCGCCTGCAGAACCGGTTTGCCCATCTCCCGGGACATCATCCGGGCCATCTCTTCCGCACGATGACGCAGCGCAGCACCGAGATCGCGCAGCTTCTGCGCCCGCCGGGCGACGCTTTCGCTCCGCCACTGACGAAAACCGGCATCAGCCCGGGCGATAGCCTGTTCAACCTCTTCCTGTGTCGCCCACGGATACGCGGCGATCGTTTCACCCGTAGCCGGGTTAACAGACAGGGCATGTGTAGCAGATGAATAAGTCATGATGTTCTCCACGCATTTCGGTTGATTAATTGTGGCTCACTCTGCTATTTCTTAGAAATGAATAATAATAACCACCTTATTCACGAAACGAGAATGCTATGGATTTAACCCAGCTTGAAATGTTTAACGCCGTCGCGCTGACGGGGAGCATCACCCAGGCGGCGCAGAAGGTGCATCGCGTTCCCTCGAACCTGACAACACGCATCCGCCAGCTGGAAGCCGATCTCGGCGTTGAGCTGTTTATTCGTGAGAACCAGCGTTTGCGGTTATCTCCCGCCGGGCATAACTTCCTGCGCTACAGCAGACAGATTCTGGCGCTGGTGGATGAAGCGCGTATGGTCGTCGCGGGGGATGAACCACAGGGGTTATTTGCTCTTGGCGCGCTGGAAAGCACCGCCGCCGTGCGCATCCCTGAATCGCTGGCGCAGTTTAACCAGCGTTATCCGCGCATCCAGTTTGCCCTCTCTACCGGCCCTTCCGGAACGATGATAGAGGGTGTACTGGAGGGAACGCTGAGCGCCGCCTTTGTTGACGGGCCGCTGTCACACCCGGAACTGGAGGGGATGCCGGTCTACAGGGAAGAGATGATGCTGGTCACGCCTGCCGGGCATACGGAGGTCACACGCGCCACGCAGGTGAGCGGCAGTGACGTTTATGCCTTTCGCGCCAACTGCTCATATCGCCGACATCTGGAGAGCTGGTTTCATGCAGACGGTGCGACGCCTGGCCGCATTCACGAGATGGAGTCCTATCACGGCATGCTCGCCTGCGTCATTGCGGGCGCGGGCATCGCGCTGATGCCGCGCTCCATGCTGGAAAGTATGCCAGGACATCATCAGATTGAGGCCTGGCCGCTGGCTGAAAACTGGCGCTGGCTCACCACCTGGCTGGTGTGGCGACGGGGGGCGATGACCCGCCAGCTGGAAGCGTTTATAGCGCTGCTAAACGAACGTCTTCAACCAGCGCCTTCTCCATAAACAGGCTAAGCGGGTCGTCAACATAGGGGGCAAATGCCGGGCGCAGTTCGTACCCGCACTGTTCGTACAGACGAACCGCGGCGTGTTGTTTTATCCCTGTCTCCAGCCGTACCGTGTGGCAATGACGGCTCAGGGCCTCATCTTCCAGAGCAGCCAGCAGCCTCTCTCCCAGATGCTGTCCCCGGTGGGTCGGGTCAATATAGACCCGTTTCATCTCACCGGTTCCATCCCCGTTAAGCACGATGGCTCCACAGCCAACGGCCTGAAGCTGCTGGTCGCGAATGATCATCAGGATAAGCGATGCGTCGGGCAGCGCAGAAAGATCGAGCAGATGATTGCTCTCTGCGGGATAGAGTTCGCTCTGATAGCGGTCAAGGGCTGCAATCAGTGTGAGGATGTCCGGATGACGAGCGGATTCAGAGGTAATGGAATACATGGCAGGCTCCTTGCTGTTTTTATTTTAAAATAGCGCAGCTCTGCCATGGTGCTTCATAGTATTAACTTATCGCGCTGCCCGGCTAGCGCAAAAAGATACGGCCTTTCAGATACAACGTGGCCTGACCGGCGATCAACACGCGATCGCCCTTCAGTTCACAGCGCAGATCGCCGCCACGATACGACACCTGACGTGCGTTCAGTGACGTTTTACCCAGCTTTTCGCTCCAGTAGGGGATCAGCATGCTGTGTGTGGATCCGGTAACCGGATCTTCCGGCACCCCTTCGCCCGGGCAGAAAAAGCGGCTGACGAAGTCATAGTCTTCTCCAGGCGCCGTTACGCAGACCATTTTCCCCAGCGGAACCATTGCCGCGATATCCGGCGTGAGCGCCTCCACCTGCTGCTGGCTCTCCAGCACCACGATATAGTCTCGTCCGGCGCGTACCTCTTTCGCCTTTGTAATGCCCAGCGCGGAGAACAACGCTGCCGGGGGATTATCGACGGCCTCCGTCGGCCACGCAGGGAAATTCAGCGTCAGCCAGTCGCCGCTGCGCTTGACCGTCAGCTCGCCCACGAAGCGCGTGGTAAAGTGAATTTCGGTATGCGGATAATCCAGATATTCAAAAATCACGTGTGACGCCGCGAGGGTCGCGTGTCCGCACAGGTTAATTTCGTGCAGCGTGGTAAACCAGCGCAGTTCAAACCCGTCGTCGGTTCGCACAAAAAAGGCGGTCTCAGACTGATTATGCTGCTGCGCCATTTTAAGCAGCGTCTCATCGGGCAGCCACTCCTCCAGCGGGCAAACCGCCGCCGCATTACCGCCAAACGCCCTGTCGCTGAAGGCATCCACCAGATAAAAATCAATTTCCTGCATTGTCTCTCCCTCTCTTGTTATCAGTTTTTAGCGCAGATACACCGTGCCTTTCAGGTAGCACGACGCCTGACCGCTCATCAGCACCCGTTCCCCTCTCAGTTCACAACGCACGTCACCGCCCCGCGCCGACACCTGACGGGCAAACAGGGTCGTGTTGACCAGTGTTTCACTCCAGTAGGGGATCAGCATCGTGTGCGCGGACCCGGTGACCGGATCTTCCGGGACGGAAACGCCCGGTGAGAAGAAGCGGCTGACAAAGTCATATTCCCCATCGCCCGGTGCCGTCACGCTAACTTTGTGCTCACCCGGTGTCATCGCAGACAGGTTCGGCATAAGGGCTTCAACCTGCTGGCGGTTTTCCAGTACGATCACCCACGCGCGTCCTTTACGGGCGTCAACGTAGTGGCGGATACCCAGCGCCGCGATCATCTCTGGCGGTGGCGTCTCTTTATGTGTCGGACACGCCGGGAAATCCAGCGTCATCCACTCTCCCTCCCGGCTGACCGTCAGGCGGCCAGATGCGGTGTCGAAGTGGATCCGCGAGTCGGGGTAATCCAGTTCATGAAACAGGACGTACGCGGCGGCCAAAGTGGCATGCCCGCAGAGATTGACTTCGGTGAGCGTTGTAAACCAGCGTAGCTCAATGCCCCCTTTGCTGCAGACGAAAAAGGCCGTTTCCGATTGATTATGCTGTTGCGCCATTTTCAGTAGCGTTTCATCGGGTAACCATTCTTTCAGCGGACAAACCGCCGCCGGATTGCCACCAAACGAAGTATCGCTGAACGCATCTACCAGATAAAAATCAATCTCCTGCATTGTCTTACCGCCTGTTTTTGTTGTGTTGTTCTTTTATATTCAATGAAAACACCCTCCCCGGCTACCGCTTTCACAAGGTAAATGTTGAGATCTGCGTCACATAATGGTTGAGTTTTCGCCGTTTGACGTTTTAAGATCGTCTCCTCTTCTTTCCAGCAACGAATCTCCGACATCCCTATGACAACGAACACAGTTTCCCGCAGGGTTGCGTGGCTACGCGTGGTCACGCTGGCCATTGCCGCGTTTATTTTCAACACCACAGAGTTTGTTCCGGTTGGGCTGTTGTCTGACATTGCCGACAGTTTCCAGATGGAAACGGCTCAGGTCGGCATTATGTTGACCATCTACGCCTGGGTGGTGGCGCTGATGTCATTGCCGTTTATGCTGCTGACCAGCCAGATGGAGCGGCGCAAACTGCTGATCGGTCTCTTCGTGTTGTTCATCGCCAGCCATGTTCTGTCGTTTATGGCGTGGAATTTTACGGTGCTGGTCATGAGCAGGATTGGCATTGCATTCGCCCATGCGGTGTTCTGGTCGATCACCGCGTCGCTGGCTATACGCCTGGCCCCGGCGGGTAAACGCGCCCAGGCGCTGAGCCTGATTGCCACCGGCACCGCGCTGGCGATGGTGCTGGGTCTGCCGATTGGCCGTATCGTGGGGCAATACTTCGGCTGGCGTACGACCTTCTTCGCCATCGGCATGGGGGCATTGGTTACGCTGGTGTGTCTGATTAAGCTGCTGCCCGCGCTGCCGAGCGAACACTCTGGCTCGCTGAAAAGCCTGCCGCTGTTGATGCGCCGCCCTGCGCTGCTGAGTATCTATCTGCTTACCGTAATCGTGGTGACCGCCCATTACACGGCATACAGCTACATTGAACCGTTTGTTCAGGTGGTGGCAGGCTTTAGCGCCAATTTTGCCACCCTGTTACTGCTCATCCTCGGCGGTGCGGGCATTATCGGCAGCGTGCTGTTTGGCAAGCTGGGTAATCAGCATGCTTCCTTGCTTGTGAGCGGCGCCATTGGCCTGCTGCTCGCCTGCCTGCTGTTGCTGATGCCCGCCGCGGGCAGCGAAAGCCATCTGGCGATCCTGAGCCTGTTCTGGGGCGTGGCGATCATGATCATAGGCCTTGGCATGCAGGTAAAAGTGCTGGCGCTGGCACCGGACGCGACGGACGTTGCCATGTCACTGTTCTCGGGGATATTTAATCTGGGCATCGGCGCGGGCGCGCTGGTGGGAAATCAGATTAGCCTTCATGTCTCGATGTCGGCGATTGGGTATCTGGGCGCTATTCCGGCCCTGGTCGCGCTTATCTGGTCAGTGCTCATCTTCCGCAAATGGCCGGTGGCGCTGGAGGAACAAGGTCAGCACGGGTGACGTTTGTTTGTGCCGGGTGGCGCTGCGCTTACCCGGCCTACAAGCCTGTAATAACCCAGGCCGGGTAAGGCGAAACCGCCACCCGGCAATCACCTCAGTGGTAAGTTTTAATAATCTCCAGCACGCCGTTAATAATAAACTGCACGCCCATACAGACCAGTAAGAAGCCCATCAGACGTGAAATAGCTTCGATACCGCCCTTGCCTACCCAGCGCATAATCGCACCGGAACTGCGCAGTGACCCCCACACAATGATCCCGATAATCGCAAAAATCAGCGGTGGCGCAACCGTCAGGACCCAGTCCGGGAAGGTGGCGCTATCACGTACCGTAGAGGCGGAACTGATGATCATCGCGATGGTACCCGGCCCCGCCGTGCTCGGCATAGCCAGCGGCACAAAGGCAATATTTGCACTCGGTTCGCTTTCCAGCTCTTCGGATTTGCTTTTGGCCTCCGGCGACTCATGCGCTTTCTGCGCCGGGAACAGCATGCGGAAACCGATAAAGGCGACAATGAGTCCCCCGGCGATGCGCAGGCCAGGGATGGAAATCCCGAAGGTGTTCATCACCACCTGCCCCGCATAGTAAGCCACCATCATGATGGCAAACACATAGACGGAAGCCATCATTGACTGATGGTTACGCTCGGCGCTGTTCATATTCCCTGCCAGCCCGAGGAAAAGCGCCACCGTCGTTAACGGGTTTGCCAACGGCAGCAGCACCACCAGCCCAAGACTCACTGCTTTAATTAAATCCAACATAATGCATCGTCGTCCTTATCCATATTCATCCCCGCAAGTATAGGGGGAAAGTGTGACGTTAAGCCATCTGCGCAACGTAACGATTATTTTCCGTAAGTAAGGATAACCCTGAGTTATCTATATGATTTGAAAGCGTTCAAAAAAAGTTCATGAAACGTTTTAGCAATTCGTGGCATCGGCTGATTCATTCAGTTGACTTATACTTGCCTGAGCAATAATATCTGCCGTGACTAAACTACTTGCCAGGGCAACCATTGTGAAAAGCACCAGTGATATCTTTAACGACGTTGTTCCGCTGGGTCGTCTTATTCATATGGTTAACCAGAAAAAAGATCGCCTGCTCAATGACTATCTGTCACCGCTGGATATCACCGCAACACAGTTCAAAGTGCTGTGTTCCATTCGCTGCGAAGTGTGTATCACGCCGGTTGAGCTGAAAAAGGTGCTCTCTGTCGATCTGGGTGCGTTAACCCGCATGCTGGATCGTCTCGTCTGCAAAGGATGGGTAGAACGAAGCCCTAACCCGAATGACAAACGCGGCGTGCTGGTCAAGCTCACCTGCGATGGCGCGGCCATGTGCGAGCAATGTCATCAATTAGTAGGACAAACACTGCATCAGGAACTAACAAAAAACTTAACGGCAGATGAAGTGGCAACCCTTGAGCTTTTGCTGAAGAAAATACTGCCGTAAACAGAAAAGAGGTATGACGATGTCCAGACGCAATACTGACGCTATCACCATTCATAGCATTTTGGACTGGATCGAAGATAACCTGGAATCGCCGCTCTCCCTTGAAAAAGTGTCAGAGCGTTCAGGTTACTCCAAATGGCACCTGCAACGGATGTTCAAAAAAGAGACCGGCCATTCACTAGGTCAATATATTCGCAGTCGCAAGCTGACGGAAATTGCCCAGAAACTGAAAGAAAGCAATGAGCCGATCCTTTATCTGGCAGAGCGTTACGGATTTGAATCACAGCAAACCCTGACGCGTACGTTTAAGAACTATTTTGACGTGCCGCCTCATAAGTACCGAATCACCAGCGTACCCGGAGAATCCCGATACCTGTATCCGTTAAAACATTGTAGTTAATCATCGCCTGTAAAAGACGTAACCGAGGAAATCATGAAAGTTATCGCCTCCGCCGCCCTCGCCTTGCTGGTGCTGTTTTCCAGCCAGACCTTCGCGGAGCAAACCCCAGGTGCAACGCAGCAAAATAATCGTGGCACGATGATTTTGCCGTCAGCACATGACCAGTCACCCTATGATTTCAACCACATGGGGACTGGTAGCGACAAATCCGACGAATTAGGCGTGCCTTATTATAATCAGCACGGCTTCTGATTCGTTTTTGCCCCGCCACTGCGGGGCTTTTTTATGCTCTAGCCTCTGACGCGCGCCGCCCGCCGTACCCGCAAGCCAAACACGTTGATATACAGCCCCGCCATAATCAGCACGGCCCCCAGCAACTGCAGCGCGCTCAGCGTTTCATCCAGCAATAGCGCCGCACTGGCGAGCCCAACCACCGGCACCAGCAGAGACAGGGGCGCCACGCGCCAGGTTTCATAACGCCCCAGCAGCGAACCCCAGATCCCATAGCCCACAATCGTGGCGACAAAGGCCAGATAAATCAGAGAAAGGATCGTGGTCAAATCGATATCGACCAGGCTTCTCAGCATCACATCCGGACCATCCAGAATAAACGACGCCGCCAGAAACGGGATGACCGGAATTAACGCGCTCCAGACCACCAGCGACATCACCTGCGGCCGCGCCGCGTGCTGCATAATCAGCTTGTTGAAGATATTCCCGCACGCCCAGCTCAGCCCCGCCGCCAGCGTAAGCATAAAGCCCAGCAGCGCCACATCCTGACCATTCAGGCTGGCTTCAATCAGCACCAGTACGCCAAACACCGCCAGCGTAATCCCCGCCAGCTGTTTGCCCTGCAAACGTTCGCCAAATACGAACGCACCGAGAATGATGGTAAAGAACGCCTGCGCCTGCAAAACCAGCGAGGCAAGACCGGCAGGCATACCAAACTTAATGGCGCAGAAGAGAAACGCAAACTGGCCAAAGCTGATGGTCAGGCCATAGCCCAGCAGTAATTTGAACGGGATTTTTGGACGCGCAACAAAAAAGATCGCCGGGAACGCCACTAACATGAAACGCAAACCGGCCAGCATAAGCGGGGGCATATTGTGCAATCCCAGCTTAATGACGACAAAATTGAGCCCCCATACTACGACCACCAGCAACGCCAGCAGTCCGTCTTTACGCGTCATACCCTGCCCCTGAATTATTAATAATTTGTTAACACTTCAAGGTAACAGAAAAAAGGACGCTGCGAGAAGATCATTAATTCTGGCAGGCAGCTGAAGCACTTACGGATAAACCAGGTGCTATACAAGCCCCTTATGTCATGGTAATCCTGTTAACACACCTCTAATAAAAGCATAAGCAACTGTCGGGCAGAAATATGAAACCATCTCTCAGGCGCTCAACCGCAGCGCTGCTGGCATCGTCATTGTTGTTAACCATCGGTCGGGGAGCGACGCTGCCGTTCATGACCATTTATCTCACGCGCGTCTACAACATGAGCGTCGAGAATATTGGTTATGCCCTGACGATTGCGCTGACCATCGGCGTGGTGTTCAGCCTGGGATTTGGCATTCTGGCGGATAAATTTGATAAAAAACGCTACATGCTGATTGCGATCGTGGCGTTTATTGCCGGATTTGTCGCGATCCCGCTGGTGGATAACGTCACGCTGGTGGTGCTGTTCTTTTCCCTGATCAACTGCGCCTACTCCGTATTTTCGACGGTGCTGAAAGCCTGGTTCTCCGACGTGCTCACCTCAAGCCAAAAAGCGCGTGTTTTCTCGCTCAACTATAGCTTCCTGAACATTGGCTGGACGGTCGGCCCGCCCATCGGCACCCTGCTGGTGATGTACAGCTTACAGCTGCCCTTCTGGCTGGCCGCTTTTTGCGCCGCGCTGCCGCTCGCGTTTATCCATTTCTTTGTGCAAAAAAGCGTCGCGCTGGATACCGCCGAGGAAAAAATGCCCTGGCAGCCGTCGGTGTTGCTGAAAGACCGCGCCCTGTTCTGGTTCACCCTCTCCGGCCTGCTCGCGTCGTACGTGGGCGGATCGTTCGCCAGCTGCATTTCGCAGTATGTTCTGGCCGCCCACGCCGACAGCGATTTCGCGCAGAAGGTCGTCGCCGTGGTGCTGCCCGTTAACGCCGCCGTGGTGGTGACGCTGCAATACGCGCTTGGGCGCAAGATTTCCGCCAGCAATATTCGCCCCCTGATGACCGCCGCGACGCTGTTTTTTATCCTGGGGCTGGGGGGCTTTATGCTCTCCGGGGAGAATCTGATTTACTGGGGTATCGCTGCCGCGATCTTTACGCTGGGTGAGATTATTTATGCGCCGGGTGAATACATGCTGATCGACAACATCGCCCCGCCGGGGATGAAGGCAAGCTATTTCTCCGCACAGGCGCTGGGCTGGCTGGGCGCGGCCGCAAACCCGATGATCACCGGGATTATCCTGACCAACCTGCCGCACTGGTCGCTGTTTGTGATTATGATGGTCGCCATCGTGATTGCGTGGCTGATGATTTTGCGTGGGATGAGCGTGAAGGCGTGGTGCGAGTCACCCAAGGTAGCGTAGCAACTTGTAGGCCGGGTAAGCCGTAGCCGCCACCCGGCAATAAAGCATCAGTGGTGCAACATCTCTTCTACCACCTGCTCTTTGTACATCTCATTCGGATAATAGGTCGGCCAGTTATCCATCTCTTTCAGCAGCGCCTCGTGGGAGGTGTTGCCCATAAAAATATGGAAGTGCGAGGACGCTTTCGGCCCGATGGTATGGTCGCTGAACTGCACAAACTTCGGCGCCGTGCTGCTGGCATCCTGACACTCAAACAGATAGCGAACGCCTTTTTTGCCTGACGCATAGGTCAGAATTTTGTAGCCGCTGTAATTATAATGGCAACGGCTAACCGCTTTGCCCTTGTGGAACTCCATCACGTTATTTTCAATGCCAATGGCATCCACGTCCGTCGCATAGCCTTTACGATAATAGGCTTTCACCTCGTCGAAGGTTTTGCTTTTATCCTTCTGCGCTTTCTGTTTGAAGACCGGATCCAGCGATCCATCCAACAGGAAAGGATAAACGGACTGCCAGGTACCGTCCCAGTCAGACAGCGCTCTGTCCTTCACGTCTTTATCCTCAAACACGCCGTTCGCCGCTTTCTGCTCCGCTTCGGTCATCTGATGACCGTGCGAGTGCGCTAACAGCTGGCCGCTGACCAGCAGCGCCCCCAGAGTCATGATCCATTTACCAGCATGTGCAGCCAAAATAACCCCCTCATTCCGTTTTATAAGAATGAGAATGCTATATTATAACATTTCAAATCGCAACCAGCCCGCGAACGCCCTCCTGCGCCATGTTTTCACCCCGTCCACGCTGGATTATGGTGCCGCGCGACATCAGGAGATAGCTGTCGGCCAGCTCGGCGGCAAAGTCGTAAAACTGCTCGACCAGCAGGATCGCCATATCGCCTCTGTTCGCCAGCGTGCGGATCACCTGGCCAATCTCTTTTATCACCGAAGGCTGAATGCCTTCCGTCGGTTCATCCAGAATCAGCAGCTGCGGGCGGCTTGCCAGCGCACGGCCAATCGCCAGTTGCTGCTGTTGTCCGCCGGAGAGATCGCCTCCGCGGCGGTGCTTCATCTCTTTGAGCACCGGGAAAAGCTGCCAGATCTCCTCCGGTACCTGCTTCGCCTCGCGGGCGGAAAAGCGCGACAGCCCCAGCAGAAGATTTTCTTCCACGGTCAGGCGCGGAAAAATCTCGCGCCCCTGCGGGACATACGCCACGCCAGACTGTACCCGCTGGTGCGGTTTGCTGTGGGTGATCGTCTTACCCTGCCAGATGACCTCCCCGGTTTTCGCCGGGATCAGCCCCATCAGACACTTCAGCAACGTCGTTTTCCCTACGCCGTTGCGCCCCAGCAGGCAGGTGACTTCTCCGGTGGCGGCCTCAAAACTGACGCCGCGCAGGATATGGCTGCCACCGTAATACTGATTCAGTTCGTTAACCTGTAACATCTTCTCTCCTTAGCGCCCCAGATAGACCTCAATCACCTGCTCGTTGGCCTGCACCTCGCGAAGCGAGCCTTCGGCCAGCACGCGTCCCTGATGCAATACCGTCACGTGGTCGGCAATGGTTTCGACAAAGCCCATGTCGTGCTCCACCACCATCAGGGAGTGCTTACCCGCCAGGGTTTTGAACAACTCGGCGGTGTATTCCGTCTCTGCGTCGGTCATCCCGGCAGCGGGTTCGTCCAGCAGCAACAGATGCGGATCCTGGACCAGCAGCATACCTATCTCCAGAAACTGCTTTTGCCCGTGCGACAGCAGCCCGGCACGGCGATCGCGTTCGTTGCCAAGACGCAGTAAAACCAGCATCTCATCGATGCGATCGCGTTGCTCACCATTGAGTTTTGCCCGCAGGCTCGCCCAGACGGATTTATCGGTTTTCATAGCGATCTCAAGGTTTTCCCACACCGTCAGCGCCTCAAAGACCGTGGGTTTCTGGAACTTTCGCCCAATCCCCTGACGGGCTATGGCCGCAGGCTCCAGCGCGGTCAGGTCGATCGATTGATCGTAAATAGCCCTCCCGCTTTTTGGTCTCGTTTTGCCGGTGATCACATCCATCAACGTGGTTTTACCGGCTCCGTTGGGGCCAATCACGCAGCGCAACTCGCCCACGCCGATATTCAGCGAGAGATCGGTCAGCGCCTGGAAACCTTCGAAATTGACGTTAATGGCCTCAAGCTGAAGCACCGGATCCGTCTGGTCACGGTAGCGGTCGCCGGGCAACTGGCGGGTAAATAATCCTTCCGTTGGCTGCATTATTTCTCTCCCTTACGAAACAGACCGTAGACACCGCGTGGTAAGAACAGCGTGACGGCGATAAAAATCAGCCCCAGGAACAGCTGCCAGTACTCCGGCATGGCGACGGTGAAAAAGCTCTTCGCCCCGTTCACCAGCGCCGCGCCAATCACCGGCCCCACCAGCGTGCCGCGCCCGCCCAGCGCCACCCAAATGGCGGCTTCTATCGAGTTCGTCGGTGACATTTCACCGGGGTTGATAATGCCCACCTGCGGGACATAGAGCGCCCCCGCCAGGCCACACAGCACCGCGGACAGCGTCCAGACCAGCAGTTTGAACCCGCGCGGGTCGTAACCACAGAACGTCAGACGGTTTTCTGCGTCACGAACGGCGGTCAGGATTCGGCCAAATTTGCTTTTTGCCAGCGCAAATCCCGTCCCCAACGCCAGGAGCAGCAACAGTACGGTCGCCAGAAACAGTGCAATACGCGTGGAGGTTTCCGTCACCGAAAATCCGAGCAGCGTGGTAAAGCCGGTGAAGCCGTTATTGCCGCCAAAACCGGTCTCGTTGCGAAAGAACAGCAACATCCCTGCATAGGTCAGCGCCTGGGTCATAATCGAGAAATAGACCCCTTTGATCTTCGAGCGGAAGGCAAACCAGCCAAACACCAGCGCCAGCAGCCCCGGCACCATGACAATCAGCACCAGCGCCCAGGCGAAGTGTTGGGTGCCCCACCAGAACCACGGCAGCTCACTCCAGGAGAGAAATGACATAAACGCGGGCAGACCGTCACCCGCCGCCTGGCGCATCAGATACATGCCCATCGCATAACCGCCGAGTGCGAAAAAGATACCGTGCCCAAGAGACAGCATGCCGGCATAGCCCCACACCAGATCGAGCGCCACCGCAACGATGGCATAGCAGAGGATCTTACCCGTCAGCGTCAGCATCCAGGTCGATAACGCCAGCGGATGCGTTGCAGGCAGTAAGGCGAAAAACGGTAAGATCAGCAGACACGCCACCAGCAGGCTGCCTGCGATCTGCGTTGTGCGTGGCGCTTTGCGCGCCAGCGTTAAGGTAAGCGGCTGGCTCATCAGTCAATAACCCTCCCTTTCAGCGCAAATAACCCCTGAGGACGCTTCTGAATAAACAGCACGATCGCCACCAGAATCACGATCTTGCCCAGCACAGCGCCCATCTGTGGTTCAAGGATTTTATTGAAAATGCCCAGACCAAAGGCCGCGGCCACGCTCCCTGCCAGCTGGCCCACGCCACCGAGCACCACCACCAGGAACGAGTCGATGATGTATCCCTGGCCCAGCTCCGGTCCGACGTTACCCAGCTGCGATAATGCCACGCCGCCTAACCCGGCAATGCCGGAGCCCAGCCCGAATGCGAGCATATCGACACGCCCTGTCGGCACCCCACAGCAGGCAGCCATGCTGCGGTTTTGCGTCACCGCGCGCACGTTGAGCCCCAGACGGGTTTTATTCAGAATCAGCCAGGTAAAGAACAGTACCAGCAGCACAAAACCCAGCACCACAATACGGTTCCACGGCAGCGTCAGGTTGGCGAAAACCTGTACCCCGCCGGAAAGCCATGCCGGGTTCGCCACCTCCAGGTTCTGGGCGCCAAACGTCATGCGCACCAGCTGGATAAGCATCAGGCTGATGCCCCACGTTGCCAGCAGCGTTTCCAGCGGACGACCGTACAGATGACGGATCACGGTGCGCTCCAGCACCATTCCGATTGCCGCCGTCAGGCAGAACGCGACCGGTAAGGCGATAACCGGATAGAGCGCCAGCCACTGTGGCGCGAGGCTGGTCATGGCCTGCTGCACCATCCAGGTGGCATACGCGCCCAGCATCAGCATTTCACCGTGCGCCATATTGATGACGCCCAGCAGGCCGTAGGTGATAGCCAGCCCCAGCGCAGCCAGCAGCAGCACCGAACCGAGGGAAAGCCCCATAAACGCCTGACCCAGCAGATCGCCCCACATCAGGCGGTGCGTTATCTGGTTAAGGCTCTCTTCGGCAGCGGCGCGAACGCCGGCGTCCGGCTCGGTCTGCGCCTGGGTATACGGGGTGAGTCGGGACACCACGTCCGGATCGTCGGACTGGCCTAACAGTTCAGCAGCGTGGCGACGCACCTCCGCCTGCGGGCTTGCCAGCTGGAGATTCGCCGCCGCCAGCAGCAGCGTCTGACGCGCTACCGCATCCGTTTCACGGTTTACCCGATTTTCCAGAAAAGCGAGCATCGCAGGTTGCGCATCTCGCTGCAGTTGACGGGCCGCCGCCCGCCTTTCCGTGACACTGTCACTTACCAGCTGATGCGTTGCGATAGCCGTGGCAGCAAGTACGCGCAGTCGGTTCGTCAGCCGTATCGCTTTGGTCTGCCCTTCAGTCGCCTTTGCTTCACCAAGGGGAACCATTCCGCCATTACGCTGCGCAAAAGCGTGCTTTTGGCTGTCGGTATACAGGTTTTCCTTTTGCAACGCCCGAAGCAGCGGCAGCCTGGCGGCATCCGGCGCGGCGGCCCACTGCGTCAGTAATTCCGCCTGCTGGGTGCGGCTGGCGGCAACGAAACGATCGGCATCCGATGCCTGCGCCATCCCTGGCAGCAGTCCGGTAAGCCATATAAGAGCGACGATCGTGCGCATGACGTTCATGGCTTGTCTCCCTGTGGTGATGGCTTAGTTGCTGGCGGTTTTCATCGGCTGGTCGGGCTTTTTGTCATTCCCGGCGATGAACGGACTCCACGGTTGCGCGCGGACCGGCTGTTCCGTCTGCCACACCACGTTGAACTGGCCGTTGCCTTCAATTTCACCGATCATGACCGGCTTATGCAGATGATGGTTGGTAGCATCCATGGTGAGCGTAAAGCCGGAAGGCGCTTTAAACGATTGGCCGGCCATTGCGGCACGTACTTTATCTACGTCGGTCGTGCCCGCTTTTTCCACCGCCTGCGCCCACATATGGATCCCTACGTAAGTGGCTTCCATTGGGTCGTTGGTGACTACAGTGTCGGCATTCGGCAGTTTGTGCGCTTTCGCATAGGCTTTGTAATCCGCCACGAAGGCCTGGTTAGTTGGGTTGTCCACGGACTCAAAATAGTTCCACGCCGCCAGGTTACCCACCAGCGGTTTGGTGTCGATACCGCGCAGCTCTTCTTCACCGACGGAGAACGCCACTACCGGCACGTCGGTTGCTTTCAGCCCCTGGTTTGCCAGCTCTTTATAGAACGGCACGTTGGAATCGCCATTGATGGTCGAGACCACGGCAGTTTTGCCGCCTGCGGAGAATTTCTTGATGTTGGCGACAATCGTCTGGTAGTCGCTATGACCAAATGGGGTGTAAACCTCTTCGATGTCCTTATCCTCAACGCCTTTCGAATGCAGGAACGCACGCAGGATCTTGTTGGTGGTGCGCGGGTAGACGTAGTCGGTGCCCAAGAGGAAGAAGCGTTTCGCCGCGCCGCCGTCTTCGCTCATCAGGTATTCCACCGCCGGGATGGCCTGCTGGTTCGGTGCGGCACCGGTATAAAAGACGTTGGGTGACATTTCTTCACCCTCATACTGCACCGGATAGAACAGCAGGCCGTTCAGTTCCTCAAAGACAGGCAGCACCGATTTACGCGAAACGGAGGTCCAGCAGCCAAACACCACCGCGACTTTATCCTGGCTCAGCAGCTGACGCGCTTTCTCGGCAAACAGCGGCCAGTTTGAAGCGGGATCCACCACCACCGGCTCCAGTTTTTTCCCCAGTACGCCCCCTTTGGCGTTGATCTCGTCAATGGTCATCAGCGCGACATCTTTAAGCGGGGTTTCGGAGATGGCCATCGTGCCGGACAAAGAATGCATGATCCCCACTTTGATGGTATCGGCCGCCTGCACACCAAAACTCATTCCCATCGCCACGACGGACGCGGATAACGCAAAGGCTTTTAATAAGGTACGACGCTGCATATTTTCACTCCTGAAAAAGAACGCTGTGCAAAAACGTCCGTTACGGCATGGACGCGGAAAAAAATGTGTCAGCGAAGCAGGAGCAAAAAGGATGCCAGAATGAACATTGCGCTATGGCGGGAGATTGAACGCGGGATGTAAAGAGAACGACTCAGAATGGCACAGCGCTGCACTTTTATAATGCAGCGCTGGGGCGGTGTTTTTACCAGACTTCACTGGCGATCTGTGTCACCAGACGGACTTTGTCCCACTGCTGAGTTTCACTCAGGCTGTTGCCCTCTTCGGTCGAGGCAAAGCCGCACTGCGGGCTGAGGCAGATCTGCTCTTTGGCCACGTATTTTGCCGCCTCTTCCAGACGGGCTTTAACCCCTTCCGGGTTCTCCAGCTCTCCGTTTTTGGTGGTTATCAGACCCAGCACCACCTGCTGCTTACCTGGGCGAATAAAGCGCAGTGGCGCAAAATCACCGCTGCGGTCGTTATCATATTCCAGGAAGAAGGCATCTACGTTCACCGTACCGAACAGCACTTCCGCCACCGGCTCGTATCCCCCTTCCGAAATCCAGGTTGAACGGAAGTTGCCGCGGCAGACATGCAGCCCGATGGTCAGATCGTCCGGTTTACCTTCCAGCGCCTTGTTCAGCACGCGGGCGTAGATCTGCGCCAGCTCATCGGCATCATCGCCGCGCTCGCGGATCTGACGACGCTGATCGTCCGAACAGAGGTAGGCCCAGACGGTGTCGTCAAGTTGCAGGTAACGGCAGCCTGCATCATAGAAGGCCCGGATAGCGTCGCGCCAGGTGGTCGCCAGATCGTCAAAATAGACGTTCAGGTCCGGGTAAACCGTCGCGTCGATATCTTTGCGGCCGCCGCGGAAATGAAGCACGCTTGGGCTGGGAATGGTCATCTTCGGCTGCGCATTACCGCTGATGCTTTTCAGATAGCGGAAATCGTCCAGCATCGGATGATCGCCAAAGCCCAGCTTGCCGGTGACGCGCACGCCGTGGGCTTTGGTCTGTACCCCGTTGAACTGAATACCCTGCTGCGAATCGTAACGCTCAACCCCCTGCAGGCCATCGAAGAAATCGAAGTGCCACCAGGCACGGCGAAATTCACCGTCGGTCACCACATGCAGACCGCACGCACACTGCTGCTCGACGACGTGGCAAATGGCATCGTCCTCCACCGCGCGAAGCTGTCCGGCATCTATCTCACCGCTGGCGAACTTCAGGCGGGCCTGTTTAATGGCATCCGGACGTAAAAAACTGCCTACTACATCGGCGCGGTATGGGGCGTGCTGTCGTTGCATGGAAATCTCCTCTGTCTGACGGTAATAATTGCCGGCAGTGATAATTCATCATTTGAATCTTTAGACTTCTGGATGTCTAAATGTCCAAAAAAGATGTCATACCTCACCGGCTCCGGCAAACGAGAAAATTTCACGGGTGTTGAAAAAAATTCATCTTCACAGGACGGAAACGGATCCCTGACTGGCAAACGCGTAGCGTTCATCTTCCCAGCCGGTGATCCCGCCCAGCATGATTTTGACCGGCAACCCGAGTCGCGCCAGCTTCAGCGCAGCCCTGTCCGCACCGTTACAGTGCGGCCCCGCGCAGTAAACGACAAACAGCGTGCCGTCCGGCCACCGGGCCATGCGTTCAGCAGTAATCTGGCTCCACGGCATGTGCAGTGCCCCGGGGACATGACGACGGGCAAATTGTTCCGCACTCCCTACCACATGCAGCAGCACGAAGTCCTGCTCATGACTGGCGATGGCATGATGCACATCGGCACAGTCGGTTTCGACACTCAGGCGACGCAGAAAATGGGTAACGGCTTCCTGCGGCTCGGCAGCCGGAAATTCAGTAACATAGCTCATGATCCTTCCTCATCTTTGGCGTTTGTGTTAACACTACTCTATCCACAAATTCAGCCCATGAATGCGCTTGCTTATGCCAGAAAACAGCAAAAAGATGACAAACTTAAGACAGGTTACCCGCCCTCAGGTGGTGGTGCTGGCGTATGACGGCCTCTGTACCTTCGAGTTTGGCGTGGCGGTTGAGATTTTTGGCCTGCCACGTCCTGAGCTGGGCGACGCCTGGTATCGCTTTGCTGTGGCAGGTGTGGATAGCGGAGAAATGCGGGCGACGGGCGGGATCCGCATGGTGACTGATGGTGATTTGAGCCTGCTTGAGTCTGCGGATCTGATCGTGGTTCCCGGCTGGCGGGGGCTGGACGCGCCGGTTCCCAGGGCCCTGTGCGACGCATTGCGCCAGGCCAGCGCACGTGGATGCCAGCTGCTGTCCATCTGCTCGGGTGTGTTTGTGCTGGCCGCAACGGGACTGTTGAGCGGGCGCAAAGCCACAACCCACTGGCGCTACATCGAGGCGCTTAAAGTCCGCCACCCTGACATCGACGTGGTTGAAGACGTACTTTACCAGGATGAGGGGGATATTCTGACTTCTGCTGGTAGCGCGGCGGGCATCGATCTCTGTCTGCACGTCGTCCGCCGGGATTATGGCATGGAAACCGCCAACAGCGTGGCGCGTCGGCTGGTTATTCCTCCCCACCGGGATGGTTCGCAGCCGCAACAGCTGAGCCGCCCGGTGGCACAGCTACGGGAGAGCCAGCGTCTGGGACAGCTGTTTGATTTCCTGCACAACCATCTCGTTGAACCGCACAGCGTCGACTCGCTGGCGCGTCGGGTGGGCATGAGCCAGCGTACCTTCCTTCGTCGCTTCGAGGCGGCAACGGGAACGACACCGTCGCGCTGGCTGATCAATGAGCGTCTGTTGAGAGCAAAAGATTACCTGGAAAGCAGTCGGTTGAGCATCGACAGCATCGCTGAACAGACCGGTTTTGGACAGGCGGCGACGTTGCGCCACCACTTTCGTCAGCAATTTGCCCTTTCGCCGGCCCAGTACCGCAAGCAATTTTCGCGTCCAGGTCCTGCCCGCTGAGGGATCCCCACAACATAATACCGACACATACACCCCTCTCCCTGAGGGAGAGGGCTGGGATGAGGGGCACATACGCGAAATGGCAAAAAAAAACCGCCATTATCTGGCGGTAAATGCTTGCATGGATAGATTTGTATTTTGGTCTCTACGTCCCCGACGCTCCATGGTCGGGCTGCGGATCCCTTACAAACTAACACTGATTAACTTAACGAAAGCTAAACAGCTCTATTAACTCGCCTTCGTGTTGATTTGCAAATAACGCATCAGACCCTGTTCGGCGCTCTGTTTTGCTTCATCATTAATCGCTTCGAGATAAAACGAACGCGAAACACCATAGGGGGCTTTTTCAGAAGGATACACCGCAAACTGGAATACTTTTCCTCTTGCCTGATGCAGGCAATCTAATTCCCAGCGTTGATCGTCTACTTTTTTGCTATTGCAGGCTACACGCCCGTAATCGCTGGTTAAATATGAACCAACACGAGTTTCTGCGGACTGAATATATTCTGGTTCGTCATTCCCGATATAGCGAACCCCTGCCGTAGCACCCACGGCAGCCACGAGGATCGCAAACGCGATTATTTTTTTCATTTATTAAGACTCATTCCTTAGCCAGAGAATCCCTATTATATAGGATTATCCCTAATTCAAACGCCTGTTTATGGTCCAGAAGTGGTAGTTGACAGTGCTTTAGGCGCATTTAGGATATTTCTTAAAAACAATTCTGAGCCAACACTATTTGACATTTTCTTTGCCGTACTTTGAATTATTGAATAATAACACTAAGAAATAATTGCAATGATTATCCCCGCAACGTCACTCAGCGGTGAAACCATGATTAAAAAAGGGTTATCTCTCGTCATGCTTATTTGTGCGCTGTTTTCAGGGCAGCTTATGGCCGGGCACAAAGGGCATGAATATGTATGGGTAAAGAATGTGGGGCATCAGCTGCGGCACGAGGCCGACAGCGATGAATTACGCAGCGCAGCGGAAGAGTCAGCGGAGGGTTTGCGCGAACACCACCTGTGGCAGAAATCGCGCAAACCGGAGACGCACGTAAGGTAGTTAGCTCCCCTTACGTTTTGGCAGGGTTTTCATCAGATCGTCAGGACTGACGGAAGCGACAATGCTGCCCGGCTGCGGCATTTTGAAAATATGGTTTTTCATCTTGCCAATAACATGCATTTCGCAGGGACGGCAGTCAAACTTCAGGGTAAGGACTTCATCACCGTTGACCAGCTGCATGGGCGTCGCTTTCCAGCTCTTAATATTGCCTTTTGCCTGTTTCGGGCACAGATTGAAGGCGAAGCGGAGACAGTGCTTGGTGATCATCACCGGCACGTCGCCCTTCTCTTCATGCGCTTCATAGGCCGCGTCGATCAGCTGCACACCGTGGCGATGATAGAATTCACGCGCCTTATGGTTGTAGACGTTCGCCAGGAAAGATAAATGCGTGTCCGGGTATACCGGGGCCGGAACAACTTCCGCTTTACGGCTACCGCGTGGATACTGGGCCAGACGCGCTTCATCCAGCAGCTCTGCCGTTTCACGGCGGAACTGGTTAAGGAGGCTGTTCGGCACAAACAGCGCGTCCGGCAGGTTAACCTCGATAGCGCGCGCGTAGTAAATCGTCTGCCCCAGCTTCGCCACGCCATCCTTCAGGCTGTTAAGCGCTTTTTCCGCGTTGTTTGCCACCTCGAACAGGCCATCCAGCGTATGCGTCACGCTGATACCGTCTTCACAGGTCATGGTCAGAATCAGCTGTTCTTCCCAGCCGCCAAGCTCGATATCCACCGCGATACGACGCTCGCTGGAGGTTTTCAGCAGCGCCTGCTGCCAGTTATGATCGAGGTTACGGTTAAGTGGCGCGTTCGGACGCGCCTTGTAGAGATCGGCAGGCATTTCATTCGGCCATACACGATAGCGATTTTCACCGGTTTTTTCGACCGTATTAGCCCTGAAGCCCACCACTTCACGCTTAATCATCACGTTCAGGCCATCGCCATTCGCCAGCGGCTCCGTCACTTCAACATCAAGATGATCTTTCGCCACCTTCAGCACTTCACCGACCGGTAAACCGATGAACTTCGGTGAGTCGAACGCGCCGATATCGCCTTTACGGGCGTTCACGAAATAGTCCGTGCTGCCGCGGTGGAAGGTTTTGTCCGTCGACGGAATAAAGAAATGCTCGGTACGACCTGCCGACGCGCGCGCCAGATCGCCGCGGTCTTCGATGATGGCATCCAGCATCTGACGGTAGTGCGCGGTGATATTCTTCACGTAGCTCATGTCTTTATAACGCCCTTCAATCTTGAAGGAACGGACGCCCGCATCAATCAGCGCGCCCAGGTTGGCGGTCTGATCGTTATCCTTCATGGAGAGGAGGTGTTTTTCGAACGCCACTACGCGGCCCTGATCGTCTTTCAGGGTATACGGCAGACGGCAGGCCTGCGAACAGTCGCCACGGTTGGCGCTACGGCCCGTCTGGGCGTGGGAAATGTTGCACTGACCGGAATAGGCCACGCACAGCGCGCCGTGGATAAAGAACTCGATCGTCGCGTCTGTCGCCTGGTGGATATCACGGATCTGATTCAGGTTCAGCTCACGGGCCAGAACGATCTGCGAAAAGCCGACGTCGGAGAGGAACTTCGCCTTCTCCACCGTGCGGATATCACACTGGGTACTGGCGTGCAGTTCAATCGGCGGAATATCCAGCTCCAGAACCCCCATGTCCTGAACAATCAGGGCATCGACGCCGGTCTGATAGAGATCGGCGATCAGTCGTTGCGCAAGCTCCAGCTCATCATCATGAAGAATGGTGTTCAGGGTCACGAACACTTTCGCCCCGAAACGGTGGGCGAACGGCACCAGGTCGGCAATATCGCGCAGGCTGTTGCTGGCGTTATGGCGGGCACCAAAGCCAGGGCCGCCAATGTAGACGGCGTCCGCGCCGTGAAGGATCGCTTCGCGGGCAATGGCGGCGTCACGGGCCGGGCTTAAAAGTTCAAGATGATGGGATTGCAGGCGCATACTTCGTCGTTATCCGTTATGGTCAAAATGGCGGCTATTGTAGTCAGAAGTCTACGACAGCGAAACAGTTTTGCGTAGCCTCAGCGGGGATAATGGATCAGAGAGTGAAAATGCACCGGCCGGTCGCTGCTGTTGCGGTAGGCATGCGGTTTATCACCGGCAAAACGGACGCCCGAGTCGGCATAAACCGTCCGCCATTCGCCGTCGATTTTCATCTCCAGTTCTCCGCTAATGACCACCACATGTTCAATCACGCCCGCCTCATGGGGCGTGGATTCGCTCAGGGCACCCGCCGCCAGCGTAATAGAGAAATGATCGAACCTCAGGGTCTCATCCCACGGAAAGAGCGGTTTGACGACCATCGCCTGCTGCTGCGGATCAAACACAGCCTGCCTGTCTGCCTCTGGCGTGATGAACGCGGAAAACGGAACGTTCAGCCCGGTGGCGATTTTCCACAGGGTCGATACCGTCGGGCTGGATTCATTGCGCTCAATTTGGCCGAGCATCGCTTTCGACACGCCGGCCTCGTCCGCCAGCTTTGACAGGCTCCAGCCGCGGGCCTGACGCAGTGTTTTCAGTGTTGCTGCAAGATGTTGTGTGATGTCCATGTTCCCTCCTGGTGCCGATGATCATACCACTTGTACGCTATAACGCACAGTGCTACCGTAATACGGACGTTATAACGCACAACGGAGTTGCCATGCGCCCTTCCTCTCATCTTATTCCAGTCACGCTGGCTGGATTTGTCGCCGTCCTGGTGGGTTATGCCAGTTCGGCCGCCATTATCTGGCAAGCCGCCGCCGCGGCAGGTGCCAGCGCGCAGCAAATCGCGGGCTGGATGACCGCGCTGGGGATTGGGATGGGGGTCAGCACGCTGGCGCTCTCCTGGTGGTTTAAAGCGCCGGTACTGACGGCCTGGTCAACCCCCGGAGCCGCCCTGCTCGCCACCAGCCTGCAGGGGGTGACGCTGTCTGAAACCATCGGTGTGTTTATCTTCGCTAACGCGCTTATTTTACTCTGCGGTATAACGGGGCTTTTCGCTCGTCTGATGACGCTGATCCCCCATTCGCTCGCGGCCGCCATGCTGGCAGGCGTGCTTCTGCAGTTTGGCCTGCACGCGTTTGCACATCTTGACAGCCACTTTCTGCTGTGCGGTAGCATGATTGCCGCGTGGCTGCTGGCAAAAGCGCTGGCGCCGCGCTATGCCATCGTGGTGACGCTGCTGGCAGGTGGTCTCGTGGCATGGATAAGTGGTGACGTTGTCACTGATAAAATCAGCCTCTCCGTTGTGATGCCTGAGTTTATTGCCCCCGACTTTACTTTCACCAGCCTAGTGAGTATCGGTTTGCCCTTCTTCCTGGTGACCATGGCCTCGCAGAATGCGCCGGGCTTCGCCACGATGAAAGCCTCCGGCTACTCGCTGGCGGTCTCACCGCTCATCATCGTTACCGGTGGCCTGGCGCTGCTGCTTTCCCCCTTTGGCGTCTTCTCCATCTGCATCGCGGCCATTACCGCCGCCATCTGTCAAAGCGCTGATGCCCACCCGGATATCACCAAACGCTGGCTGGCGGCCATTGCAGCCGGTGGGTTTTATCTGCTGGCTGGAGTTTTCGGCGGGTCTATTACCGGGATCATGGCTGCACTGCCGCTGAGCTGGATCCAGACCCTGGCGGGGCTGGCGTTGCTTGGAACCCTCAGCGGGAGTTTATTTCAGGCCCTGAATCATGAAGCCGAACGTGACGCAGCCATCGTCACGTTTCTGATGACCGCGAGCGGCGTCACCCTTCTGGGCATCGGTTCGGCATTCTGGGGGCTGGTGCTGGGCGGGATATGCTATGCCCTGTTTTCACGCGCTCGCCGCGCGCAGCTGGGACGGCGTCATACCCATCACGCTGCGGAAACGGTTACTGAAGTGGCTGGCGGAGTTAAATCCACAGGCCAGCGCGATGTCCGTTAGTGGCATTGCGCTATGCTGCACCAGGTTTTTTGCTTTTTCCATGCGTCGCTGCATCACGTACTGATGCGGTGCCAGCCCCGTCGACTGGCGGAACATGCGGGCAAAATGGTATTCGCTGAGGGCTGCCTGCGCCGCCAGCTCGGCCAGGGTTAACGGCTGGCCAAGATGCTCTTCTATGAAAGCCAGCACGTTGCGAAGAACGAAAGGCGATAACCCGCCGGTGACGACCGGCAGCTTCCACTGAACGTTGGAGTAGTTTTGCAGCAGATGGGTCATCAGCAACGTGGATGCTGTACTCAGGGTGAGCTGATTGGCCTGCTGCTGCCAGTCGCAGCCAAGTAAAAACTGGCGATACAGCGCGGTGATCTTCGGGTCACTGCCAAAAATGCGTTCGTCCAGCGTCAGCGACAGCGGCCGCTTATCCCAGATTTTTTCGCCCACGTCGCGCAGGTGTTCATCGGTGCAGTAGAGATGGACAAACGACAGGTCATCACGGATATCCCACGTCGATTCACTCTCTTTCGGCATCAGGCAGAAACGGTCCGGTCCCCCGCCGTTCTTCCAGCCGCCCGGCGTTTTTTGATAGCTCTCATAACCGTCGGCCACGTACAGGCTCAGGGTGTGATGATTGCTTTTAACCGTTATCGTATCGTGCTTGTTGTACCACGCCGCCAGTTGAATACCCGAGTTCAGCGAGACCGTCTCCCGCAGGACGGCATTCTGCTGACTAAGCGTTTCAAAGGTATCGTAAGCGTGAGACATAACCGTTAGCGCGTGAGTGATCGAACTGTCAGTCTAAGAATTGTTGTTCCCCGTTGCCAGTCCCCCGGAGAGAAAAAAGCGCAAGATTTTGCAAGTCTGCCGCAAGCCGGTGAAAGCCCACGGCGCATTTCAGCGCCATACTGCGGGCTTTCGTGGTTTGAGAAGAGAAATGATATGAACGCATTATTATACGGACTGGTCGTGGTCATCTGGGGAACCACCTGGATTGCCATTTTCCTGCAGCAAGGTCCCGTGGCGGCCCCGGTGTCGATTTTCTGGCGTTTCGCCGTGGCCAGCGCCACGATGATAGTGGTGTTACTTGCCCTGCGTCGACTGCGTAAGCTGGCGCTACGGGATCACCTTTTTTGCATGCTTCAGGGATGCTGCGTTTTCTGCTTTAACTTCTGGTGCTTTTATACCGCGGCCGCGCACATCAATACCGGGCTGGAATCCGTCATCTTCTCCATGGCGGTGCTCTATAACGCCATTAATAGCTTTATTTTCTTTGGGCAGCGCCCGCCCGCGCGTTTCTGGACGGCGGCGGCATTGGGTCTGGTCGGGATTATTACCCTTTTCTGGGACGATCTGCTTGCCAGCGGCTGGAGCGTATCGCTTCTGACGGGCATTGGCCTTTCTGCGCTCGGAACCTATGGTTTCTCGCTGGGCAACATGATCAGCATGCGCCATCAGCGCAGAGGCCTGGAAACCATGACCACCAACGCCTGGGCGATGCTTTACGGTACGCTGGTGATGGGCTGCATTGCCCTCTTCAGAGGGGACAGCTTTACCCCGGAATGGACGGTAACCTACATCGGCGCACTGCTCTATCTGGCTCTGTTTGGTTCGGTGATTGCTTTCGGCGCTTACTTCACGCTGGTCGGGCGTATTGGCCCCGGGAAAGCGGCGTACAGCACGCTACTCTTCCCGCTGGTGGCGCTCTCCATCTCAACGGTGTATGAGGGCTACGTCTGGCATCTCAACGGTATCGTCGGTTTACTGCTGATTCTGGGTGGGAATATGGTGATGTTCACTAAACCCGAAACCTGGTTCAGGCGTTTACGGACGGCGTAAAAAAACGGCCTGCAATCTGCAGGCCGTGCATGATTTATTTTGCTGTTTTATGCACATCAAACATGGTGGCATCTGTCGCCATATCATCCACAACCTGCTTCAGCGTCGCAAAGGTCATTGGCGTACTTTCGTTGCTCAGCTCTTTACCTTCGCCCTTACGAACCACCTTCATCACCGGTTTGTTGGTGGCTGCGTCGATCAGCTCACCTTCAAAGAAGAGATGGGTATCCATGGTGCGATGGCCGGTTGCCATCTGCGTCCCCGCCACCACCAGCGCGACAGGCACCACTTCGTAGAACTGCAGGCCTTCTTTCTGCGAACTCACCCCTGTAATGGCACCCCGGAAAATCAGGCTATGTTTACCTGGTGTCGCCACTATAGGCTTACGAGTACCAATAGCCGTTTTCATTTTGGTATTGGTGTAGTTCAACAGCTCATCAAGGGTTTTCTGCCCAATCTGAGTGGTCGGTTTAGGCGTAGGGTAATAGGTAATCGGCGTCCAGATAATACTGTCGTAATTCGCTTCGTTATAATTAGGATCGACCCAGCGCAGCGTCGGTTTGCCCGTCGCAGATGTCGTCTGTTGCAAGCCGGAGTAATCTTTTAAAAAGCCTGAATATTGTTCGGGGGCGGCGACTTTTGAAGAACAGCCTGCCAGGGCCAATAAACCAGTAAGCACTGCAACTATAAAAAAAAGTTTGAGTACGCATGATAGTTTTCCATGTTATCTGCAAGTATGCATTTGAAGTTATAGCAAAAGTCAGGCGGGTTTGTTGTGACAAAAAATGATGTAAGTAGCACAAATTGCAAAAAGAAGGCCCGGCTTCATACCGGGCAGCGAAAAATTACGGATTGATATCCACCTGCCAGAAGATATGTTTGCCAAACGGATCGATTTCGTAGCCTTTCACCTCCTTGCGCACCGGCTCGAAAATCGTTGAGTGGGCAATCATGACCGCCGGCATCTGGTCATGCATCATCTGCTGGGCCTCTTGATACAGCGCCACACGTTTATCGTGATCGGTTATCGATTTTGCTTCGGCGATGAGGTTATCAAACGGTTTATAGCACCATTTCGCCGAATTGGAGCCGCCATTTGCCGACGTACAGGTAAACAGCGGACCAAAGAAGTTGTCAGGATCGCCCGTTGCGGTCGTCCAGCCCATCAGCGCAGCCTGATGCTCCCCGCCCTTCACCCGCTTGAGGTATTCTCCCCATTCGTAAGTGACAATGTGGGTTTGTACGCCGATTTTCGCCCAGTCAGCCTGAATCATCTCGGCCATACGTTTCGCATTCGGGTTATAGGGCCGCTGCACCGGCATCGCCCACAGGTCAATGCTCACGCCGTTAGCAAGACCCGCCTCTTTCAGCAACGCTTTTGCTTTTTCAGGATCGTACGCGTAATCCTTTAGCTCGCTGTTGGCGCTCCAGACGCCGGGCGGCAACAGATTTTTCGCGACGGTTCCGGTGCCGTGGAACACCGCGTCGATAATGGCGGGCTTATTGATGGCCATCGCCAGCGCCCGGCGGACGTTCACATTATCCAGCGGCGGTTTTTGCGTATTAAACGCCAGGAAACCGGTATTCAACCCGGCTTTGCTCATCAGGTTAATATTTTTATTGGCTTTCATGCGCGGCAGGTCCGCCGGGTTCGGGAACGGCATTACCTGACACTCGTTCTTTTCAATTTTGGCAGAACGTACGGAGGCATCCGGCGTGATGGTAAACACCAGCCGGTCCAGCTTTGATTTGCCCTGCCAGTAGTCGGCAAACGCCGTGAACAGGATGCGGGAATCTTTTTGATACTGCGCCAGCTTAAACGGCCCGGTGCCGATCGGCTCCATATCCACCTTCTCCGGCGTGCCTGCTTTCAGCATCGCATCGGCATACTCGGCAGAGAGAATCGAGGCAAAATACCAGGCCAGATCGGCGACAAACGGCGCTTCCGGGTGTGCCAGGGTAAAGCGCACGGTGTGGTCATCGACTTTATCAATGGCGGTTATCAGGCTGCCAAACTCCAGGCTTTCAAAGTTGGAGTAGCTGCCGTTAGAGACGTTGTGATAAGGATGATTGACGTCTTTCTGGCGCATAAACGAGAAGATCACGTCATCGGCGTTAAAATCCCGGGTCGGCGTGAAGGATTTATTGCTCTGAAATTTCACGCCCTGGCGCAGATGGAAGGTGTAAACCTTACCGTCATCGCTCACCTCCCAGCGCTCTGCCAGGCTCGGCACCAGTTCTGTGGTGCCGGGTTTGAAATCGACCAGCCGGTTATAGACCGGTACGGCGCTGGCATCCACGCTGGTGCCTGAGGTATATAACTGAGGATTAAAATTTTCCGGTGACCCTTCGGAGCAATACACCAGCGTTTTCGCGGCAACGGAGGAACTGACCGTAAGCGCAGCAAGTGCCAGCATTAATGTTGTGCGTTTGCTTGTCATCATTTATTCCTGTCTTTTTAATTCGACGGCTAATTAATTCTTTTGCCATTTCATAAATAACATTAAAGTGATGTGGCAAACACCCGCAAAATAAATAAGGAAGAAAACACTATGGGCACGCCGCTTTCCAGACAATTAACACATCGCTTTTTCCGTTATCTCGCCATCACCAGTCAGAGCGATCCCAGCGTCAAAACCTTACCCTCAACACCGGGGCAGCACGAGATGGCACGAGAGCTGGCGCAGGAGCTGGCACAGCTGGGTTTAGACGACATTGTGATCGACGAATTCGCCACGGTAACGGCGGTTAAAAAAGGTAATGTACCCGGCGCACCGCGCATTGGATTTATTACTCACATTGATACCGTGGACGTGGGATTATCGCCGGATATTCATCCACAAATATTAACTTTTACCGGTGAAGATCTCTGTCTGAATAAAGAGAAAGGGATCTGGCTACGGGTAAGTGAGCATCCGGAAATTCTGTCTTACCCGAATGAAGAGATTATTTTCAGCGACGGTACCAGCGTATTAGGCGCAGATAATAAAGCAGCGGTGACCGTGGTCATGACCGTGCTGGAAAACCTGACCTCTGAGCATAAACATGGCGACATTGTGGTCGCGTTTGTACCCGACGAAGAGACTGGCCTTAAGGGGGCAAAAGCGTTAGATCTGAAACGCTTTGACGTCGACTTTGCCTGGACCATCGACTGCTGCGAGCTGGGGGAGATTGTCTATGAGAATTTTAATGCGGCAGCCGCTGAGATCCGCTTTACCGGCGTAACGGCGCACCCGATGTCTGCTAAAGGGGTGCTGGTAAACCCGTTATTAATGGCGACCGACTTTATCAGCCAGTTTGACCGCCAGCAAACGCCAGAGTGCACGGAGGGCCGTGAAGGCTACATCTGGTTTAACGGCATTCAGGCCGGGCAGAACGAGGCCGTTCTGAAGGCCAATATTCGGGACTTTGACAAGGACAACTTTGCTTCCCGCAAGCAGCAGATTGCTGATGTCACCGCACGGATCGCCGCCCGGTATCCGACGGCAAAAGTGGACTATCACATTGAAGAGACTTACAGCAATATCAGCAATGCAATTGGCGAAGACAGGCGTGCCATCGATCTGATGTTTGCGGCGATGGAATCACTGGGTATCACCCCAAAACCGACGCCGATGCGCGGCGGTACAGACGGCGCAGCGCTCTCGGCAAAAGGGTTGCTCACCCCGAACTTCTTCACCGGCGCGCATAACTTCCATTCGAAGTTTGAATTCTTGCCGCTGTCGTCGTTCGAGGCGTCTTACCACACTGCCCTGCAACTCTGCCTGCTGGCCGCGCGTTAAGCAGGCTTGCGCGCCAGCATCGTAGCAAAGCGCAGCTTGATGCGGTTGCCGTGTTCATCGGTGCGGTGCAGTTCGCCAACCTCTTCGTTGTATTTGAGCAACTCCCAGCCTTCATAGTAGTTGCTCAGTTCACCGCTTTTAAACGCAAACGGGAAGCCGACGGTGCACGGATAATCCGCCGTGTCCATCGCGGCAACGATCAGGTTATAACCGCCAGGTTTGGTGCAACGCTGCATATTGGCGATAAGACCCGGAATGGTTTTTGCCTCCAGGAACATCAGCACCACGGTGGACAGAATAAAGTCATACTCGCCGTCAATGCTCAGGTTGTTGAGATCCTTGATGGCCGAGTGAAGATTCTCAATGCCTTCTGCCGCTTTGATGCGCTCGATATTATCGATGCTCATCGGATTTTTATCCCAGGCAGTGACCTCGTACCCGTTGGCCGCCAGATAAAGGCTGTTACGGCCATTGCCACAGCCCAGATCCAGGGTTTTACCCGGTTTCACGATCCCCGCGCTGTACACCACCTCTGAGTGTGTACGGGTTAAACCATATTTCTCTGTGAAGTAATTTTCATCGACGGACATTATTTTTCCTCAGATTGCATAAGCAGTGCTTTTTCAGTGCGCAGCAGAAGTTTGCCCTGAAGCAGCAGAATAAAAGTACGGACCAACAGGATCCCAATGATGACGTTGGTGAAGATAAAAAGCGGTACGGCAATCACGTGGAAAAAGCCCGACGGGCTGCTGTGCCCCAGATGCAGCCCGGTGGTTGCCAGTGCGGATATACCAAAGGAGAAACTCCAGAAAGAAGCATTAAACGGCTGGGATACGTACCAGGGCAACAGACGCAGCATAAACAGCAGTTGCAACAGGCCATAACCGAACAACATTTTGGCAAAGGTGTCGGCTTCACCGCCGTTAACGCTAAACCAGGCGCTACAGGCCACCAGCGCGGGCGCAAGCTGAATCCCCAAAGAGGTGCGCTGCGCGGTCGGAAGTTCTCCGGCACTGCGAAGGCGCTGAAGTATAACCGGCTCCAGGCTGAGCCAGGAGAAGACACCCGCCCCCAGGAACACGAAACCGGCGTCGTTAAACCCCAGGGCGCCGCACGCCATGGCGCTAATAAAATTATTCGCCACGGTTGGCAAATATAAACCCGGCGTCGTAGCTTCTTGCGGATGGTTGCCGCGCCAGAGTCCCGCGCTTTGCCAGGCGGAATAAGACAGCTGTGTCACCACCCCCACGCCAAAAAGCACGACTGAAATCGGGCGGCACCAGGGCACAAAACCGATGGCGACCAGCATCGTCGTCGCCGGAAAAAGACTGACAAAGCTACTCATCACCGGATGCCTCATCTCTGCCAGCACGCTGCGCGGGAAACGGATCGCGCGGATGATAAAGGCCACCGTCAGCAAAAACCAGCACGTAACGGCAAGGGCCACCAGCGCATCACCCGGCCACTGTGTCACCGGCCAGAGCGTGCTGGCGTATCGCCAAGCGAAACCCATGCCAATGATGCCAAGCACCATGCCAAAATACCCAGCGGGCAAGTTAAGCACTTTCTGTGGGGGATTGAATTTATCCATTAATTTTAATTTTTAAAATGTATTTTAAATGCCATTTTAAGGGGTTTCCGCAACGGATGCCAGCACAACGAAAAACCAAAAGTTTGCTACGTTTAGTGAAGACGCTTATCAGGGATCACACGATGAAAAAGTACCGGCTCAGCGATGAAACCCGCCTCTGGCAATGGAAAAGCGGCGAAACAACCCACACGACAACCTTACGGCAGATCATCGCCACGGCAGATTTTAACGATGTCACGGCCGGTACGAAAGGTGGCTGGATTGATGACGCGCGCGCCCTGTCACAGAATGGGGATTGCTGGATCTATGACGAGAACAGCGTGGTGTTCGCCGGTGCTACCGTGTCGGATCACGCGCGCCTGACCCTGCCCTGTACCGTCAGCCATGACGCCCGCATCAGCGGTCACTGCTGGCTGGACAGCGCCGAAGTCAGTCACGGCGCGCGGATAAGTGACAACGTCACCATTCAGCACTCCTGCGTGCGGGGCGAGTGCCACATCTTCGGCGACGCGCGCATCCTGCATAACAGCGTCATCATCGCCGCCAAAGGACTGACGCCGGACCACGACCAGATCCTGCAAATCTATGACAAAGCGACGGTAAGCCGGTCGCGCGTTGTGCATCAGGCACAGATCTACGGCGAAGCGATGGTGAACAATGCGTTTATTGAACACCGCGCTGAGGTATTCGACAGTGCGATCCTCGAAGGGAACGATCTCAATAACGTCTGGGTGTGCGACTGCGCAAAGGTATACGGTAACGCCCGTCTGATTGCCGGTTTCGACGACGACGCCATCCCCACCGTGCGCTACAGTTCGCAGGTGGCGGAAAATGCCGTCGTGGAAGGCAACTGCGTCATTAAGCACCACGTCCTGATCGGCGGTCAGGCATGGCTGCGCGGGGGGCCGATCATGCTTGACGATAAAGTGGTGATTCAGGGACGCGCCCGGATCAGCGGCGATGTGTTGATCGAGCATCGGGTTGAAATCACCGACGATGCGGTCATTGAAGCCTTTTCGGGTGAGAGCATTCACCTGCGTGGCGAAAAGGTGATTAACGGCGACCAGCGCATCACCCGCACACCGCTGCTGGGGGCGTTATAGGGTAAAAATCTTCCCGTAGATGTTCACATCGTCAAAGCGGCCATTCAGGTATTCCGCTTCCAGCAGGCACCCTTCCTGCGTAAAACCGTTGCGCCGGGCAACGTTGTTGCTGCTCTGATTCGCCACCCGACACTTAATCACAAAACGGCGGATCTCGCCGCGCTCAGCGTAATAGCGCATAAACGCCTGCAATGACTGAGAGAGGATCCCCTTCCCCTGATGCGCCTCGTCCAGCCAGTAACCGATATAACCCGCTTTGTTGGCAGGCTCTATCGAATTAAACGACAGCACGCCGACCAGCGCATCATCCCGGAAGATCAAAAACATTTTGGCGTAGCCGCGCTGGTGCAGCATCTGGTTACTTAGCACATTGCGGCGGGTATCCTCTTCCGCGCCCACGTGCTGCGCCCAGTCAAAGGCGGTTTGCAGCCAGGTTTTGTTTTTGACGACGAGGTGATGGAGATCGGCGGTATAGCGCTCTTCGACGGCGCGAAGCTCGATATTCTGGGTAACGGGGATAATTTCTGCAGACATGGTGCCCCTCAATTGCCGGGTGGCGGCTGCGCCTTACCCGGCCTACTCTGGACGCATTTGTAGGCCGGGTAAGCGTTAGCGCCACCCGGCACAATCCCACAAGGATTAACGCATTATCCGATCATCAACGTAGTGACGTTTATCCGGCGCTGGCGGGAAATACTGATACAGCCAGGTTTCACTGATGGCATCCCCCTGACAGCGCAGGAACAGGCGCATATCTACCGGCTCGGTCGAATCCGAGGTTGGGTACCAGTCAAACAGAATGCGATAACCGTCAAACGGTTCTACGTACAGGATCTCAACCTGCTTCGCCTCACCGCTGGAGAGAGTAATCACCGGCTCGATGCCTTTTGGCGCAGCGGCCTTCAGGTCGCCACCGACAAAGTCGATAGCAAAGCGGCGCGCCCACACTTTCGGGTAATTTTCACCTGGCGCCCAGCCTTCCGGGAAACCGCCCATGCCGGTGCGGGTGGCGAAAACATTAGCCAGCGGGGAACGCACCGGCGGCATTGCGCTCCAGTACAGGCGATATTTAAAGTCCAGCTCGTCGCCCGCTTTCACCGTTTTCTCCGGCTGCCAGAAGCAGACCACGTTATCCAGCGTTTCACCGGTGGTCGGGATCTCCATCAGACCAACCGCGCCTTTACCCCAGTCGTTGCGCGGTTCTACCCACAGGCTTGGACGCTTGTTATACCAGCCCATCACGTCCTGATAGTGCGAGAAATCACGATCCAGCTGCAGCAGACCAAACCCTTTTGGGTTTTTGTCCATATAGGCGTTGAACTGCAGCTTCTGCGGGTTGTTCAGCGGACGGCAGATCCACTCTCCGTTGCCGCGCCATATCGCCAGACGGTCTGAGTCATGGATTTGCGGGTGAATGGTGTCGCACATGCGTCGTTCGTTATTGCCGCAGCTGAACATACTGGTCATCGGCGCGATGCCGAGCTGTTTAATGTCTTTACGCGCATAGAGGTGGTTTTCCACCTCCATGATCACCTGGCTCTTCTCGCAGTGGATCACGAACTTATAGGCACCGGTAATGCTCGGGCTGTCCAGCAGCGTATAGACGGTAAACGTGGTGTCACCTGGCTTAACGGTTTCAAACCAGAAGGAGGTGAAGTCCGGGAACTCTTCCGGCGTGTCAGTAAAGGTGTCTACCGCCAGACCGCGCGCGGAAAGGCCGTACTGGTAGGTATCGTCAACCGCACGGAAATAGCTTGCGCCGAGGAAAGAGACGATATCGCGACGCGCCAGTTCCGGCGCCTTAAAGGCGCGGAAGCCTGCAAAGCCAAGATCGCTTTGCCCTTCCAGCTGTTTGGTATCCACACCGGTTTCACCGTAGCTGAACAACTCCGGTCGGAAGTGGATCTCACGCGCCATAGAGGTCGACTGGTCCAGCGAGAACATCCGCACGCGGCGGCGGAACCCCATTCCCATATGGAAGAACTGCACGTCCAACTGACGCCCTTCAATGTTGTTCCACAGAGACTGCTTCTCATCGTAGCGGATGGCGTTGTACGCCTGCGGCGTCATGGTGGCCAGCGTGTCCGGCAGCGGACGTGGCGCACCACCCCACGGGGTTTTCGCCAGGTCATGCGCCATGGATTGCAGTACGGAGAAGTCAAAACGACGGCTCTGACCGTCAGCGATGTCAGAGTCAGCAGCGTATGCCGCTTTGGAAAACAGGGAAGCAAGGCCAGAGGTGCCGCTCAGGGCTACCACTGCCAGCGAGCCTTTTAGAAAACGTCTGCGATTCATGCCTGGAAAAACGTCCTTATGGTCGTGTGAATGTGTTTCGCGCTCGGCGAAATGACGGCAAGAAAGAACGCACAGCCTAAACAAAAATGGTTAAGAATCCAATTGTTGCCCGGTGATTATATGAACAAAGTGAGAAATATTTTCTGTCGACCAGAACGGCCCGAAAGTGGTGTAAAGAAAGCCTGGAAAATGTGTAGAAAAATGCCCCGGTGCGACATCAGTCACCGGGGCTAATGAGGCGGTTATTTTACGCTGACATCGATACCCGGAAAGTACTTATCAGCGAGTTTAGCGATCGTGCCGTCGGCACGCACTTTATCAATCGCGGCATCAAGCTGCTTTTTGGTGGCCTCGTCACCTTTACGCAACCCAAAACCGATCCCACTCCCGAGGATAGTGTCGTCAGACACCGGTTTGCCGATGAAGCCAAACCCTTTCCCCTGCGGCTTGCTGAGGAAACCTGCCTGCCCGGCCGCGGACATCACCAGCGAGGCGTCGATACGGCCATTAAGCAGGTCGCCCCAGGCCATATTCTGATCTTTATAAGACACCACGGTGACACCCTGCTTTTCCCAGTGCTCTTTCGCATAGGTTTCCTGAATTGAGCCCTGCAGCACGCCAATGGTTTTCCCCTTGAGCCCTTCTGGGGTCGCTTCTACCGCCGTACCGGCCTTGCCGACCAGCTGCGACGGAATGCGGTAAATCGGCTGGGTAAAATCAATGCTCTTGCGGCGCTGCTCGGTGATATTCATCGCCGAATTAATGGCGTCGAATTTCTTCGCCACCAGGCCCGGGATCAGCGCGTCAAACGAGGTTTCCACCCAGCTGCACTTCAGCGCTGCCGCTTTGCAAATGGCATTCCCCAGCTCAACGTCAAACCCTTCCAGTTCGCCTGAGGCATTACGGCTTTCAAACGGCGGATATTCCGCTTCCAGACCATAACGCAGCTCGGTCGCCGCGAAGGACGAAAAGGTACACAGCAATCCCATGCCGACGACTAACGCGCGTAATTTCATCTTATACTCCTCAGCGTGATTTAACCCGACACAGGGCCTGGGCACCTGCCCGTAACGTCGCCTCATCTTTCGCAAAAGAGAGACGAATCAATTTATTATCCGTACCGTCCGCATAAAACGCCGACAGCGGAATGGTGGCAACGCCGTACTCCACGATCAGCCGTTTCACCAGCTCGCTGTCGCGCTCATCGCTGAACGCGCTGTAATCCGCCAGCATGAAGAACGACCCGGCGCTCGGTAGCAGGGTAAACGGCGAATCGGCCAGCAGACCGTGCAGCAGATCGCGCTTACGCTGGTAAAACGCCGACAGCGAGAGCCAGGTTTGCGGATCGACCATATGCTCCGCAAAGGCGTACTGCATTGGCGTATCGGCAGAGAACATTAAAAATTGATGGACTTTACAAATCTCATCCATCAGTACCGCCGGGGCGACACAATACCCTACGCGCCAGCCGGTGACGTGATAGGTTTTTCCGAAAGATGAAATAATCACGCTGCGCTCCGCCAGCTGCGGGTGCGTGGCCATTCCATGATGCGGTTCACCGTCAAAAACCACGTGTTCGTACACTTCGTCAGACAAAATAATGATGTCGGTCTGGCGCGTCAGCGCCGCCAGCTGTTGCAGGTCATTGGCCGTGAAAACCTGACCGCTCGGGTTGTGCGGCGTGTTAATGATGATCATGCGCGTGCGCGGGGTGATCGCGGCACGCACCTCATCCCAGTTGACGGCAAAATCCGGCACCGTGAGTTTGATAGCAATCGGGGTAGCCCCCTGCAGACGGACAATCGGCGCGTAGCTGTCAAAGGACGGTTCTAAGTAGATCACCTCATCACCGGGGTGCACGAGACCGCTTATCGCTGAATAGAGCCCTTCGCTGGCGCTGGCGGTCACCAGCACCTCGCTGGCAGGGTCATACTGCGTGCCGTAGAGCGTGGCAATTTTATCGGCAATGCGTTCTTTCAGCGGCTGCAGGCCGGTCATCGCCGCGTACTGGTTATGCCCTGACGCCATCGCTCGGGTGACGCCTGCAATCAGTTTCGGGTCACAGGAAAAATTCGGTGCGCCCTGAGAAAGGTTAATGGCGTTATGCTGTGCCGAAAGCTGGCCGATAACGGTAAAAATGGTGGTCCCCACATCTGGCAGTTTGGAGCGCGTTTGTACCGGCGTTCGTAAAGTCATCCTCTTTCCCTTCTCATGGACATTGCATAACTATTCAAACAACAAGTGCGTTGCCGGGACAATCGAATTGTTGTCATAATAGCCATGAGAAAAATGCATAGCTGAGGTGTTTCAATGTCTCGCCGTTCGCTCCCCCTTAACGCCATCGACGCATTTTTAGTCACCGCGCGTCATCTGAATCTTACCCATGCCGCCGCAGAGCTGTGTCTGACCCAGGGGGCCGTGAGCCGTAAGATCGCCTCCCTTGAGGCGTGGTTTGGCTTTCCGCTGTTTGAGCGCCACGCCCGCGGGCTGCGCCTATCACCGCAGGGCAGCGCCCTGCTTCCGGAGCTGCAATCCACTTTCGAACAGCTGCTGACCGTGGCCGACCAGGCCCGTAGCCAGCATACCGTGATCCGGCTTAAGGCCCCCACCTGCGCCATGCGCTGGCTGGTACCGCGCTTGCTGGAGGTGGAGCACGCGCATCCGGATCTGCAGATCGCGCTGACGACCACCACCGATCATAACGTCAATTTCAAAACCGAATCTTACGACGCGGCCATTGTGTTTGGCACGCATATGAGCGCAGGCGATCTGCTGTTCGAAGAGGCGCTCACGCCGGTCATCAGCCCGGTGCGGGCAGGTACAACGCTGGGTTCACTGACGTTCCTTCACCCAACGCGGGATAAGACCGACTGGTCACTGTGGCTGGCGAAGCAGGAAGGTCCCGGGTTTGTTATGCACAAAAATCAACACTTCGATACGATGGATCTCGCCATTACCGCCGCCATTCAGGGGCTGGGCGTCGCCATTGCCGACGAAACGCTGGTGGCAGAAGATGTGGGTGCCGGAAGGCTGATGCGGCCCTATGAGACAAGCGTAAAAACCGGCGCGAGCTACCGGCTGGTGCTGCGCGAAACGCCTGACGAAGAAAATGGTCTGGCGGCGTTTCGCGCCTGTTTACTTAATCGAGGCTGACGTGGTGCTTCATCACCCGTTTAAAGAGGCTCATGCGCGCGCGCATAAAGCGGTTTTCAAGCCGGAAACCTGCATGTTTATTCACACCGATACGTAGCAGCACGTCCCGCCCTTTACGGCACGCGGGCCAGTGCGTCGGCCCCGACAGGCTATCATGCGTTCCGGCATCGCGCGCAAAGCTTACCCAGTAATCGGCTACCCTGGCAGCAAACTGTAAATCCCGTTCGTTGACATACTGACGTGAAGGCTCCACCTGGCCGAGGGTATCGAACACGTAGGGCACTTCATTGCCATGCCACGCGCCGTTGATATAGGTGGCATGCTCCGCTTCAGCGACATAGTCAAACCAGTAACGCCAGCAAAGCCCGCCGACACGCTGCTGCGCCTGCATCACGACATAGCCCATGGTGGTAAACGCCATATCGCGACACACCTGTCTGCCCAGCTCTTCGTCGCCTTTCACACCCGGATAAAGCAGCTTGATGAGCCCCAGCCCAAAACGACGCTCCCGGCGAAGCTTCTGGATTTGCCCGGCGAGATCGATGCCAAACACCGCCATGACGCTGGCTTCATCGCTGTTAGAACCTATCATCACCGGCACAGGGTGCTGGCGGGCAGCGAAAAAGACATCCAGCATGGCCTCCGGCAGGACGCAATCCCCGACGATCGGCGCCGGGGCGATGTTGAGTGGCGCGGTCAGCGGCCAGAATGACTCAGGCGGGATCGCGCGCAGCTGCTCTGCCGTCGCGTTTTCCAGCCCAAAATGGGCGGCCAGTGCTTCCCCTTTTTGCAGCGCCTGCTGGCGCGGCGTGTCGGGCAAGGTATATCCACTCTGGACTATCGCCTTGTGGAACAGCCCTTCCGCCAGCGGCGAGGCCAGCAACGACAGCACGCTGCGGGCGCCAGCGGACTCACCAAACAGGGTCACGTTATGCGGGTCGCCCCCAAACGCGGTGATATTCTCCCGCACCCATTCAAGCGCGGCAATCTGATCAAGCAGAGCAAAATTATGCACTACCCGCTCTTCTTCCCCCTCCAGCGCGGGATGGGCGAAAAAGCCGAGATGGCCGAGACGGTAGTTAATCGTGACCACAACCACGCCGCGCGCGGCCAGGGATTTGCCGTGATACGGTGGCAAGCCACCGGCACCAATCGTAAACCCGCCCCCGTGCAGCCAGACCATCACCGGGAGCGATCCCGGGCGGTCGACGGGGGACCAGACATTCAGATAGAGACAGTCTTCAGAGAACTGGCCGGGATCGCCCCCGCCCAGCTCCTGACAATACTCGCTGCTTTGCCAGCTTGAGGCCGAAAAGGCAGTGGCATCGCGAACGCCATCCCAGCGTTCTGGTGGACGCGGTGAGCGCCAGCGCCAGTCACCCACTGGCGGTGCAGCATAGGGAATACCGCACCAGCGGTGGACGTTTTCATCGGTTAAACCAGTCAGTGCGCCCTGGCGCGTTTCAACCACAGGGGCGGAAGGATTTTGCATAACGACCTTATTTTTTCCATCACACCCCTGCAGAGTAACGGTTTCAGAGCAAACCGCAACGCTGTTTGCTGCGCGTTTCAGCCTCCTCATAGAGGGTGAATTCGTCATACACCGGGCAGCCGAGCGCGGCTTCAAACGCGTCGCGGCTGGCATTACCGTGACTGCGCGCCTGAGTTTCATTCCCGAGATTGGACTGGAAAATCCCGGCGGCGCTGACCGGAAGAAAATCTTCGTAGGTAATCGGCTGGGCAACGACCCACCCGCGCTCAATCAGCGGCTGCGGATCGTCGCCGGGACGGAACGCATGACGATGGGCTTCCCCGGCGGGCGTCAGACGGTAGCGGAAATAAGCCAGTTCCTGGCGGCGCATTAACAGCTCGCTGTCCGGGAAGGCGCTGAAAATCTCACGCAAATGAAGCTGGTGCGTCAGGTTATCTTTGCCGGTACCGGCCTTAGCCAGCAGGCTATCGTACAGTTCACGGCCTTTCGGCGTCAGCGCCACGCCGCGCTGTTCTATTTCACCGAAGCGGGCGGTGTGGGTGCCCTTATGTTCACCGGCAAACAGCACCGGCTCTTCGAGCGCCTTGAAGCTGGTTTGACGCAATAACACGGGCACGTCACGACGCGGCGGCCCTTCGATCAGAATTTTGGGCTCAATACCATACTTCGGCATCAGCTCCTGCACCCGGTCAATATCCAGCGTGCGCGGCGTGAGGTGGTTAATATGGCACCCCGGGAAGCAGACCACATCCGCAATCAGGCGATGTTCGTTATGCAGTGCCAGATAAGTTTCCTGATCGACCGTCGCATGGCGGTGCCAGCGGAAGGTTTCCAGCGCTTCCTGAACAAACTCACGCGCCTGGACGTCAGTAAACTGCCCTTCTGATTCCCAGAGATCGAGAAGTGCCAGACAGCGCGGGGTAAAAATGTTCCGCTGAGCAAGGATCTCCGCCGCGCGCTCGCGTAGCGGGACGTTTTCTATCAGCTCAAGGCGCAGCAGTGAGGTAAAGATACGAAACGGATTCCGGCACAGCGCCGCATCATCTACCGGACGAAACGCCGTTGAGTGAACCGGCACCCCCGCCTGAGAGAGATCGTAATAGCTGACCGGATACATGCCCATAATGGCAAACATACGACGCAGGGTGGAAAGCTCTTGCGCCGTGCCGACGCGGATCGCGCCGTGGCGCTCCACGTTCAGACGGGCAAGTTCATCGGCGTTCGCCAGTTGTTCATGTAATAGCGGGTTATTTTCCAGAACCGCCAGGTTTACGTCCGCGACCAGTTCGAGCAACGTGCCGTACTGCGGAACTTCCTGCTGGTACATCGCCGACATAGCCTGCGAAAAATGTTCCCGAATATCATCAGCCGTGATGGTGTTCGCCATGATGTCATGCCTCCAGTGAATATTACCTGGAGTGTAGAGAAACCCGTTCCTTCCGGGGGGAAGAATTTCTGATTTGTGATCTTAAGACGACAGTGGTCAAACCGTGTGCTACCGTCGCCTGCACAGCCCTTCCTGACGACAAATTAATCGCATTCGGTGCGCCATTATTATTTACCCTCAGCTTTCAAATTTTTAGTGGAAACTTAGGACTAATCCCACCCTTCGTTTACAAGTCCTTCCCACTCCTTCATATTTTCCAGGTAAGCGAAGCGTAAAGCCGTCATTATTTCAAAATAACGATACCGCAAATAGCAAAGCGCATTTGACGAATAGCGCACAGCGACTAGAGTTATTACTCGAACGACGAGTGATACGGAATATATTCGTATCGTACTGACATAACCAATATATGAATATGAGGTTTAATATGGCAGAGCATCGTGGTGGTTCCGGTAATTTCGCGCAAGACCGTGAAAAAGCATCAGAAGCTGGACGTAAAGGTGGCCAGCATAGCGGTGGGAACTTTAAAAACGATCCGCAACGCGCATCAGAAGCGGGTAAAAAAGGAGGACAGAATAGTCACGGCGGAGGCCGTAAATCTGATAACTCCTGATTTAATTTAATACTCTTTTATAAAATCTGAGAGTATGCTGCGGGCTGAAAAGCTCGCAGTAATCATTCTTTATTTACCCTTTACCGGAGCGTAATAATTATGAATATGAAAAGTATAGAGGACGTATTTATTCATCTTCTCTCTGATACCTACAGTGCGGAAAAGCAACTTACCCGGGCATTAAGCAAGCTTGCGCGTGCCGCGTCCAGTGAGAAACTGAGCACCGCCTTTACCGCACACCTCGAGGAGACGCAGGGTCAGATCGAACGCATCGATCAGATTATCGAGCAGGAAGACGGTATCAAGCTCAAGCGCATGAAATGCGTGGCAATGGAAGGCTTAATTGAAGAGGCGAACGAAGTCATCGAAAGCACGGAAAAAAATGAAGTGCGTGATGCCGCGTTAATTGCCGCAGCCCAAAAAGTGGAGCATTACGAAATTGCCAGCTACGGTACCCTTGCCACCCTGGCAGAGCAGCTTGGCTATAAAAAAGCCGTTAAGCTTCTTGCAGAAACACTGGAAGAAGAAAAAAAAACCGACCTTAAACTCACCGATCTGGCCGTAGGAAATATTAACCAAAAAGCGCAAAAATGACGCTATAACACAGGTTAAATAAAATGAGCATCAGTCCCAGGACAATTAAACGGTGCCATTTAACGGCAGCTATAATATGGTTCATTCTCGCTATCCCTTCCGTAATATGGTGGAAGAGCAGCGTACTATGGGTCATTATCATCAGCATCTACGCTAATATTGTCGGCCATTTGTCTGGCTACAGTGCCGCGCGTGCCGATCAGGCTGCTGAAAGTGAGACCAAATAAGCGAACCCCAAATGAGGATATAATGATGAATCACGTAGAACACTACCATGACTGGCTACGCGATGCCCATGCGATGGAAAAGCAAGCTGAGTCAATGCTGGAATCCATGGCCAGCCGTATCGATAATTATCCTGATGTTCGCGCCAGAATTGAGCAACATATTAATGAGACAAAACGGCAAATTACCTTGCTGGAAGAAATCCTCGACCGGAATGATATTTCTCGTTCAGTTTTAAAAGACTCGATGAGCAAAATGGCGGCGCTGGGGCAGTCCATCGGCGGCATGTTCCCGTCTGATGAGATCGTTAAGGGGTCGATCAGCGGCTATGTTTTCGAACAGTTTGAAATCGCCTGCTATACCTCCCTGCTCGCGGCGGCGAAAAAAGCGGGCGATACCGCCTCGATACCCGCTATTGAAACGATCCTCGCCGAAGAGCGCGAAATGGCCGACTGGTTGATTCGTCATATTCCGCAGACCACGGAACAGTTCCTGCTGCGTTCAGACGCATCGGGCGTCGAAGCAAAAAAATAATCAGGGAGAATCGCCATGTTCCGACACGTTAAACAGCTGCAATACACGGTTCGCGTTGCTGAACCGAACCCAGGCCTCGCCAATCTTTTACTGGAACAGTTCGGTGGGCCGCAGGGCGAACTGGCTGCCGCCTGCCGGTACTTTACGCAAGGATTGAGCGATGACGATCCGGGCCGTAAAGATATGCTGATGGATATTGCGACCGAGGAGTTAAGCCACCTCGAAATCATCGGTACCCTGGTGGGCATGCTGAATAAAGGCGCGAAAGGCGCGCTGGCGGAAGGGGTGGAAAACGAGGCCGAGCTGTATCGGTCCATGACCGAAAACGGCAATGACAGCCATATTACCTCCCTGCTCTACGGTGGTGGCACCCCGCTCACTAACTCTGCGGGCGTGCCCTGGACGGCGGCCTACGTGGACACCATCGGCGAGCCAACGGCGGACCTGCGCTCAAACGTGGCAGCAGAGGCCAGAGCGAAAATCATCTATGAACGTCTGATCAACGTGACCGACGATCCCGGCGTAAAGGATGCCCTGGCGTTTCTGATGACGCGCGAGGCGGCGCATCAGCTCTCCTTTGAGAAGGCGCTGCAGTCTATCCGTAATAATTTCCCGCCGGGAAAATTGCCGCCAATCGAGGAATTCACCAACAAGTACTACAATATGTCTGAAGGTGGAGAGGTTCGCGGAAGCTGGAACAGCGATAAACATTTCGATTACGTTGAGTCCCCCCAGCCTGCGGTTGACGGCGGCGATGGCAGCGCAAGCGTCACGCTCACAACCGAACAGGCAACCCTGGTCAAGGCGATGTCTGCCCGTACGAAGTCCGATCCACATTCCGACCCGCTGACCGGTGCCGAGCTGGGTGCCGGTAAGACTAAACCGTAATCGGTTTTGCCGGGCAGCCATAAACTGCCCGGCAATTCTCGTGCCCCATCGTTTCAGAGGTACGGACCATGTTCGAACTCGACGCGTTCCATCTGGCCAGAATTCAGTTCGCTTTTACCGTCTCGTTTCATATCCTTTTTCCTGCGATCACCATCGGCCTCGCCAGCTATCTGGTTGTGCTGGAGGGCATGTGGCTGCGCACCAAAAACGACGTCTGGCGATCGCTGTATCACTTCTGGCTAAAGATATTTGCCGTTAACTTCGGTATGGGGGTCGTTTCCGGATTGGTCATGGCGTACCAGTTTGGCACCAACTGGAGCGGATTCTCACAGTTCGCGGGCAGTATCACCGGTCCACTCCTCACCTATGAAGTCTTAACCGCTTTCTTCCTGGAAGCCGGTTTCCTGGGGGTAATGATGTTCGGCTGGAATAAGGTTGGCCCGGGCCTGCACTTCTTTTCCACCTGCATGGTCGCGCTCGGCACCTTAATGTCGACCTTCTGGATCCTCGCCTCCAACAGCTGGATGCATACGCCGCAGGGGTTCACCATCGAGAACGGACAGGTCATTCCTCAAGACTGGCTGGCAATCGTCTTTAACCCCTCCTTCCCTTATCGCCTGATTCATATGGCTATTGCCGCGTTTCTGAGCAGCGCGCTGTTTGTCGGCGCGTCGGGTGCCTGGCACCTGCTGCGCGGTAACGATACGCCCGCCATCCGAACCATGTTCTCGATGGCCATGTGGATGGCGCTGCTGGTCGCCCCCATCCAGGCGGTGGTGGGCGATATGCACGGCCTGAACACGCTTGAGCATCAGCCCGCCAAAATCGCCGCCATTGAGGGACACTGGGAAAATCCGCCCGGCGAGGCCACCCCACTGCTGCTGTTTGGCCTGCCGGATATGGAGGAGGAACGCACCAAATACGGCCTCGAGATCCCCGCGCTCGGAAGCCTGATCCTGACGCATAGCCTGGATAAACAGGTTCCGGCCCTGAAAGATTTCCCGAAAGAAGATCGCCCAAACTCGACCATCGTTTTCTGGTCGTTCCGCATCATGGTCGGGATGGGGCTGCTGATGATTACCCTCGGTCTGCTCAGCCTCTGGCTACGCTACCGTCACCGGCTTTTCCACTCGCGCCCGTTCCACTGGTTTGCGCTCTGCATGGGGCCAGCGGGGCTGCTGGCGCTGCTCGCCGGCTGGGTAACCACCGAAGTGGGCCGTCAACCGTGGGTGGTCTATGGTTATCTACGCACGATTGATGCGGTCTCCCTGCACAGTACTCTGCAAATGAGCATCAGCTTGCTGGCCTTCTTCGTTGTCTACTCGTCGGTGTTCGGCGTGGGGTATGTTTACCTCATCAGGTTGATTAAGAAAGGTCCGCAGCCCGTCGATACGCTGACGTCAAACACGTCGGGCACTCCCGCCCGTCCGCTGTCTGCCGCGGAGTCCGTTTCAGAACAGGAGAGAATCTGATGGGCGTTGATATCGCTGTTATCTGGTTTGCCATCATCGTCTTTGCCACGCTGATGTACATCATTATGGATGGCTTTGATTTGGGCATCGGTCTGCTGTTCAACTTCGTGGGCGATGCCAGGGAACGCGATGTGATGGTTAATAGCGTGGCCCCGGTGTGGGACGGTAACGAAACCTGGCTGGTACTCGGCGGCGCGGGATTGTTCGGCGCGTTTCCGCTGGCCTACGCGGTGATTATTGATGCGTTGACCATCCCCCTCACCGCCATGCTCATCGGCCTCATCTTTCGCGGCGTCGCCTTTGAGTTCCGTTTTAAAGCGACGCCCTCACACCGCAAATTCTGGGACTACTCCTTCGCAGGCGGGTCCTTGCTCGCCACCTTCAGCCAGGGGATCGTCGTAGGGGCGGTGATTAATGGCTTTGACGTAGAAGGCCGGCGCTTTGTCGGCTCTGCGCTTGACTGGCTGACGCCCTTCAATCTTTTCTGCGGCATCGGACTGGTCGTTGCCTATACGCTGCTGGGGACCACCTGGCTCATAATGAAAAGTGAAGGCGCACTGCAAAACCGCATGCGCGAGCTGACGCGCCACGTGCTGCTGGCACTGGTGGTGGTTATTGCGGTAGTCAGCGTCTGGACGCCGCTTGGCTGGCAGTACGTGGCCGACCGCTGGTTTACCTTGCCCAACTTCTTCTGGTTCCTGCCGGTTCCCCTGCTGGTTGGGCTGTTTACGGTGCTGATCTGGCGGTTGACCCGCAACCCGGCCAGCCACTCGCGTCCCTTCCTGCTCACGCTGGGGCTGATCTTCCTCGGTTTTAGCGGCCTGGGTATCAGCCTGTGGCCAAACATTATTCCGCCCCATATCACCCTGTGGGAAGCCGCGGCACCGCCCGCCAGCCAGCTGTTTATGCTGGTCGGCACCCTGCTGATCATTCCGGTGATTCTGGTGTACACCGCCTGGAGCTACTACGTCTTCCGGGGCAAAGTGTCGGATACTGAAGGCTATCACTGAGGAACGCTATGACAGACTGGCATACACGGGCCATTATTTATCAAATTGATACCGCACTGTTTTATGATATGAACGGCGATGGTTGTGGAGACATCGCCGGAATTGCGGCCAAGCTGCGTTATATCCGCCGCATGGGCGCGACGGTTATCTGGATCACCCCATTTTACCTCACCCCCTTTCTGGACGAAGGCTACGACGTCAGCGACCATCTGCAGGTGGATCCGCGCTTCGGTAAACTGGCCGATATCATCGCCTTTATCGAACAGGCCAGGGAGCTGGGCATGCAGGTCATTATTGAGCTGCTGATCCAGCATACCTCAGACGCGCATCCGTGGTTCCAGCAGGCCCGCCGAAACCCGGCATCCCCCTATCGTGATTACTACCTCTGGTCGGACAACGACGATGACGACACGCCCCCAATGTTTCCCGGCGTGGAAAAGAGCGTCTGGAGCTGGGACGACGAGGCGGGACAGTACTACCGGCATATGTTTTATCGCCATGAGCCGGATCTGAACCTGACCTCGCCTGCGGTACTTAAAGAGATTGAGAACATCATTCTGTTCTGGCTTAAGCTGGGGGTGTCGGGCTTTCGCCTGGATGCCGCCACCCACCTCACCAGACAGGCAGGAAACGGTGACGAAAAAAAAGGGCTGTGGATCCTGGAGCATATGCGCAGTCTTATTGAGCAACGTAATCCAGACGCGATCCTGCTGGGTGAAGTCGACGTCGACGTCAAGACGTATAAAGACTACTTCGGCAATAACGATCGCCTGAATCTGGTGCTCAATTTCTGGCTCAATAAGTATTTCTACGTCAGCCTGGCGAGGAAAAGCGCCCGTCCGCTGCGTAATGCGGTGAAAAAGATGATCGTCCCGCCCGACTCATGCTGTTTTGCCAACTGGCTGCGCAATCATGACGAGCTGGATCTGGAGGGCATTAGTCAGAAAGATAAGCAGTTTGTCCTTGATACCTTCGCCCCTGACGAAGAGATGAACGTCTATCAGCGCGGGATCCGCCGCCGCCTGGCGCCGATGCTGAATGGCGATCACAAGCGGCTGGCGTTCTGTCACGCCGTGCTCTTTTCCCTGCCGGGTGTCCCGGTGATGCGCTACGGGGATGAGATCGGCATGGGCGACGACCTGGAACTGGAAGAGCGTTACGCCGTTCGTACGCCCATGCAGTGGGCCGGATCGACGGGGGGCGGTTTTTCCGCGGCCAATCCGGAAAAATTTATTGCCCCCATCATCGATCGCGGCCCGTATCGCTATCAGAAAATCAACGTCGCTGATTCGCTGCTTCACCGCAACTCGCTTCTGCACCGAATCATGGATATTGCCAATACCCGCTCAGAGTTCCCCGAAATTGCCGTTGCGCCCTTTCGTCTCATTACCCTCGATCACGACGCGGTGCTGGGGCTGTATTACGAGACCGATGAACGCAGCATCCTGACCTTCGTCAACTTCAGCGACCATCCGGTGAAGTTCGCCGCAAAAGGGATCCGCAATGCCACCTGGACCGCCTGTCTCGCGGACAAACGCTACGACGACGCGCTGGTGTGCGGCAAAACCGTCGAGCTCACTCTTGGCGGCTACGGTTACCGCTGGTTCTGGACCCACCGTAGCGCGCTGCGCTGATTATCTTCTCCCTCGAATTATCAGGCGGGTCAGCATAATCCCCGCCACCGCGAGGGCGCCCAGCGCCACCTTGCCAGGCATACCGGAGGTGACGGACGGGGCTCGGTTCTTCGCCTCGTCTGTAAAACGGCCATGAATTTTGTGCAGATCATTAACCGGCTGGTCAAGATAGTCCCGGCGATCCGGTGCGTTCAGATCGTCGGTCATCTGACCTTCCCAGGCTTTTTTAACCATTAGCCGGTCAAGTAAACCCGGGAAAAGAAATTGCCCGACGATCGACTGAATCGTGCAGCTTCCCACCCACAGTTCCCGTACCGGTTTTTGTGCAACCTTAAAGATGGCGCGGGCGGCGACTTCGGGCTCAAAAACCGGTGGCACCGGGCGCATCGCCCAGGCGAACTTATTCCTCGCCCATTCGAACTGCGGCGTGTTAAGCCCCGGCATCTGAACCATCGAAAGCTGAACCCGGCTGTTTTCATGCATCAGTTCGGTACGCACCGCATCGGTGAAGCCGCGGATCGCCGCTTTGGCGCCACAGTAAGCGGACTGTAAAGGAATGGAACGGTAGGCCAGCGCGGATCCCACCTGGATAATCACGCCTCTGTCGCGGGGCACCATCAGCTCCAGCGCGGCGCGAGTGCCGTTGACAAAGCCGAGGTAGGTCACGTCAGTCACACGACGAAACTCATCCGGCGTAAGGGTGCGAAACGGTGCCAGCACGGCGCCCATGGCATTGTTAACCCACACGTCAATCGCCCCAAGGCGATACTCAATCTCGTTAGCGGCATCCACCACCGCCTGACTGTCGGCGACGTCCGCCTGCACCGCGTGGGCATTGACCCCAAAGCGCTTTAATTCCTCCTGAGTGGAGTGCAGGCTGGCTTCATCGCGGGCGATAAGTCCCACATCGTAGCCCGCCTTTGCAAAGTGCAGTGCCGTGGCTTTCCCCACGCCCGCCGTCCCGCCAGTAATCACTATGACAGCCATACAACCTCCACGTGAATTTACCCGATATTGTCGTCCGACAAGGTTGTTACCAGTTCAGCCAGCGCAAAATGCACCGCTTTTTCCACCACGTCCTGACAGTCACCGGAGAAAAGAACGGTGCGGGTTTTCGTCTCGCCGCAAATATTCCAGCCAAAGCAGACCGTCCCTGCCGCCGTCCCATCGTCGCCCCCTTCAGGGCCTGCGTATCCGCTGATGGCAATGCTGATATCCGCCTGGGCCATATCGCGGATACTGGCGGCCATCTCGCCCACCGTCGGTTCGCTGACGGCGGTATAGCGCGCCAGCGTTTCAGAACGCACGCCGAGGATCCGCGCTTTTGCTTCATCGCTGAACACCACCAGCCCGACATCATAAAAATCGGCGGTGTTCTCTTCTGCGCACAACGCGACCGAGAGCTTTCCCCCCGTACAGGATTCCGCCGTGGTTAAGCGCAGCCCGGCATCGGTTAATTTACTCGCCAGCTTTTTCGTTAATTCACTTACGGTATAATGATCGTCGTGAAAAAGATTGCTCATTTTGCCGCCTCTTATTTCTCAAAAGGAATGATTGAAATATGCCCATTACGTTCGAATATGGCATATTTGATTTCACTCATTTTTGTAATGCCATTATTCTGACGCGCTGACACCAGAATATCATCACAGGATACGTCGACTTTTTTGAGTTTATCCGCTAACGGCACGCCATTCTCTACCAGAATGACGGGATTACCATCCAGAATATTTTCCACCGGGGAAAAATATTTCTTCATCAACCCAAAGAGAATATCCACTACCACCAGCGTGGTAATCGTTATCATCGCCCCGGTGACAGAAAAGTCCTGCCCCAGAAGCGCCTGCTGCGTGGCTTCACTAATAATTAACAGTAGAATAAGGTCAAAGCTGGTCATCTGTAGCAGCGCGCGTCGCCCCGCCACTTTAAATACCACCACGAGAAACAGATAAATCGCCAGCGCACGAAAGACCATATCCATATCAGCCTCCTACGGGTAAATAAATTGCCAGACGGTGATCTCCGGCTCGTTGTTTGCGCGGATGACAGTATTCCACTTACCGGCCCGGGTCGGGGTCGTGAAGTACAACACGGAGAACCTGTCTGACTTCTGGAGCGTGTCATAGACGAAATAAAGGGTTTTCCCACGGCTATACATTCTGTCCGGCTGCGGCCAGACGCTGCCGGGTTCGTAAACGTCGCTGCGCTCGCTGGTGATGCTGAGCGTGAAGTGACCCGCCGTTTTCACCGGAAACGTAAATTGCATCCTTGACTCGGTCTCCCGACGGCCAAAACGTTCATAGTGAATGGTCAGAGATTTAGCAGAATTGGTCCTGGACGTGTCGCTCACCATGCCGCTGGAAAACAGACCGGCCATCGCTGCGATGATAATACCTAAAAGCAGCACAAAACCCACCTGGCGAAATGCATATTCAAACCTGAGCAAGCGATAACTCTCATCTATCCCGGGTAACTTTTCATTTTCACGCTTCATGGTTGTCGTCACCGTTTCGCTTATTTTATGAGTGTTTTGATTTCAAAAGAGATTGTTTTTAAGACTTATCACATTTGCCACATAAAGGAATAGCAACAATACTTAATAAGTCAAGACACCCAAAAATGAAGGATATCAGATGAAATTATCACTTATTTCCGCTTTTTTGATATTTTTGGTTCCATCAGCATGGGCAGATAATAACGGCGGGTTACAAAAAGGTGACGCGCCGCCCCCGCCTCACGCGCTGGATAGCGGATATCGTGGAACGGATGATGCGCGTATTATGACCATCGATCAGGCAAAACAAATGCATGACGGTGCGACAATTTCATTACGTGGTAATCTTATTGATGGTAGCGGCGATAAGTTTGTATTCCAGGATAAAACCGGAAAAATCGACGTTATTATTCCCCAGGCAGTCTTCGACGGCAGAACGGTAAAACCCGACCAGATGATCAGTATCAACGGTTCGCTTGATAAAAAATCATCTCCTGCCGTCGTCCGTGTTGATCGTTTGCAGAAATAATTCAGCGAAGCGTTAACGCTGCAACTATCCATCAAATCTCACCCCTTGGCTTAAGGAGTCAGCTATGAGTGATACTACACAACGTACGAACGCTTACCCGCAACCCCCGTTCCCGGAACAGCCGCAAACGCCGCCGGGACTGGCATCAGAGATGCAACCTGTACCCGATCATGGGGAAAAAAGCTACAAAGGGCATGGCCGCCTTACCGGCAAAAAAGCGCTGATCACCGGGGGTGACTCCGGGATAGGTCGCGCGGTGGCTATCGCCTATGCCCGTGAAGGGGCTGACGTTGCCATCAACTATTTACCTGAAGAGGAAAAAGACGCCGCAGAGGTGATCGCGCTGATCAAAGCGGAAGGACGCAAAGCCATCGCGCTGCCGGGGGATATCCGGGATGAAACCTTCTGTCAGAATCTGGTCGAGGAAGCCGTCTCGAAGCTGGGTGGCCTGGATATTCTGATCAATAACGCGGGTCGTCAGCAGTACCGGGAATCCCTGGAAGAGCTCACCACAGAAGACTTTGACGCGACGTTTAAAACCAACGTTTATGCCCCCTTCTGGATCACCAAGGCGGCGCTGCGCCATCTGAAGGCGTCGTCCGTTATCATTAACACCTCCTCGGTTCAGGCAGTGAAGCCCAGCCCCGTGCTGCTGGACTACGCCCAGACGAAAGCCTGTCTGGCCGTATTTACGAAATCCTTAGCCAAACAGCTGGGTCCAAAAGGCATTCGCGTCAACGCGGTGGCGCCTGGACCGTACTGGACGGTGCTGCAGTCAAGCGGCGGTCAGCCAATGGAAAAAGTGAAGGAGTTTGGCGGCGATACGCCACTGGGGCGTCCGGGTCAGCCGGTAGAAATTGCTCCGCTGTATGTCACGCTGGCCTCGGATGCGTGTTCCTATACGTCCGGTCAGGTGTGGTGTTCTGACGGCGGGGATGGCGTGATCTAATGGGATACTGATGTAACCCCTCGGCAATGAGCAATAAATGAACAAGGACGTTCGCCTGCAGCCCCTCCCGAAAAACATGTTGTAACTCAAACAGATCAAATGTTAAAAATATTTTGCTATCAGGTTATCAAAATTAAACAACTTAACTTGTCACCCGCATCGCTCTGTTTTTAACATCGCCTATGGAAAAAAATGGTCTGTTCAGTCAGCGCATACGCTTGCGCCATTTGCATACATTTGTGGCCGTCGCTCAACAGGGAACGCTGGGGCGAGCGGCTGAAACCCTTAATCTGAGCCAGCCTGCGCTCTCAAAAACCCTTAACGAGCTGGAACAGCTCACCGGCGCCCGTCTTTTCGATCGCGGTCGGTTGGGCGCACAGCTTACCCTCGTGGGCGAACAGTTCCTGACGCACGCCGTTAAGGTGCTGGATGCGCTCAACACCGCAGGCCAGTCCCTGCACAGAAAAGAAGAGCACACCAGTGACGTGGTACGTGTGGGTGCCTTGCCTACCGCAGCGCTGGGCATTTTGCCGCCCGTGATTGGTCAATTCCACAAGCAGCAACGGCATACCACGATTCAGGTTGCCACCATGAATAACACCATGCTGCTCGCGGGGCTCAAATCGGGGGAACTGGATCTGGGTATCGGTCGTATGTCTGACCCTGAACTGATGGGCGGTCTCAATTACGAACTGCTGTTTCTGGAATCCCTGAAGCTGGTGGTGCGTCCCGACCATCCTTTACTGCAGGATACCGTGACGTTAAGCCGCGTCATGGAATGGCCCGTGGTGGTCTGCCCGAAAGGCACCGTCCCGCGCCAGGCCGCCGAAAACTTGCTGCAAATGCAGGGATGTACACTACCATCAGGGTGTATCGAAACGCTGTCGGCCTCGCTGTCACGCCAGCTCACCCTCGATTATGACTACGTCTGGTTCGTTCCCTCCGGTGCGGTAAAAGATGATTTGCGTCAGGGAACCCTGACCGCTCTGCCGGTGACCGCCCCGGGTGCCGGTGAACCTATCGGCATTTTAACCCGCGTAGACACGCCGCTCTCAACGGGTGCGCAGACGCTGCTGAGCGCCATCCGTAAATCCATGCCGGTTTGAATTCTTCCCTTCACCCTAACCCTCACCCCAACGGGGCGAGGGATCTGTCCTGTGCGCTAATCAAATAATGCGGAATGATTCATTAACAATTGCGTAAAACAATTTAACAGTTTTATCATAGCCACGAATTCACCAAATGGTTCGTAAATCTTTTGATAAAGATGAATTCACCCGTGTTAATCATTATTCCCGCCGATTTTATTACCCAACTGGTACACCCGGCATAGCGGCGGGATCTAAGGAGACAGAAATGGCATTTGGCAGCGCGCCACGTGGGATACCGCGTATCCTGCAGTGGCTTCTTGCCGGACTGATGTTGCTCATCGGTCTGGCCGTCGGCGGGCTGGGGTTTAAGCTCGCCACCGTGGGCGGAAGTTGTTACTTCCTGATAATGGGCGTGGTAATGGTGATTGCCGCGATCCTGATTTTCCTCAATCGCACCAGCGGGATTGTCCTTTACAGCATCGCGTTTATTGCCTCGCTGGTCTGGGCGGTAAGCGATGCGGGCTGGGATTTCTGGCCGCTCTTCTCCCGCCTGTTTACCTTCGCCGTACTGGCTTTCCTTTGTGCCATCGTCTGGCCTTACCTGCGTGGAGCAAACCACAATTACCCCAACAAGGCGCCTGCTTTTAGCGTTGCGGCGGTCCTGGCCGTGGCGATGCTGGTCAGCCTTGGCTGGATGTTTAAGCCCCAGACTCTCGTGGCGGCGAATGAACCCGTTCCGGTTAAACCCGTCGCACCCGGTGAGCAGCAAAAGAACTGGGCGCACTGGGGCAACACCACACACGGTGACCGCTTCGCCGCACTGGATCAAATTAACAAGCAAAACGTCAGCGAACTGAAAGTCGCCTGGGTTGCCCATACCGGCGATATTCCACAGAGCAACGGCTCTGGCGCGGAAGACCAGAACACGCCTTTACAGATTGGCGATACGCTGTACGTTTGTACCCCGTACAGTAAAGTGCTGGCGCTGGACGTGGACTCCGGGAAAGAAAAATGGCGCTACGATTCTAAAGCCACCGCGCCTAACTGGCAGCGATGCCGCGGTCTGGGCTATTTTGAAGACCACCAGAACGTGACAACGTCACAGGAAACCGCGCAGCCTGCCGCATGCCCTCGCCGTCTGTTCCTGCCGACCACCGATGCCCGCCTGATTGCCATCAATGCGGATAACGGCAAGGTCTGCGAAGATTTTGGCGACCACGGCACCGTGGATCTGAGCATCGGTATGGGTGAGATCAAGCCGGGATATTATCAGCAGACCTCCACGCCGCTGGTCGCCGGGAACGTGGTCGTCGTCGGCGGTCGCGTCGCGGATAACTTCTCCACCGGCGAACCCCCGGGCGTGGTACGTGCGTATGACGTTCACACCGGTAAGCTGGCCTGGGCGTGGGATCCGGGTAATCCGAACCTGACCGGCCTGCCGCCGGAAGGACAGACCTACACCCGCGGTACGCCAAATGTCTGGTCGGCCATGTCTTACGACGCCAAACTGAACCTGATTTATCTGCCAACCGGCAACGCCACCCCGGATTTCTGGGCGGGTGAGCGTACCGCGCTGGACGATAAATACAGCTCTTCTATCGTCGCCGTTGATGCCACCACCGGCCAGGTACGCTGGCATTTCCAGACCACCCACCACGATCTGTGGGACTTCGACCTGCCTTCCCAGCCGCTGCTGTATGACCTGCCTGACGGCAAAGGCGGCACCACGCCTGTACTGGTGCAGACCAGCAAGCAGGGCATGATCTTTATGCTCAACCGCGAAACCGGTAAGCCGGTCGCGAAGGTAGAAGAGCGTCCGGTACCGGCTGGTAACGTTGAAGGTGAACGCTACTCACCCACCCAGCCGTATTCCGTCGGCATGCCGATGATTGGCAACCAGACGCTGACTGAATCCGACATGTGGGGCGCGACGCCTGTCGACCTGCTGCTGTGCCGTATTCAGTTTAAAGAGATGCGTCATCAGGGTGTCTTCACCCCGCCGGGTCTTGACCGTTCCCTGCAGTTCCCTGGCTCGCTGGGCGGAATGAACTGGGGCAGCGTCTCGGTTGACCCGAACAACAGCCTGATGTTCGTCAACGATATGCGCCTCGGACTGGCAAACTACATGGTGCCGCGCGCTAACGTGGCGAAAGACGCCAGCGGCATTGAGATGGGCATCGTCCCGATGGACGGCACGCCGTTCGGCGCAATGCGTGAACGTTTCCTGTCACCGCTCGGCATTCCGTGCCAGAAACCGCCGTTCGGCACCATGTCCGCGGTCGATCTGAAATCCGGCAAACTGGTGTGGCAGGTGCCTGTCGGTACGGTGGAAGACACCGGCCCTCTGGGCATTCGCATGCACATGCCTATCCCAATCGGGATGCCAACGCTGGGCGCGTCGCTCTCAACCCAGTCCGGCCTGCTGTTCTTCGCAGGTACTCAGGATTTCTACCTGCGTGCGTTTGATACCGCCACCGGAAAAGAGATCTGGAAAGACCGACTGCCGGTTGGCAGCCAGTCCGGCCCGATGACTTACGTCTCACCGAAAACCGGTAAACAGTACATCATCATTAACGCCGGGGGCGCTCGCCAGTCACCGGATCGCGGTGATTACGTTATCGCATACGCGTTACCTGATAAGAAATAAGCTGTGAAAAAGGGACCGAAGGGTCCCTTTTTTCTGCCCGGTGGCGCTTCGCTTACGCGGGCCTACTGACCTGGTTTTTGTAGGTCGGGTAAGGCGTAGCCGCCACCCGACACACCCCACGGCTCAGAACGTCTCCCAGTTATCTCCGGAAACCGTCGCCGCCGGGCGCAACGGCGCGTTCTTCGCCACTGGCACAGACGTCACCGCGCGGCCAGGCTTCGCGCCGCTTAAACGAAACGCCCCCACAGCCTCGGTCAGACGTGCGCCCTGTTCTTCCAGGGATGCCGCGGCTGCGGATGCTTCTTCCACCAGCGAGGCGTTCTGCTGGGTCACTTTATCCATCTCCGAAATCGCCTGGCTGACCTGCACAATACCGCGGCTCTGCTCATCCGATGCGGCGGCAATTTCCAGCATGATGTCGGTCACGCGCTTAACCGCGTCGACGATTTCATTCATGGTGTTACCCGCAGCCACCACCTCACCCGACCCCTGATCGATAAGGGAAACCGACTCATTGATCAGGCTTTCGATCTCTTTTGCCGCGTTGGCGCTACGGCTTGCCAGCGTACGCACTTCACTGGCTACCACCGCAAATCCACGCCCCTGTTCACCCGCGCGCGCCGCTTCTACCGCCGCGTTCAGTGCCAGAATATTGGTCTGGAAAGCAATGCTGTTAATCACGGCGGTAATCTCAGAGATCTTCTTCGAACTGCTGGAGATGTTGCCCATCGTTTTGACCACGCCGGAGACCATCTGGCCGCCACGGCTGGCTTTTCCGGAGGCATCTTCCGCCAGCTTGCTGGCATGATGCGCGTTATCAGCGTTCTGTTTCACCGTGGCGGTTAACTGTTCCATGCTCGCGGCGGTCTGCTCAATGGCCGCGGCCTGCTGCTCGGTGCGCGAAGAGAGGTCAGTATTACCGGCAGAAATCTCGCTGGTTCCGCGATAGATCTCCTCCGCGCCCTGACGCACGGTGCCAACCGTTGTTTCGAGGGAGTGCTGCATGGTTTGCAGATCGCGCGTCAGACGGCCAATTTCGCTGCGTCCGGCCACATCGTCCGGCATCGTCAGGTCACCTTTTGCAATATTCTCGATACGTTTCGCGGCACGCTGTAGCGGATGAATGACCGTGCGGCGCAGCACAACGAAGGTCATCGCGGTCAATACCAGCGCCAGCACAAACGCGCCCACCATAAACATCAGCCCCAGCTGCGTGCGGCTGTGCGCCTGCGCCGTTAGCGCATTGGCACGGTCGGTGCGGATCTTAATCGCCTTCAGCAGCACGGCATTGTAAGCGTCATCCAGCGGGCGCGCGGTTTCATTTTCGTGGTTAATGATCGCTTCGAACATGCCGTTTTTGGCAAATTTGACCATCGGCTGCATGCCCGCGATATAGGCGTCGTAGCGCGCTTTCAGGTCAGCATCCAGCGCTTCGTCTTCAGCGGTACGCACGGAGCGATTCATATACGCGTTAAAGCTATCCTGGGACTGCTTGATACGCGTTTCCGCCTCGCTGATGTTCTGCTTCATCGCATCCATCTCTGCGATACGGCTTGCCGCGCCGGCGTGGATCAGATTGATACGCGCGGTGCGCAGATGGTTTGAGCTGTTCGACAGCCCCATACGCACCTGAATCTCTGATGTGACATCCTGCAGATCGTTATCGGCCTGCAGCAGGAAATATCCCGCCAGACCCGAGCTCAAGGCAAACAGCAAAATAATGCCACCGAGAATGGAGGAAAACAGCGGAACCAGCCTGATGTGATGCAAGAAGCCCAGCTTACGCTGCGCCTGCATCGAAGTAGTGTTGTCCATGACCGTCGACTCTCTTATAGGTAAGATGCGTAAAAACACGCCTGTTAAGTAGTCATCGGCACGGCAGGAATTTAGATTACGGCTAAAAACGCCGCACTGGTCACACTTTAGAGAAGATTATTAAAGAAATGCCAGCGGCTAAAAACCGCTGGCAGAAGAGTTACTTGTCGCCGAAATGAATAACGGTACGGATAGATTTTCCGTCGTGCATCAGATCAAACGCTTCGTTGATCTGCTCCAGCGGCAAACGGTGAGTAATGAACGGATCGAGCTGAATCTTACCGATCATAGCATCTTCAACCATCCCCGGAAGCTGGGTACGGCCCTTCACGCCGCCAAACGCGGAGCCGCGCCACACGCGTCCGGTGACCAGCTGGAATGGACGGGTTTTAATCTCCTGACCCGCGCCTGCCACACCAATAATGATGCTCTCGCCCCAGCCTTTGTGGCAGCATTCCAGCGCGGAACGCATGACGTTAACGTTGCCGATACACTCAAAGCTGAAGTCCACGCCGCCGTCGGTCATCTCAACAATGACATCCTGAATCGGTTTTTCGTGATCTTTCGGGTTAACGAAATCGGTCGCGCCCATTTCACCCGCCAGTTTGAATTTCTCCGGGTTAGTGTCGACCGCAATAATACGCCCGGCCTTCGCCTGCACCGCGCCCTGAATCACCGCCAGACCAATGCCGCCGAGTCCGAACACCGCCACGGTATCGCCCTCTTTGACTTTTGCCGTGTTATGGACCGCGCCAATGCCGGTCGTCACGCCGCAGCCCAGCAGGCAGACTTTATCCAGCGGCGCCTGCGGGTTCACCTTCGCCAGAGAGATCTCCGCGCAAACGGTATACTCGCTGAAGGTGCTGGTGCCCATGTAGTGGTAAATCGGCTCGCCATTATAAGAGAAACGGGTCGTCCCGTCCGGCATCAGCCCTTTTCCCTGCGTGGCGCGGACGGCCTGGCAGAGGTTGGTCTTGCCGGATTTACAGAACTTACACTCGCCGCATTCCGCCGTGTACAGCGGGATAACGTGATCGCCAGGCTTCAGGCTGGTCACGCCCTCGCCCACCTCCACAACGACCCCGCCGCCTTCGTGTCCCAGTACCGCCGGGAAAACACCTTCCGGATCGTCGCCGGACAGCGTGAACGCATCGGTATGGCAAACGCCGGTATGGGTAATTTTGATCAGCACTTCGCCTTTTTTCGGTGGTGCGACGTCGATTTCAACGATTTTCAGCGGCTGGCCGGGGCCAAATGCAACAGCAGCGCGAGATTTCATAGGTCTTCCCTTTTTGTCAGGTGTGTGGGTTTATTTTAGATAAGAGCGCAGCAAATGGCCGACTTCTGCCATGCGCACGGCTCGCTGATCCGGCGTTGTCTCTCCCGTCACCAGCTCATCTTTGAGATGAATTTCTACCATTTCGCCCATCAGGCCATTGGCAGCACCGCGCACGGCGGCAATTTGCTGCAGGATAGCCAGACAGGGATCGCCCGACTCCAGTGCGCGTTCAAGGGCATCGACCTGGCCCCGAATGCGACGGACGCGAGTAAGAATACGTTTTTTATCTTCGGGTGAATGCGGCATACGCCCTCCTGATACTATAGGGGGGTATGGTATCAATGAAATCAACTTTTTGTAAACATGAAGTTTTATAGGGTTATTGCATGGGTTTAGGCGATATGGGTAAAAGACCATATTATGACAAATGATGAATCAGGATGAGTGCTCCTCGGTATGCGAAATAACCACCACAACAAGGCGTTCTTAAAACTTATTTATGCCGATGTATTATCGGCAACATTCTCACCAGCGTGTTATCACGAACGAAGTAATAATGAAATAATGCGGCCAGAGCATGGAAACCGACAAGAAAATACCCGGCATTTGCAATAAACTCATGCACTTCTTTGAGGGTATGCTGTGCATCTGTATTAAGATAGGTGGCTATAGGCATTTTTATTCCAAAAAAGGACCATTCAATCTGCCCAAAGTAAAGCGATGCAATCCCCAGCAACGGTAACAGGAGAAACATTAAATACAACAATCCGTGTATTATTTTTGACGCCACAATTTGCCAGCGTGGTGGTGGTGGTATAATTTCAGGGTCGCGATGTGTCATTTTCAGGACAACCCGGATAATCATTAGTAACATAACGCTAAAGCCCGCAGTATAGTGCACTATCGCCATAGTTACACGGAACGGGCTACCCTTAACCGCCAGCCCTTTTAACTCCATAGCTGCATAGGCGATAATAATGGCTACAAATACAAGCCAGTGCAATGCGATCTGACTGCTGGCGTAATTTCTGTTCATTGCTCAATCCTTTTTTTCGAGTATACGCCAGTATGTGTTGTTTATTCTTAAGAATACCTTAATTTAATTCACGACTTACAACATAAGAAAAAATCTTTCTTAAGGTTGTCATAATATTAATCGCTCATATTGAAGAGACTCATATGAGAGGTCTCATGATGCGAATAATGCCCCCCTACACTCTTAAATGGCTTCACGGTGAACACGAAAAGAATGATATTTCAGCGTTAATCCGTGAAAACTATCAGCAGGTTTATCAGGCTTCGATTTCCCGTTGCATGCCATGGCTTATTGGCCTTTACGATGCAAATGGTGAACTTAAGGCTGCCAGTGGCGTACATATCGCCTCTCAGGGATCTCTTTATCTGGAAAAATATCTCGATAGCCCCATTGAGGTAACGCTTTCGTCACGGCTGTCGCAATCTGTTTCTCGCGCCGCAATTGTCGAAATTGGAAATTTTGCAGCGAGGGATGGTGCAAGTGCACGAATCATGTTTGCAGCGCTCTGCCAGGTCCTTACTGAGTATCAATTTTCATGGATCGTGTTTACCGGTACGAAAAAAATTCGCAATACCTTTCATCGACTTAATTTGAATCCCATCCTCATCATGCCGGCCAATCCCGCTCGCCTTGGGAATGATGCACATGAATGGGGAAAATACTATCAATATGACCCACAAATTATGGCCGGTGAACTGGCTGGCGGTCATTCTGCGCTAACTCAGGGCAGTCTATTGATGAAGTTAATAAACACTTTACCCGAGGCTCCATGGACTAATCTGTCGGGAGAACATCATGTTTCTTAACGCACTGAAACAGCAAGCTCTTCAATACCCTGATCAAACTGCTCTTAGGGGTGAAACAACGTTATGGAGCTGGAAGCAATATTTAGAGGCAGTCGTAAACGCCGCATCGTTGCTCCACGCCCTGGGGATTAGAAGGCTGGCGCTTGAGCTTGATAATAGTCCGGAGTGGGCCATTATCGATCTTGCCTGTATATCTGTCGGGATCGTCATTGTACCCATTCCTCCCTTTTTCTCGGAAACGCAAAAAGAATGGGTGCGTGCTTCAGCGTCGATTGATGCGCAAATTGGTGGTGAGAGTATGTCTGGATGGCACAGACATGATTTCCCATTCGGTAAGCTGCAGGTTAGACAGTTAACTGCCCCAACGTCGTTGCCTGTGGGGACATCCAAGATTACCTTTACCTCGGGAACCACCGGTGAACCTAAAGGCGTGTGCCTCAGTCAGAAGGGAATGTTATGGACCGCGCAAACACTCGCTACCGCTCTGCGTCCAATCGCACCGGAGAAACATCTTGTCAGCCTGCCGCTCAGCATTCTGCTCGAGAATTTGTGCGGAATCTATATCCCATTATTAATGGGTGCAGAAACAGTGATATTACCCACGGCCCAGACAGGCTTTGAAGGTTCAAGTCAATTTAACCCCAAACGTTTTTTACAGGCCTTAGTGACATGGCAACCTGAAAGCCTGGTTCTTGTACCTGAAATATTACGGGTGTTAGTCCATCTGCATCAGGTGGCGCCTGAAAGTACACGTTCTCTGCGCTTTGTGGCCGTGGGTGGCGGGAAAATTCCGACGCCGTTAATGGAACTGGCAGCAAATGCAGGCTTACCCGTTTTTGAAGGCTATGGGTTATCAGAGTGCGGTTCTGTTGTCGCTCTTAATTTGCCTGGTTCTTCCAAAAAGAGCAGCGTTGGCAAACCTCTGCCAGGTATAAACGTTACCGTTGATCCCTTACAGCAACTACACGTAACGAGTCCAGCCAATGCCCTGGGGTATCTCGGGGAGGAATCACAAAATACAACGGTTCCTACTGGCGACCTTGCAAGCGTTGATGATGATGGATTTATTCATATTATTGGCCGTTTAAAAAACGTTCAGATAAACGCATACGGTCGCAATTTTTCTCCAGAATGGCCTGAAGCAGAAGCGATGGCATGCCCTGCTGTGCGCCGTGTAGTCATTTTTGGTGACGGTTTAACACGTAACGTTGCGCTTGTTGATGCTTTTGAAGGACAAAAGGAGCTGGCGCGTCAACAGTTAATGCGTATCTCCGCGCATCTTCCAGACTACGCGCAATTTCACCGATTGCTGTTTACGTCCGAAATATCTTCTCCCGAAATGATTACCGCAAATGGTCGCCCTAAACGAAGCGCCATCTGGCAGTCCCTGAAACATATTATTCTCACCTGCAGCCAGGAGGAAGACGCATGAGCTTTTATCAGGAATTACAGAATCAGACCGCTGTAGAACGTCAACGTTTACTTAATTCACCTGTTATTGCGCGTTGCCAGACAGGCGATATCTCGGCGGAGATGTATATCGCGTTTTTGACACAGGCTTATTATCACGTCAGTCATACCGTTCCGCTACTAATGTGTGCTGGCAGCTGCCTTCCTGCCTCTCACGAAGCCGTACGTGGCGCAATCGCTGAATATATTGATGAGGAATATGGGCATCAGGAGTGGATCCTCAATGATATTCGTGCATGTGGGGGGGATCCTGAGGCGGTAAGAAATGGTATGCCGGGTCTGCCCATCGAAATGATGATCGCTTACCTCTACTACCGAATTGAGCGGGTAAACCCGATGAGCATATTTGGCATGGTGCTCGTGCTGGAAGGCACTAGTGTGTCAATTGCAACAGCTGTTGCGGCTCAGCTGGAAAATACTCTGGCGCTGCCTGAGCAGACAACCACCTACCTGCGTTCTCACGGAGAACTCGATCAGGGCCATCTGCAATTCTTTGCGTCCCTCATGGATTCAATCACTGACAAGTGCGATCAGGAGGCCATCATCCACACGGCTCGTCGTATTTATCATCTCTACGGACAGATGCTTGACCAACTGGGAGATAACGCCCATGAATCTGCTTAATAAAACCGTTCTGCTAACCGGTGCCAGCGGAGGAATCGGTCAGGCGCTGGCGCGAGAGCTGGCGCATAAAGGCGCGAGACTCTATCTCGTAGGGCGTAATGAAAAGGCAATGTCGCTTTTAAAGAATGCCATTCCTCACCCGGAGCGACACAATATCGCCCTAATGCGCAGCTATTCCGACGAAGAGATATTAGGGCTGGCGAACAGTCTGTCTCAGAATGGTGGGTTGGACATTCTCATCAATAACGCAGGAAGCAGTCGCTTTGCATTGCTTGAACAGCAATCATTCGACGATATTCGTGAACAGATCCGAACCAATATCGAGATTCCTGCCCTTCTGACCCGGGCCTTGCTGGATAAAATGAACAGACCTGGCATCGTGCTTAATATTGGTTCAATTTTTGGGGAAATAGGGCATCCGGCGTGGAGTGTATACAGCGCAACCAAGGCTGCGACACACCGTTTTTCCGAAGCACTTGGTCGGGAATTGCAGGGAAGCGGTATTACCGTTTTGTATGCCGCTCCACGCGCAACAAAAACCACGCTCAACAGCGAACAGGTTTACGCCCTTAACCAAAAACTCGGTAATAACAACGATTCGCCGATTTATGTCGCATCCCAGCTTGCACGGCTTCTTGAAACGGAGCAGAAACGGTATCGCTTTGGAATTATGGAGCGTCTGTTCGTCAAAATTAATGCCTGGTTTCCTCACGTCGTCGACGGAGCATTAGCAAAAAAATTACCTGTCATTCAGGAATTCGCCAGAAAATCGTTGAAAGGAGAACACAAATGAGAAAACTGTATGCTCTATTTCTTGTTGCAGCAGTTCCGACTGTAGCACTGGCGGACACCCCCCTCGAGGAATTACAACACGATTGGTCTGTGTGCCAGTATCAAACTCTGGAAGCCAAAAAAGAGAACTGCTTTAGTTCACTTAGTCAGAAAGCGCATCAGGCAAGTCAGATGAAAAACAACTCAAGCGCACCACTGTTAATTTGGTCTGCAATCATTGATAGCAGCTGGGCTGGCGCAAAAGGTGGTCTGGGGGCATTGAGCCTTGTTAAACAAGCCCGCACTAACCTGGAGAAAGCGATTGAAATTGAACCTAACGCGCTTCAGGGATCAGCCTGGACAAGCCTGGGGGCTCTTTATTATCAGGTTCCCGGCTGGCCGATCGGTTTTGGTGATAAAGACAAAGCTGATGAAATGTTGAAAAAAGCGCTGGCCATCAACCCTGACGGTATAGACCCTAACTATTTCTACGGCGATTACCTTCTAAAAGAGAAAAGAACGGATGAGGCCAGGCGTTTTCTAACCAAAGCACTGAAAGCACCGGCTCGCCCAGGGCGCGAAATCGCTGACAACGGGCGCCGTCGTGATATTGAAAGGGATTTGCAAAGCATTCCATAAAACACTTTCGCAGAAAATTACTGGATGCCGTTCGATAATTGACGTCAGAACGGCATACCAGCGACTAACATTCTTTCCGAAACAGGGTCATATCAATATCAAGAACGCCTCTCTCATTCCTAATTAAATCCTGCGAAACCCTGTTACAAATAAAAATCGCAAGATCGGTCAGGATCCTGCCCGACCGCGCAGGCAAGGACGATACGCTGTCGGGCGTCACACAGGCTCGCTGGATACGATCTCCAACATCAATTTTGTCCACGAGGTGCCGGAACATGCGCTGCAAACGGATATCTATCTGCCGTTAAATTAAGACGGATGACTTCCCCCGCCATCAGCTGAACGTCTTACCGCCTGCGCCAGTTTATGCAGCTCCTCCTTAAGCCAGCGGGTCGCCCCCCGCTGGCCGCTGCGTTTATGCGAGTAAATTTTCACTTCAAACGCGCGGATTGAAAATGGTAAAGCAAATATCCTGAGATCCGCAGCCGCGACCAGCTTCTCAGCCGCAAACCGCGGGATCGCCATCAGCAGATCGCTTTGTGCAACGATAAACGGGGCGCTGAGCATCGACGGCGTTTTGATCGCTATGTGCCGGGTATAGCCCAACTGTTCAAGCCGCAGATCCAGAACCCCTTGTTTCTCATTCCAGGGCGTGACCACCAGATGTCGGGCCGCGAGATAATCCTCCAGCGTCAGCCGTGTCCGGCTGGCGTTACTGATGACCACATACTCATCTTCGAACCAGCCTATCTCCTCCAGTTCCGGATGACGAATATCCTCCGAGGTACTGAACCCGAGCGCCAGATCCACTTCCCCGGCTAATAGCTCCGTCAGCGCCGGGCTGTGGGGCAAATAACGCAATTCAAAACGCAAACCAGGGGCAGCATGCTGCAAGGAGTGCATCAGGGTCGGAAAAACGCAAAGCGCGGTAAAATCCGTAATCGCAATGTGTAAGCTCTCGGTACTGCTGGGGGCGTCAAACTCCGGCTGCGGGGTCAGCTCATGATTCAGGAATGACAGTGCGGAAGCGATGGAAGGTGCGAGTTGAGCAGCATACACGCTGGGGGACATACGATGCCCTTCCCGAAAAAAGAGCGGATCGTTCAGCGTCGCGCGCAGACGCGAAAGCGCATGGCTCAGTGCCGATGTGCTCATCGCCAGCTCATCGGCTGCCAGACGAACAGAACGATGGCGGTAAATCGCGTCGAAAACGGGCAACAGGTTTAAATCAAGACGTCGTAAAGCCGGATGCATAATATTCATCATTTGTTGATTTCATTGCACTTAATTCTTCGGACAATACTCCGTATGCTTAACGCCATCAATCGCGAAACAGACAAAAAGCAGGAATAACAATGAGCATTATCCTTCGTCAGGCCCGTCCCGAAGATGCCGCGACCATTTACGCCATGATCTACGAGCTGGCAGTCTATGAAAAAGCGCCGGAAGAAGTGGTTACCACGCCAGAGGAGATCCGTGAAACGCTCTTTGGCGCGGGAAGTAACACCGAAGCGTTGATCGCTGAGTATGAAGGCAACATCATCGGCTATGCCGTGTTCTTCACCAGCTATTCAACCTGGCTCGGACGCAACGGTATCTATATGGAAGACCTTTACGTTTCCCCGGAGTATCGCGGTAAAGGCGCGGGAAGAGCGTTACTGAAACATATCGCGCAACTCGCGGTAAAGCGGCAGTGTGGTCGCCTGGAATGGAGCGTTCTGGACTGGAACCAGCCCGCCATTGATTTTTACCTGAGCATTGGCGCGCTGCCGCAGTCTGAATGGGTGCGCTATCGCCTTGATGGCGACGCGCTGCTGAGTTTTGCCGAATAACAGCGTCTCTCTGTGCGAGTCCTTTCGCACAGAGATATATCCGAAAACAGCCCTGCCAGGTGCCGAAATTAACCTTTCGTCTCTCATATCTGCAAAGAGCGGCTATCCTTTAATTATCAACACAAGGAGGCAAAGATGTCTGATTTCGGTACTGATAAAAACACCCAGTTTGCTGAAGATAAAGCAAAAAATAAGCTCGATGAAATTGCAGGTTCTGCACAGCAGCAGTTTGGTGAATTCGTCGATTCACCAAAGCACCAGGTAAAAGGCGCGGCTAAAAAATATGCCGCGCAGGCCAGCGATGCGGTTTCTGATGTAACAGAAGCGGTCAGAAATAACCCGCTAACCGGCCTTATCGCCGCCGGTGCCGTCGGTATTGTTCTCGGCCTGCTACTGGGTCGTAAATAATCAAGGCCCTTCGGGGCTTTATTTTTAGCTAAACTGTCTTACCATGCGATCTAATTCCTCCTCCTTCACAGCCCGTGAGAGATAATATCCCTGAAAGTTTTTCACGCCCAGTTCGACTAATTTTTCAAATTTCTCTTCACTGTCCACCCCCTCAGCAATGCAGTCCGTTCCGGTCATGTCGCTGTATATCTGAATCGCTTTAATCAGATTATAATCGTTGTCGTTCGCCACAAAATGCTCGACGATGTCGCGGTCCAGTTTCAACCCGTCAAAATGCACCTGCCTGACAGGAAACATGGTGTGATGGTTAGAGAAGCAGTCATCCAGAAACAGTCTGCACCCGGTATTACGCAGATGCCGCATGGTTTCAGGGATCTTCTTGTCTTTGGTCACATCGATATCTTCTGCAAATTCAAAGACAAGCTTTTCCGCCCACTGGGGTTTGAGCAACATGCCGATGGCTTTCCGGGCCATCTCCGGCAACGCTTTCCCGGAAGCGAGACGAGGCGGAATATTGACTGAAAAATAGAATTTCCCATTATATTTATTAATCCCCGACACGGCAGCGTGGATCACCAGGGCCGTTATTTTTAACCATATCTCGTGATTTGAAATGTCATTAAGAAAAAAGGCTGGCTTGACTATTTTGCCGTTTTTATTCCAGCGGATCAGTATCTCAAAGCCCACCCCTTTTTTGTCGCGATCGGTAATGATCTGGTAGGCCGGGAAGATCTCCCTTTTCACCAGAGCATTAAAAATATCTGCTTCTTTATCCGTCAATTCTGCTTTAAGACGATTGTTTTTGTGACTTCTTTCCGCTTTGAAGTTATGCGGATCGTTTAACCATCGTTTAATATAATGTAACTTCTGCACACCTTCCTTACGATGGGTATAAACCGTTTTATTTGAAAGCCCCAGCTTTTCGCACAGATCTTTTACGGACATTCCGCGGTAGAAATTCAATAAAACGTCAATTTCTCTTCTTGTTAGCCATTTCAGATTTTCCTGCGGAGAATACCCCAGACAGTGATCGCGTAATAATCGCGAGTGGTCTTTAAACCCCTTATTATGGGTATGGAAGCAGTTGATGACATCAGAAACGCTGGCGATCCGAATCAGTGATAATTGATGGCTGTTATGTAAAAGGCTACCCAGGGTGCGATATAACCAGCTGTCAGGTATATCACTATAAAGGGTCACGCATCGGATAACAGGCAATGCATTCAGTACGGATGCCAGCCGCGTCAGACTTTCCAGCAGAGTGACAATCCCTTTACCCGGAAACACAACAATATGAGCATGTTGATTATTAAGGATATTTTCCCTATCCCGTTGGCAGACATCATCTCCCTCAAAGTGGATATGCGAAGCGTCTATGCCGTACTTTTTCAGGAGCAAAGCATACCCCTGGAAGGTAAAACCGCAGGTTGAGATGACAAACCGCAGATCGTCGCGAGCAACATTTCTGTGAGAAATTTTGTGGGTCATAACCTGCTCCTGGGCACAAAATCGCCATTCTTATTATGAATACGGAATATGTAATACAGCTGGTGTATAGAATAATTTTACAGTACGCCATCAGGTTAAGATACTGTTATCAACGTTCCGCACCGGAACATCTTTGCGTTAATCACTCTCTCTTCTGTCGACAAATGTAAATATATCTTTCTTTTCAAATAACGACGGCAAAACACTGTTTCTCAGGTATAATGAAAATTCCGAAAAAGAAGACTGGATACTTCATCTATCGGTTCATCAAACACGAGAAAAATGCTATGGATAATCACATCTCATCCAGGGCCTTGCTACATCGACGGGATGTTATAAAGAGCAACCCACGATTTGGTGAGGCAATATTAGAGCACTACACAATTAATGACACCATCTATAAAAAACAACCTTTGTTCTACAAGACAATGCTTCAGGAAGCGCGATTCAACATTATTCTCGCCATGTGCTGTTTTATATTTGGCAATCAGGCCGAGTCAGTATCTGAGATTAAAGAGCTATGCTCCCGCTATAAAATAGCCAGCCCTAATAGTGTGATTGCGATCATTACTCTTCTCAGAACCACGGGGCGCATCAGGACCTGGCGCTGTACGGATGACCGTCGAAAAACACGAATAGCCCCGACCGAAAAAGGATTGAGTGAACTTAAACGCTATATGTCCGGTGCATTTTTGCCCGTCAGCATTCTTTATCCGACGTTTAATATTGATGTAAACCTGCTGGATAATGACACATTGAGAAATAATTTTTTCCGCCGCGCAGCGGAATATCTCTTCCGGGGATTAACCTTCAGGAAAGTGTTACCCGAGGTAGGATTATTTATCGATAAAGATGGCGGACGCATGATTATGCTTTCTCTTTATCTGCAGGCCATAAAAAACAAATCTGCTCATGGTGCAGTTATTGATTATTCTGCCAGCACGCTCGCGAAAGAATTCTTTGTTTCGCGGATCCACGTCAACCGGATTATCAAAACAGCGCAAGAGGCAGGATATCTGAAAGATCGCGGTGACGGCCGCCTGTCGGTGTATCCGGCTTTTCTCGAACTGGTCGAAAACTATGCCGGACTCTATTTCGCGTATGTCACCCATTACATTAACGTGGTACCGAAAGAACGACGCCACCCCAACAACGTCACATTAACGGTATAATAAAAATGGCGTTCGGTTCCCCGAACGCCCTGCCCTTATCTCTCCCGCAGCGCTTCTTTCGCTTTGTTGAGCGGCTTCAACAGATAATCAAGAATGGTTTTACTGCCGGTTTTGATATCAACCGTCGCAATCATCCCCGGAAAGACCGGAAATTCCTTACCTTGCTTATTGGTCAGATGGTTACTGTCGGTGCGGATATAAACGCGGTAGTAGTAGACATCCCTTTTCACCTCATCCTGCAAAGTATCCGGTGAAATCATGGTCACTTCCCCTTCCAGCCCACCGTAAATGGAATAGTCATAGGCCGTCACTTTTACCAGGGCTTTCTGGCCGGGATGGATAAATGCCACGTCGCGCGGGGAGATTTTTGCCTCAACCACCATCTGATCGTCCAGCGGCACCAGGCTCATCAGTTTGCCATTCGGCGGAATAACGCCTCCCACGGTCGTCACGTCAATATCCTTCACGATGCCACGCACCGGCGCATTGAAGGTCAGCCGGGTCAGGGAATCCTCACGCCCTTTCATCACCGAACGCTGAGCTTCAATTTCCGCGTTGGCTTTTGCCAGTTCTTCACGGGCGCGAACGTAATACTGGTTTTTCATCTCGGTGATTTTATTCTCAAGCTCATTTTTTTGACGCTCAAGACGTAACACCTCCACCTTGCTGGCCGCCCCCTGGGTCACCAGCGGACGGGTTAACGACAGTTCACGCTGCACCAGTTCAGCCCCCTGACGCAGGCCGGCCAGCCCTTTTTCCAGGCTTTCGCGACGGGACTGATAGAGCGCCGTCTCTTGTTTGACCAGCTCAACGTCGTCATCCAGTTCTTCGGGAAAAATCAGCGCCGTGTCGTTGACCTCGGCCTTCAGGCGCGCCGCCGTTGCCAGCGCGGCATTCAGACGGGACTCACTCTCCAGCACGCTGGACTCGGTTTTTGTCCGGTCTAACTGCGCAAGCTGCTGACCGCGTTCGACAATGTCGCCTTCGCGCACCATCAGGCTGTGAATAATGCCCCCTTCCAGGGACTGAATCACCTGCTCATGCGAAGACGGAATCACCTTGCCGCTGCCGGTGGTGACTTCATCAAGCTCGAACAGGCTCGCCCAGGCGAGAAATACCGCCAGCAGGGCGAACAGCGCCCATGCCACCAGCGACGACTTCGGCAGGCGTGGCTCTTTCAGACGGCTATTAAAACGGGTGAAATCATTCATGCCACACCCTCCTCAGCAACCGCCGCCGCTTTCATGGTCACGGTGCGCTGCGCGGCTTTTGGCGTCGCCATACCGTGCTGATGCAGGATCGCGTCGCGTGGGCCATCCATCACCACCTTGCCGTTTTCCAGCACAATGATGCGGTCAACCAGGTCCAGAATTGGCAGGCGGTGGGTGGCCACCACCAGCGTCCGGCGCTTGCCCAGCCACTGGTGAAGATGCTGAATAAACTGCTTCTCGCTCACTTCATCCAGCCAGGCGGTAGGCTCATCCAGCAGCAAAATCGTCGGAGAAGTGATCAGCGCGCGCGCCAGCAGCAGCGCCTGACGCTGCCCGCCGGACAGCCCCGTGCCGCCTTCATTGATAAGGGTGTTCAGCCCCATTTTCTGCTTGCGCACAAACTCCAGCGCGCCGCTGTTCACCAGCGCCTGATGAATTTCTTCGTCAGTCGCCAGTGGGTTACCCATCAGGATATTGTCCCGCACGGAGCCAAAGAACAGCCGCGCCTGCTGGCTGAGCAACTGCATGTCGCGACGCAGATCGGCCGGGTCCAGATGGTTAAGCGCGATATCGTCCAGCAGGATGCTGCCCTGCTGCGGCTCCTGCATGCCCGCCAGAAGTTGCAGCAGCGTGCTTTTGCCGGAGCCATTTCGGCCAAGCACCGCCACGCGCTCCCCGGCACGGATCTGTAGCTTGCTGATGTTAAGCACGCTGAGTTTCTCTTCTTCATCGTAGTAAAACCCGACGTCCTCCAGCACGTAGTCGCCGCGCAGATGGGCTTTATGCACCTTCTTCCCGTGCTGCGGATCGTCAATCGGTCGCTGCATCAGGTCGTCCAGCCCCTTACGGGCCACTTTTGCCGACTGCCAGCGGGAGAGCACGCCTGAGATCTGCGACAGCGGCGCGATGGTGCGCGACGCCAGAATCGAGGTTCCTACCAGCGCACCGGTGGTCATATCCCCGCTGATCACCAGATAACAGCCCACCAGCAGGACTACCGCATAGACGATAGACTGCACTTCCTGGGTCCAGGTCAGCAGCAGGCCCGTCAGCCAGCGCTGCTTCATGCCGACGCTGGCGGCGACATCGTTGGTGTTATTCCACTGGTTCTGGAAACGCTGTTCGGCGCGCATCAGCTTGATGTCCTCAATGCCCTGCACCGCCTCCACCAGCGTGGCGTTACGGATCGCGGATTCGCGCATCCCCTCGCTGGAGAGTTTGCCCAGCGGACGCTGCACCAGCAGGCCCGGAATCAGCAACAGCGGCACGGCGAGCAGCACCACCAGCACCAGCGGGCCGCCGATCATCCACAGAATAAAGACGAACAGCAGGAAGAACGGCAGATCGGAGATCGCCGCAATGGTGGTGGAGGTGATGAGTTCACGCACCGACTCCAGCTCGCGGATCTGCGCAATAAACGAACCTGTTGATTTGGAGCGTGCGCCATTTTTAATCCGCAGCGCGTGGGCAAACACACGCTCTGAAATGCGCAGGTCGGCGCGTTTCCCCACCACGTCAGATATATGCACGCGCAGCATGCGCATGACGAATTCGAAGACAATGGCAATCATGACGCCGCCAAACAGCACCCACAGCGTGGCTTCTGATTGCGACGGTACTACCCTGTCGTACACCTGCATGGAAAAGACCATGCCAGAGAGAGCCAGTACGTTAGCCACCAGCGCCACCAGCATAATGTCGCTGTAGCGTCGCCAGTCTTTCAGCGCCAGCTGCCAGAACCAGTTTTTCTCATACGGTTTAATGTAATCGTCCACGCGGGCATCCGGTGTGGACTCCAGCGGGCGCAGCACCAGCAGGGTTTTTAACCGTGTCCCGAGCGCTTCCAGCGTCAGCGTCGTCTCCAGGCCACCGTCTCCGCTAAACTGCAGGCTGACGTTGCCTTCGTTGTCCATGCGGGTAATCACTGCGATTTGTCCGCCGGTGAATTCCGCCAGCAGCGGTAAACGCCACGGATCGAGAGAGACCGCTTCCGCCGCCACTACACGCATCCCCAGCCCTAGCTGGCGCGCCATCTCCTCCAGCACCAGCTGGCGCGGAGACTGACTTTCATGGTTAATCGTGACCCGAACATGTTCCGCGGAAAAGTCCAGCCGATAGTGCTTCGCGATGATCAGCATGCCCTGCAGCCAGGGTTCGTACTGTGGATGTGTCTTCATAATCTCCGGGTTAACGCTATTCGTGTATAGAAATGCCAAAAGGCCGCGGGGATCGCTCCCCGCGGCAGGGTTTTACGCAATTAACAGTTGATGATTTGCCAGCAGCGTCGCCAGATCCGTCTGCACGCCGTTCAGCGTCACCAGAGTGGTTGGCGAGAACTGGCCGCCGGTACCGTCCAGGTCAACCTGGATCTCGGTATTGCTGCCGTTTTGCACCACGCGGATGTAATCGGTGATATTGCCCGCGCTACTGTCCAGCGTCGCCACGCCGTTCACATAGCTCGCTGAGCCCGTGCCGGTATAGCCGCTGTCTGAGAGCAGATCGCGCAGGTCAATACGGTCCGTGTCCGCCGTCCCTTCCCAGGTGCCCACGGTAAAGCCGTTCACCACATCGTGACCGTTACCGCCCGTGGCATCCGACGCGTTGATCAGCTTGTAGAGCAACGTATCGTGACCGCCGCTGCCGATGTTGAAGGTGTCATTCCCGCCGCGGCCTTCGAACCGGTTATCAGCGCTGTTGCCGGTGATAACATCGTCGAAGTCCGAACCGTTAATGCCTTCAATATTCAACAGCCGTGTGGTACCAAAGCCAGTGTCCTGTGCGGTTGAAAGGCGCAGGTCAACGGTCACGCCGGAGGTCGCATTGCGGTAATCCACCACGTCCATCCCACCGGTGTTGCTCCAGGTGTCGTAGTCGGAATGGGTATTCCAGCCGCCGGAGCCGTTGTAGGTATAGGTGCCATCTTCTGCAATGAAGGTGTCGTTATACCCGGTCCCGGTGATTGTCCCGCTGTGGCCGCCGGTCGCCGCTTCGGCCGTCAGGACGTAGCCCTCTTTGCCGTTGCCCGCGTCCAGACCGCTCCACGTGACGTTATCCGACACACCGTTGGTGATCTTCACAATCTCTGCCGAGTAGGTTTCATTCGGATCCAGACCGTAGAAGCTCACCAGCGCAGAGGTATCGTTCGACCCGATACCGGACTGGGCGTTGATGATCTGCGAGGCCACCAGCACGCCAGCGGCGTTATACAGGTTGACCGTGTTGCCGTAGTAAGCGTTGATACCCTCGCTATCGACAATGTGCAGATGCATCGCGGTGCCGTCCGCAATGGTTTTGCTGTTCTGAACCAGCACCACCTTGCCGTTCTGCTGAGACACCAGCAGATCCTTCGCGCCGTCCCAGTTGTAGTCCACCGCGGCCACGCCGGTAGCGTAGGCGATACCGGACGCCAGCTGGCTGGAGGTCCAGGTGGAACCGTACCCGTTGTTGGTGAACAGGGTCGCCGTTTGTGACGCGCCGTAGGTGCTGAGCTTGATGATGTCCATCTGCCCGTCGCCGTTCCAGTCCACCGCCACCGACAGATACCCCGCCGACGCGTTAGAGGCTTCCACCGCGCTCTTGGTGGTTGAGAGCTTCCCGGTGCCGTCGTTGTAGTAGATCACCCCGCCGTTGTTGTTGTAGCTGCTGCCCAGGTACAGATCCATGTAGCCATCGCCGTTGAAGTCTGCCCACGTCATGGACGCCGCCGTGGTGGTGTTCGCGGCGTTGACCACAAACACGTTGGTCAGGTTCTGGCCGATAGAGAGCGTGCCGTTGCCGTTGTTGTTGATTACGGTTAACGAGTACGCGCCGCTGCGGTTGGTGTGCTGAACAATATCCACCGTACCGTCGTTGTTCAGGTCAACGCCGGAGATTTCACGCATGGTGGTGAATTGTCCCCAGAAACCTGCGCCGCCGTTGGTGCCGTCCGGCGACAGTACCCCGTTGTTGTTGATCAGGTACGTAATGGAGTCTGCACCCGCATCGCCGTAGGCCAGATCCAGATAACCATCACCGGTTTTGTCGTACGCAATCACGCCGCCGTACCAGATGGTGGTGCCCATTCCCAGCTGGCTGGCGTTATAGGTGCTACCATCGTAGGTCCACATCACCTGCGTGGATCCCGCGTAGGTGTTCTCCGTGGCGAAAATGTCCTGCGTGCCGTTACGGTCAAAGTCAGCGGCGGTCTGGCTCACCACGTAGTAATTACGGGTGTTGGTCAGCGTATTTCCGGCATAGGTCGAGCTATCGCTGCTGGAGTAAGACTGGCCGTTCGCAATGATATTCCACAGACCGCTGCTGTTCATGCCAAGGGTCATGGTGGAGTTGTTGCTGTTCCCCGCCGTGGTTGCCCAGTCGGTATTCACCGTGGTGGTGTCAATCACCAGGCTGCCGGTGGTCGTCCCGGTGGTATTGCCGTTACCCGCGCTGCTCTTCACCTGCGCCGTCACGCTGTAGCTCGCGACGTTCAGTGCATCGCTGTCCGGGATCTGCAGATACCAGGTGTTGTGATCCGGATCGACCACCACCGCACCGCCCGTCTGGGAGGTGTAGATTTTCCCGTTCACCGTCACCACCAGATACTCACCGTTCACCAGATCGGCAGAGACGGTCCCGCTGACGATCGGCGTGGTATCCGACGTGGTCTGCGCGGTAATCGCTGCCGTGGTGGTCGGTATGCTGGTATCCACGCTCAGCACAAAGCCGTCCGATTCCGTATAGTTACCGGCCTTGTCGGTGACACGCACAATGTAGGTGTGATTGCCATCGCTCAGGCCGTTATCCTGGAAGGACCAGCTTGCGCTGCCGTTCATGGTCACCTGGCCGAGCAAGACGCCATCGCGGTAAAGCTGGACGATCTCGCCGTCGTCCGGGGCGCGGTTGAGCGTCCCGTTGATCACCGGTGAGTTATCGTCAGTGGCGACCGAGCTGCCAAAGGTGCCCGTACGTTCCCCTTCAACGTCGGTATAGCTCACGACCGTTCCCACCGTGTCTGGCGACGTGGTATCCACCGTCACCACCTGCGACGCGGTAGATCCCACGTTGCCCGCCTGGTCGATGATCCGCACCTGGTAGGTGTAATCGCCGTCCGCCAGATCGCGGGTATCGGTGTAGCTCCAGCGCTGGTTGGTGACCGTGGCGTCAGACCAGGTATTCCCGCCGTCGAGGCTTATCTGCACGCGCTCGTCGTTTGCCAGCGCGTTGCCCAGCGAGCCGTTAATGGTCAGCGTGGTGTCCATAGTGATGAAATCACTCCCGGACTGACCGGTATCTTCGCTGATGCTGTCGATGGTGATGCCATACTGCGGCGCCTGAGTATCCACCGTCACCGCCTGCGAGGTGGTTGCCCCGACGTTACCCGCCTGGTCAATCACCCGCACCTGGTAGTTATGGCTACCGTCGGTCAGGGTACGCGTATCGCTGTAGCTCCACTGGGTCCCGCTCACGGTGGCATACACCCAGGTGGTGCCGCCATCCATGCTCACCTGAACGAACTCACCCGCCCCCAGCTCTGCGCCAAGCGTGCCGTGCAGCGTGTACGAGGTCGAACTGGTCAGGAAGTCATTGTTGTCAAACCCGGTGTCGACGGTAATGTTATCCACGGTCACCGTAATCGCCGCATCCGGGGCGACCGTATCAACGGTCACCTGCTGATGAGCGCTGGCCCCCACGTTGCCCGCCGCATCCACCACGCGAACGTAGTAGTCATAGGTCTGGTTCCCGAGCGTGCGGCTGTCGACGTAGTACCAGCTGTTGCCGGTCACAATCACGTTCTGCCAGGTGACGCCGCCGTCGATGCTGATCTGGGCATACTCGCCGTCAGCCAGCGTCGCGCCGAGCGAGCCGTGCAGCGTCAGGGACGTATCGTTGGTGATAAAGTCGCTGCTGCTCAGGCCGGTATCGTCGCTGATGCGGTCGATGGCGATGGTTTTGCTGGCGTCCGGCGCGACGGTATCAATCGTCACTACCTGGCTGGTGGTGGCGCTGATATTCCCCGCGTCGTCAATCACGCGCAGCTTGTAGTTGTAATCTCCGTCGGCCAGCGTACGGCCATCGACATACGTCCAGCTCAGCCCGCTGACGCTGACGTCGGTCCAGGTCAGACCGCCGTCGAGGCTGATCTGCGCGTGGTCACCGCTGCCCAGCGCCGCGCCGAGCGTCCCTTTCAGGCTGATCTGGTTGTCGCTGGTGATGAAGTCACTGTCGGACAGGCCGGTATCCTGGGAAACGGAATCCACGGTAATGGTCGTTGCCGCCGGTTTCGTCAGATCAATGACCACGTCCTGGCTGTCCGTTGACCCCACGTTGCCCGCGTTATCAATCACCCGCACCTGATACTGATAGGTCCCGTCGGTCAGGGTGCGGCCGTCCGTATAACGCCATGTGGTGCCGGTCACGGTCAGGTCAATCCAGGTTGCCCCACCGTCGAGGCTGATCTGCGCCTTCTCGTTATTGCCGAGCTGCGCGGTCAGCGAGCCGTTGACCACGACCTGAGCGTCGTTGGTGATGAAATCACTCGCGCTCAGGCCAGTGTCGTTTTGCAGAGAATCAATGCTGATGCCCATCGACGGCGCGGTGAGATCCACGGTGACGCTGTGGTTATCGCTGCCGCTGTTGCCGATGGTGTTGCTGACCTGCGCGTTAATGACGTACGAACCGCCGTCCGCCAGCGCGGTCACGTCTGCGCTTCCGACCGTATAGCGCCAGGTACCGTCATTCTGAACGGTCGCCGTGTAGGTTTTACCGTTCAGCGTGATGGTCACCGTCTGGCCCGCAGGCGCGTCGGTGGTGCCGCTGATGACCAGCGGCGTGCCGTGTTCGGCGGCGCTGACAATGTCATCTTCCGCAAAGGTGTTGATAGTGATAGTTGGGACATCACCGTTCAGCGTTACGTCGTGCGTTGCGCTGCCAGGGTTACCTGCTTTATCACTCACCGTGGCGGTAATCGCGTACTGCCCGTCACTCAGGCCGAGGAAGTCACGGCCCGGCACGAAGACCGACCACGATCCGTCTGCCCCGACGGTGGCCTGATAGCTGTGCCCGTTGAAGGAGACGGTCACCGTCTGGCCCTGTTCCGCCGTGGTGGTACCGCTGATGGTCTGGCCCGCCAGCTGCTCGGCATTGTTAACGATGTCGTCATCGGCCACGGTGCTGATGGTCACGGTCGGCGCGACGGTATCCACCGTTAAGGTGTGCGTCGTCTGACCGCTGTTCCCGGCTTTGTCGTTGACCGAGGCGGTCACCGTCAGCGCCCCCTGGCTCAGCGCGGCCAGATCCGCCGCGGGTACGTCCAGCGTCCAGGTGCCGTCGTTGGCCACGGTAGCGGTATAGGTTTTGCCGCCCAGCGTCACGGTAACGGTCTGGCCGGCCTCGGCGCTGGAGGCACCGTGAACCGTCAGCGGCTGCTGCGCTTCTGCCGCGTTCAGCACATCGTCACCCGACAACGTCGCAATGCTTACCACCGGCGCGGTGGTATCTACGCTGATGTCGTGCGTTGCCGAGGCGCTGTTACCCGCGCTGTCCTGCGCCGAAACAGACACCTGATAGCGCGCGCCATCGGCCAGTGCGCCTACGTCGGCGGCCGGGACGGTAGTCGTCCAGGTGCCGTCGCTCTGAATCGTGGCGGTGTAGGTCTTGCCGTTCAGGGTCACGGTCACCTGCGTACCGCTGGCAAACTGGGCGCTGGAGCCATTAATCACCAGCGCGTTACCCGCTTCTGCCGCGTTGATAACGTCATCGCCGCTGAGGGTATTTACCGTCAACGCCACGGAGGCGGTGTTGACCACCACGTCGTGCGTCTGGGTGCTGCTGTTGCCCGCGCTGTCGGTAATGGTTGCGCTCAGCGTCACTGTGCCGTCGCTCAGCGCGGAAATCACGCTGGCCGGCACGCCCACGCTCCAGTTGCCGCTGGCGTCAACGGTGGTGGTGTACTGGTTCGAACCCAGCGTAATGACCACTTTATCCCCGACGTTCGCGCCGGTTGCCGTGCCGCTGACGATCTGCGCCTGTCCGTGTTCCACGCTGTTGATCACGTCATCGCCCGCCACAACGTTAACGCTGACGGTCGGTGGCGTGGTATCAAGCGTAATCGCTTTACCCGCGCTGCCCGGGTTACCCGCCGCGTCGCTCACGCTGACCTGCACGGTATAGCCGTTATCCGCCAGTGCGGAGAGATCGGTGCCCGGCACGTTGACGCTCCAGATACCGCCCTGCTGCACCTGCGCGGTGTAGCTCTTACCGCCCAACGTCACGGTAACCGTCTGCCCGGCTTCCGCGGTGGTGGTACCGGAGATGGCCACGCCTGCGGACGCTTCGCTGGCGTTGATCACGTTATCGCCCGCGACCGTATCAATGGTGACGGCTGGCGCGGTGGCATCCACGCTGTACTCGCGGCCCGCAGAGGCGCTGTTGCCGTTCACGTTAGTCACGCTCACCTGCACGCTGGCATCGCCGTCTTTGAGGCCCGCCAGATCTGCGGAAGGCACGGTAGCCGTCCAGTTGCCGTCGGCATCCACTTTCGCGGTGTACGTCTTCCCGGCGAAGGTGATGGTAACGGTCTGGTTTTCCTCAACGTTCGACGTACTACCTGAAAGCACCAGATCCGCGCCTTTCTCCGCCGCGTTAATCACGTCGTCGGTAGCAATCGCATCAATGCTGATGGCGACCGCGGCCAGATCCACGTTCACATCGTGGCTGATGGAGACCGGGTTACCCGCGGTGCTTTGGCCTGCCACGTTAACGGTGACCGTGCCTGCTGCCAGCGCACCCACGTCTGCCGCCGGGATTGCCGCGCTCCAGGTACCGTCTGCCAGCACGGAGGCGGCATACGTTTTGCCGTTGACGGTCACGGTAAGCGTGGTTCCCACCGCCAGCCCGTCGCTGGAACCGGTGACGATCAGGTTCTGACCGTGTTCGATGCTGTTGATCACGTCGTCACCCGCGACGGTATCAACGCGCAGGCCCGGCAGACTGGCGTCTATAGCGATTTCGCGCTCGCCCGCCCCGGTATTGCCGTGGCCGTTGGTCACGGTCGCTGACACCGTCAAATCGCCGTTGCCCAGCGCCGTCAGAACAGACTCCGGCACGCTCACGGACCAGGTCAGATCGTTCTGCACCGTCGCGGTGTAGCTGTTACCGCCAAGGGTCACGGTGACGATATTACCCGCCTCCGCGTTCGTCACGCTGCCGCTGATGGTCTGGCCTGAAGCCACTTCCGCCGCGTTAATGACGTTATCGCCCGCCACGGTGTTGATGGTGACGGTCGGCAGCGCGGTATCCACCAGCAGGTTCGCGGTGTTGCTGACGCTGTTGCCCACGCCGTTGGTCGCCGTCGCGCTCAGGGTGTAATTGGCCTGACCGAGACCCGCCAGATCTGCCGCCGGAACCGTCAGGCTCCAGCTGCCGTCCGCCGCCGTGGTGGCGGTGTACTGCTTGCCGTTCAGGGTCACGGTGACCACGGTGCCTTCTGCCAGGTTGGCGCTGGTGCCGCTGACGCTCAGGTCCTGGCCTTTCTCCACCGCGTTCAGCACGTTGTCGCCGCTGAGGGTGTTGAAGCCGACCGACGGCAGGCCGGTATCGACGGCCACGTTATGGCTGCCGGTGCCGGTATTGCCTGCGGAATCGGTGACTGACGCTGTGACGGTTACGGTGCCGTCGCTGAGGCCGGAAATCACGCTCGCCGGTACGCCCACGCTCCAGTTGCCCGCCGCGTCCAGCACGGTGGTGTACGTCTGGCCGCCGAGGGTGACGGTGACCTTATCGCCCGCAGCCGCCCCGGTGGCGGAACCGCTGATAATCTGCGCCTGAGAATGCTCCGCGATGTTAATCACGTCGTCGCCCGCCACGGTGTTGATGGTGACCGCTGGCACGGTGATATCTACCGTCAGGTTATGATCAACGGAAGCAGGGTTACCCGCTTTGTCGCTCACGGACGCGGTCACGGTCACGCTGCCGTCGCCGAGCGCCGCAACATCCGCCGCCGGAACGTTCAGCGTCCAGCTCCCGTCCGCGCTGACGGTTGCGGTGTAGTCTTTACCATTCAGCGACACGGTGACCGTCTGGCCCGCTTCGGCGGTGCTGGTGCCGGACACGGTCAGGTCACTCTTCGCTTCGGCCGCATTGAGAATGTCGTCACCCGCGATCGTGTTGATGGTCACGGACGGCGCGGTGGCGTCCACGCTGTACTCGCGGCCCGCCGAGGCGCTGTTGCCGTTCACGTTAGTGACGCTCACCTGCACGCTGGCGTCGCCGTCCTTAAGGTGTGCCAGATCCGCGGACGGTATGGTATACGTCCAGTTACCGCTGTCATCAACGGTAGTGGTGTAGATCTTGCCGTTCAGGCTGATGGTCACGGTCTGCCCGGCTTCCACGTTAGTGGTCGCACCGGACAGCACCAGATCTGCCCCTTTCTCCGCCGCATTGATCACGTCGTCGGTGGCGATGGCGTTGATGCTGATGGCAACGGTCGACAGATCCACCGTCACGTCGTGGCTGATGCTAATCGTGTTACCCGCCGCGCTGTCGCCGGTGACGCTGATTTTCACGCTGCCTTCCGGCCACGCGCTCACGTCGGCAGACGGGATCGCCGCGCTCCAGGTGCCGTCCGCCAGCACCGTAGCCGTATAATCTTTGCCGTTAACGGTGACGGTCAGCGCCGTGCCCGCCGCCAGTCCGTCGCTGGATCCAGTGACGATCAGGTTTTGCGCATGTTCGATGCTGTTGACCACGTCGTCGCCCGCGACGGTATCGACGCGCAGGCCCGGCAGGTTAGCGTCTATAACGATTTCGCGTTCGCCGGAACCGGTGTTGCCGTGGCCGTTGGTCACGGTCGCCGTCACGCTCAGGCTGCCGTTGCCCAGCGCGGTCAGCACGTCAGACGGTACGTTTACGGACCAGCTCAAATCGTTCTGTACCGTCGCGGTGTAGGTATTGCCGCCAAGGGTGATGGTCACGGTGTTACCCGCTTCGGCATTCGCCACGGTACCGCTCAGGGTTTGCCCGGCCGCCACTTCCGCCGCGTTAATAACGTTATCGCCCGCCACGGTGTTGATGGTGACGGTCGGCAGCGCAGTATCCACCAGCAGGTTCGCGGTGTTGCTGACGCTGTTGCCCACGCCGTTGGTCGCCGTCGCGCTCAGGGTGTAGTTGGCCTGACCGAGACCCGCCAGATCTGCCGCCGGAACGGTCAGGCTCCAGCTGCCGTCCGCCGCCGTGGTGGCGGTGTACTGCTTGCCGTTCAGGGTCACGGTGACCACGGTGCCTTCTGCCAGGTTGGCGCTGGTGCCGCCGACGCTCAGGTCCTGGCCTTTCTCCACCGCGTTCAGCACGTTGTCGCCGCTGAGGGTGTTGAAGCCGACCGACGGCAGGCCGGTATCGACGGCCACGTTATGGCTGCCGGTGCCGGTATTGCCTGCGGCATCGGTGACTGACGCCGTGACGGTTACGGTGCCGTCGCTGAGGCCGGAAATCACGCTCGCCGGTACGCCCACGCTCCAGTTGCCCGCCGCGTCCAGCACGGTGGTGTACGTCTGGCCGCCGAGGGTAACGGTGACCTTATCGCCCGCTGCCGCCCCGGTGGCGGAACCGCTGATAATCTGCGCCTGAGCGTGCTCCGCGATGTTAATCACGTCGTCGCCCGCCACGGTGTTGATGGTGACCGCTGGCACGGTGATATCTACCGTCAGGTTATGATCAACAGAAGCAGGGTTACCCGCTTTGTCGCTCACGCTCGCGGTCACGGTCACGCTGCCGTCGCCGAGCGCCGCAACATCCGCCGCCGGAACGTTCAGCGTCCAGCTCCCGTCCGCGCTGACGGTTGCGGTATAGTCTTTACCGTTCAGCGACACGGTGACCGTCTGGCCCGCTTCGGCGGTGCTGGTGCCGGACACGATCAGGTCACTCTTCGCTTCGGCCGCATTGAGAATGTCGTCACCCGCGATCGTGTTGATGGTCACGGACGGCGCAGTGGCGTCCACGCTGTACTCGCGGCCCGCCGACGCGCTGTTGCCGTTCACGTTAGTGACGCTCACCTGTACGCTGGCGTCGCCGTCTTTCAGACCTGCCAGATCGCCCGCTGGCACCGTGGCGGTCCATTTACCCTCAGCATCCACCGTGGCGGTATAATTCTTGCCGCCAAAGGTAATGGTGACGGTCTGGTTTGCTTCCACGTTCGAGGTGGTGCCGGAGAGCTCCAGATCCGCGCCCTTCTCGGCCGCGTTAATCACATCGTCTGAAGCGATGGCGTCAATGCTGATGGCAACGGTCGCCAGATCCACCGTCACATCGTGATTAATGGAAACCGGATTACCCGCACCGTTCTGGCCTGCCACGGTAACGGTCACCGTGCCTGCCGCCAGGGCACCCACGTCCGCCGCCGGGATCGCCGCACTCCAGGTGCCGTCAGCCAGGACAGTCGCCGGGTAGGTTTTATTGTTCACGGTGACGGTCAGCGCCGTGCCCGCCGTCAGCCCGTCGCTTGTACCCGTAATAATCAGGTTTTGATTATGTTCGATGCTGTTAATCACATCGTCGCCCGCGACGGTATCGACGCGCAGCCCAGGCAGGTTAGCGTCGATAGTGATATCGCGCTCAGCGGAGCCGCTGTTACCCACGCCGTTGGTTACGCTGGCAGATACGGTCAACTCGCCGTTGCCCAGCGCTGTCAGTTCGGCTTGCGTCACGTTAACGGACCAGGTGAGATCGCTCTGGACCGTCGCGGTATACGTTTTGCCTCCGAGAGTCACGGTAACCGTGTTGCCTGCTTCGGCATTGACTACCGAGCCGCTGATGCTCTGGCCTGCCGCCAGTTCAGCCGCGTTAATGACGTCATCGCCCGCCACGGTGTTGATAATGACACCCGGCAGAACGGACTCGACATTCACGGTATGAGAGGTACTGGTGCTGTTGCCAACGCCGTCCGTTGCTGACGCGGTAACGGTGTAAAGCGCTTCACCCAGCTGACCGACCTGATCCGCCGGAACCGTGGTCGTCCATTTACCGTTAGCGTCCACCGTTGCGCCGTACGCTTTGCCGTTGAGCATCACGGTCACCGCCGCGCCTGCCGCCAGGCCGGAAGCCGTACCGGAGATCGTCAGATCCTGGGTTTTCTCTGAACTGTTGATCACATCGTCACCGGAAACGGTGTCAATGGTCAGCACCGGCGCGCTCAGGTTTACCTCCACGCTGTGTGTGGTGCTGTTACTGTTGCCCGCTTTATCGGTCAGCGCCGCGGTGATGGTGTAATCTCCTGCGGTCAACGCGGTCACATCCGCCGCCGGGACGCCCACGCTCCAGTTGCCGGAGGCATCCAGAGTGGCTGTGTATGATTTGTTGTTGATCGTCACGGTGACCACATCACCCGCCGCCGCGCCGGTCACAGAACCGGTGACAATCAGCGCCTGCGCATGTTCGGCGCTGTTGATCACATCGTCGTCGGATACGGTGTGGATGGTCAGCTGTGGAATGGTGGTATCAACCAGCACGTCGCGATCGGCAGAGGCCGGGTTGCCCGCTTTATCCGCGACGGCGGCGCTGACGGTGTAGTTACCGTCAGCAATCGCGCCCAGATCCGCAGACGGCACGGTTACGCTCCAGCTGCCGTTTGCCGCTACGGTGGTGGTGTAGTCTTTACCGTTCAGCGTGACCGTCACCGTCTGGCCCGCTTCGGCGTTGGTCACGCCATTAATGACCAGATCCTGCTGCGCTTCGGCCGCATTGATGATGTTGTTGTCGCTGATGATTTCAATAGACACCGTCGGCGCCGTCGCGTCCACGCTGTACTCACGGCCAGCCGACGCGCTGTTGCCGTTCACGTTGGTCACGCTCACCTGTACGCTGGCGTCGCCGTCTTTCAGGCTGCCCAAATCGGCAGACGGTACGGTGGTCGTCCAGTTGCCGCTGGCATCGACCGTCGCGGTGTACGACTTGCCGCCGAAGGTGATGGTGACGGTCTGGTTAGCTTCCACATTGGTGGTGGAACCGGACAGGACCAGGTCCGCGCCTTTTTCCGTCGCGTTAATCACGTCGTCGGTGGCAATCGGGTTAATGCTGATGGCGACTGCGGCCAAATCTACCTTCACGTCGTGGCTGATGGTGACCGGCGTGCCCGCCGTGCTCTGGCCGTTAACCGTTACGGTGACCGTGCCTGCGCCCAGCGCGCTAACGTCTGCCGCCGGGATCGCCGCCGCCCAGGTGCCGTCTGCCAGCACGGTTGCCGCGTAGGTTTTTCCGTTGACGGTTACCGTGAGTGCCGAACCGGCTGCCAGGCCATCGCTTGACCCGGTGATAATCAGGTTTTGCGCATGTTCGATGCTGTTAATCACATCGTCGCCCGCGACGGTATCGACGCGCAGGCCCGGCAGGCTGGCATCAATGGTGATGTCGCGCTCGCCGGTGCCGGTGTTGCCGTGGCCGTTGGTGACGCTGGCGGACACCGTCAGATCGCCGTTACCGATGGCGGTTAAGACCGTGGACGGCACGTTGACCGACCAGCTCAGGTCGTCCTGTACCGTGGCGGTGTAGATGTTGCCACCGATGGAAATAGTGACAGTGTCACCGCTCACTGCCCCGCTCACTTTCCCGCTCAGGATCTGGCCTGCGGCGACCTCTGCCGCATTAATCACATCATCCGTGGCGACAGGATTAATGGTTACCACCGGGAGCGCGCTGTCGACCACAACGCTGTGGCTGGTACTCGCGCTGTTGCCTGCCGCGTCGGTCACGTTTGCCGTCACGGCGTAGCTCGCTTCGCCCAGCGCCGAGACGTTTGCCGCCGGTACGGTGACGCTCCAGTTGCCGCTGGCGTCCGTGATGGCGGTGTAACTGATGCCGTTCAGGGTCACCGTAATGGTGGTGCCGTCCGGCTGGTTACTGCTGCCGGAAACCAGCAGATCCTGGCCTTTTTCGGCCGCGTTGATCACGTCGTCAACCGCCAGGGTATTGATGGCAATCACCGGCGCGGTCAGGGAGACCTCAACGTCATGCGTTGCGGTGGTGCTGTTACCCGCTTTATCGGTGAGTGTCGCCGCAATCGTCTGGTTGCCGTTCACCAGCGCGCCCACGTCCGTTGCCGGAACGCCCACGCTCCAGCTCCCGGACGCATCCAGCATTGCGGTGTAGTCTTTCCCGTTCAGGGTCACCGTGATGACATCGCCCGCCTGCGCGCCCGTCACCTTACCGGAGACGATCAGCGCCTGACCGTGCTCAGCAATGTTCACGATGTCATCGCCCGCGACGATGTTGAAGCTAATCTGTGGCACGGTGGTATCCACCAGAACGGAGGCATCCGCGCTTGTCGGGTTGCCGGCTTTATCGGAAACCGATGCCGTGACCGTGGCGTTACCGTCGCTGATGCCTGCCAGATCCGCCGCCGGCACGTTGAGTGTCCAGCTGCCGTCCGCCTGCACCTGCGCGGTGTACTGCTTGCCGTTGAATGAGACCGTCACCGTCTGGCCGGCTTCGGCCGTGGTGGAGCCGCTCAGGGTCAAATCCTGCCCCGCCTCAGCCGCGTTGAGCATATTGTCATTGCTGATGGTGTTGATGCTGACCGTTGGCGCAGTGGTATCGACGCTGAATTCCTGCGCGGACGATGCCGCGTTGCCGTTCGCGTTGGTGACGTTAACCTGCACGCTGGCGTCGCCGTCTTTCAGGCCGCTCAGATCGGCTGCCGGTACGGTATACGTCCAGTCGCCGTTGGCATCCACGGTCGTGGTCCAGGTTTTACCCGCAAAGGTAATGGTCACGGTCTGACCCGCTTCCACATTGGAGGTGGTGCCGGAAAGCAGCAGATCCTGACCTTTTTCCGCCGCGTTGAGCACGTTATCGTCGGTCACGCTGCTGATAGTGATGGCGACAGGCGCGAGATCGACATCCACAACGGTGCCAATAGTCACCGGGTTGCCGGAGGTATCCTGTGCGCTTGCCTTGATATCGAGCGCACCCTCCGCCCACTGCGACACATCCGCGGCCAGGATCGCCGCCTTCCAGGTGCCGTCCGCCAGCACGGTGGCGAAATAGTTGCTGCCGTTAATGGTTACCGTGACGGTGCTGCCCGCGACCAGATCGGTGCTGGAGCCGGACACAATCAGGTTTTGACCGTGTTCGATGATGTTAATCACGTCATCGCCCGCCACGGTGTCAATACGCAGTCCAGGAAGCTGGGCGTCGATGGTGAAGTCCAGAGAGGATGAGCCGGTATTACCGTGGGCGTTGGTGACGCTGGCTGACAGCGTCAAATCGCCATTGCCGAGCGCGGTTAACTGGCTCTCGCTTAACGGCAGGCTCCAGGTGAGATCGTCCTGCACGGTGGCCGTGTATGTCTGGCCGCCAAGGATAATCGTGACAGTGTCACCTGGCGCCGCGTGAGTCACTTTACCGGTCAGGGTTTGCCCTGCCGCAACCTCCGCTGCGTTAACGATATTATCGCCCGCCAGGGTATTGATCGTCACAACCGGCAGCGAACTGTCCACCAGCACATCGTGACTTGCAGAGGCGCTGTTGCCCACGCTGTCGGTCACGTTCGCCGTCACGGTGTAATGCGCTTCGCCCAGCGCACCTACTGCCGTCGCCGGTACGATGACGCTCCAGTTACCGCTGGCATCGGCAATAGCCGTGTAGTCGATGCCGTTCAGGGTGACGGTGATACGGGTTCCTTCCGGCTGGTTGCTGGTACCAGAGAGTTGCAGATCCTGACCTTTCTCGGTCGCATTGATCACGTCATCTGCTGCCAGGGTATTAATACCGATGACCGGCGTCACGGTATTCACCACCACATCCAGCGAACTGCTTCCGGTATTACCGGACCTGTCGGTCACGGAGACGTCGATGGTCCAGGTACCGTCGGCCAGCCCCTGCACCACGGACGCTGGCAGACCGAGGCTCCAGTTGCCCGCCGCATCCACCACGGTGGTGTAATCCACATTGTTGATGGTGATGGTCACCCGGTCGCCCGCTGCCGCGCCGGTCACGGAGCCGCTCAGGATCTGCGCCTGAGAATGGGCAAGCTGGTTAATGGTGTTGGTGGCGGTGACAAAGTCGTTGATGGTCACCTGCGGCACGGTTGCGTCTACCAGACCGACGCGATCGGCGCTGCTGGTGTTACCCGCCACGTCGCTCACGCTGGCCGTCACGGTCACGATACCGTCGGCCAGAGCGCCAACGTCAGCCGCCGGAACGCTCAACTGCCAGGTACCGTCCGTCTGGACCGTGGTCTGGTACGTTTTGCCGTTCAGCGTCACGGTGACCGTCTGGCCCGATTCTGCCGTGCTGCTGCCGCTTAAGACTAAATCCTGCTGCGCTTCGGCCGCATTAATGATGTTATCTGCGGTCAGGTTATCGAGGGTAATCGCTGGCGGCAGGGTATCCACCGTGACCACGCGCGACGCGTCGGCAGTGTTACCGTTGATGTTGGTGACGCTGACGCTCACCTGTGCGCGACCGTCGATCAGCGTGTCCATCGCGCTGGCCGGTACGGTCAGGCTCCAGGAGCCATCCTGCTGCACCTGGGCGGTGAAGGTCTGGTCGGCGAATTTCACCACCACGGTCTGCCCCGCTTCCACGCCCTGCGTCTGGCCGGACAGGGTTAAATCGCTGCCTTTTTCTGTCGCGTTGAGCATGTCATCGCTGGAGACGGTATCAATGGTGACCGCCACGGCGTTGAGGTCGAGTTCAATCGGGTGTTCTGCCGAAACGGTGTTGTTCCAGGCATCTTTCGCGCTGACGTTGACCGTCACCTCGCCCGCCGTCCAGGCCTGAAGATCCGCCGCCGGAACGCCAATCTGCCAGTTGCCGCTGGCGTTAACCGCGGTGACGTACTCGACGTTATTGATGGTAACGACAATCTGTGTGCCCGCAGCCAGATGGGTGCTGGCACCGGTGACGGTCAGATCGTGCTGCTGTTCGATGGCGTTGATCACGTCATCGCCGGAAATGGTGTTCACGCGCAGACCCGGCAGCTGAGCGTTGATGTTGATATCACGCTCGCCGGTGCCGGTATTACCGTGCCCGTTGGTTACCGATGCGGTGAAGGTTAAATCACCATCGCCGAACGCCTGAAGATCCGCCGACGGAATGGTGACGCTCCAGGTGAGATCGCTGCCTACCGTGGCGCTGTAGCTCTTACCGCCCACGGTAACAGACACCGTATCGCCTGCCGCCGCGCCGGTAACGCGACCGCTGAGGGTTTGATCCACGCCCGCTTCGGCGTTATTGACCAGGTTGTCGCCTGCAAAGGTGTTGATAATGACCTGCGGCAGCACGGTATCCACCAGCAGATTCGCTTCGGCAGAACCGCTGTTGCCCACGCTGTCGGTGCCGCTAACGGTAACGGTGTAAAGCGTGTTCGCCAGATTCAACACGTCGGAAACCGGCACCTGGATGGACCAGATACCGTTTTCGACGGTGGCCGGATAATTCACGTTATTCAGCGTGACGGTGATGGCGCTGCCGTCAGGCAGATTGCTGGTGCCGGACAGGCTCAGCGGCTGCATCGCCTCCTGGGCATTCAGCACGTTATCCTGGCTGATGGCGTCAATCGTGAATTCCGGCGGGTTGCCGCTCAGCGTGATGCCGTGCGTGGCGCTGCTGGTGTTGCCTGCCGCATTGGTCACGGACACCGAAAGGGTGTGGTGGCCTTCTCCCAGCGCACCCACAACGGACGCCGGGACGCCTACGCTCCAGCTGCCGTCTGCCAGCACCACGCCGGTGAAGGTCTTACCGCCCACGGTCACGGTCACCACATCGCCTGCGGCGGCACCGCTCGCCTGGCCGGAGATAATCTGTGCCTGGCCCTGCTCGCTGGTATTGAGAATATCATCGCCCGCCACGGTGTGAATGGTAATGACCGGCGCCGCAGTATGAACCGAGAAATCTGCCGTCGCTGATGTACCGTTACCCGCTTTGTCACTGACGTTCACCGTCAGGGTGTGGTTGCCCTCACTGAGAGCCTGCACCTCGCTGGCGGCAAGTGTGACGGACCAGGTGCCATCGCTGCCCACCGTGGCGTTATAGTTTTTGCCGTTCAGCGTTACCGTCACAATTTGTCCGGCTTCCGCGTTGGTTTTACCGGTCAGCGTCAGCGGCTGGTTGTGCTCGGCGGCATTGATGATATTGTCCTGCGCGAGCGTATCGACAGAGAGCGTTGGCGCAGCGGTTTCCACGCCAATCGTCTGGCTTCCGCTCACGGTATTCCCCGCCGCGTCTTTGCCGCTCACGTTGACCGTCCAGGTGCCATCGCCCAGCGCCTGCGCGTCTGCCGCTGGCACTTTTACGCTCCACGCGCCGTTGGCCCCCACTTCCGCCGTGTAGGTTTTACCGTTCAGCGTCACGGAAACGTCGGTTCCCTTCGCCAGATGCTGGCTGCTGCCGGACAGCGTAAAACCGGCAGACTGCTCGCTGGCGTTTATCACGTTGTCACCCGCCGTTGTCGCCAGCGTAATGGAGGCCTCGGTCGTGGAGACGGTTACCGTGATGCTGCCTGCAGAGGTGGTTTTGCTGCCGTCGATCTGCACGACCGACCACGTATGCTCTCCGTCAGACTGGGTCGGGAGTTTTACCGTCCAGGTGCCGTCTTTACCCACCATCGCGCTGGCAATGGTGCTTCCGCTGCTGTCTTTGATCTGAATGGTCGCGCCCGGTTGGCCGCTACCGCTAAAGGTCGGGGTGTTATCGTCAGTGATCGCGTTCGCGCTCAGCACACCCTGCTTGTCACCCACCTTGTCCGACAGCAAAAAGGTCGGCGTGGCACTTTCCACTTCTTTGGTGTTATCAATGACTTTCGTTTTCGTTTCGCCGTCACCGCCGTTGGCCAGCAGCGCCCCGATGGCGCCACCGCCCAGGGCAGCACCCGCAATCCAGCCCCACGGCGCATCGCTCAGGACACTTTCCTGCTCAAGGAAAGGTTCAATGCTGCTAATGGGTGTGGCCTGGGCGGTTAACTCAGTGACAGCAGCGCCAGACGCTTCCCCGGCATCGGCAAAAGAAATATGCGTCAGTTCCTGATGATCGTTGAATACCAGTTCTGACTGATGATGGGTTTCAGGATCTTCGACAAAATAGTTATTACAGCGAATAACGCTGCCATCTTTCATATAAATGAGAAGGTCTTTACCCTGGCGGACATAACGCACCACATCCTGAGCTGAGCCCTGGATTTCAATCACACTCGGCGATGAAATGGATACCGAGAGATTTCCGTCTCCGGTTAATTTCGTTTTTTCTGCCGTTTTGCGAATGATGACATCAACAACCTTTACGTTACTCATATTCTTCTCCTTGCAGGTGTGCGGATTCCTGTGGATATGTCCACCAGATGGATGTAGCTATCCCTGGGAAAAAACACCCATTATTTTCAGTCTTATTTTGCGCAGCTATGCGCGTCTGTTTTTAACTCAAATCGGGTAATTTTGCGGCAGCGTTTTTCTCTATTCCAATAAGCGACATTAAATTATCAACCGCGGAAGCATAATTAATTGCCGAACTCCACCCATCATACTCAGCGATTATTTTTGCCGACGTGGCCTGCCAGACATCCTGCTCAACGCTGAGCAAATCATTAATACTCCGCTTGCTCAGGGTGTATTCATTTTTATAAACATCACGGGCACGCAGTGCATTTTCCAGCTGCAGCTTACCGGCTTCCATTCTTCCCCGTGCACCGGTCCAGTCAGCCTGCGCAACGGAGGCTTTTTGCAGAACATCGAAGCGCGCCTGATCAACCATAGAAGAGGCCATAGCCCGTGCGCCTTCTGCCTGACGCACACGTGCGGAGACCGCGCCGCCCTGATAAAGCGGTGCATCAATATTGAGCTGGATCTGGTCGTCCCAGTAAGAACGGTTGTCCGACTCATAACGGGTACGCCCCCCTTCAGGCTTAAGGTCGGCCAGTGCTGGGACTTCGCCGTTTCCACGCCGTACTGGGCCGAACGCTCCCGGTTCTGCGCCGCTAACACAGTGGGTATCAAGGAATAATCAATACGGTTAAGCGAATCAGGCTCAACGGCGAGGTTCGCAGGCACGGGCGAATAAGCGTCAGCCTGCATCCCGGTTAAGACCGCAAGCCTTGCGCGGGCGCTGTTTAAGGCGGCGTTATACTGCGCGACCGTTGCCTGCATGCCAGCAATACGCGTGCGGGTCTGCAGTTCATCGGAAGTGGAGCTCACCCCTGCATCCGCACGCAGTTTTGCCAGTTGCTCAACATTTTTAAGCGCCTGAACGTTGTCCTTTGCCGCCTGGAGCAGATCGGAATAGCGTTTAACTTCCACGTAGCTGAGTGCCGTTTTCTCCGCCACATCAGAGAGCGTACTCATCAGCTGGTAGCGGTAACTATCGCGCTGGGCGGAAGACTGGCTGATGCTGTTATTGGTTTTCCCGAAATCGTACAGCAGCTGGGTCAGGCTAATCCCCCAGGCCGCAGAATTCTTCAGCGATCCGCTGGAATCGGTGGTCTGGCTATGCCCCGTGCTCCCGTTCAACGCGATTTGTGGCATCCAGCCGCTACGCGCTTCATCTATTTGCGCCTGACCAATACCTAATTGCGCGGCCTGCTGACTAATTAAGGGATCGCGATCGATAGCAAAAAGAATACTTTCTTTTAAGGTCGTCTTTGCCACTGCGGCAATCCCTGCCTGGTGACTATTGGCATAAGCCGTATTTATGGCGAATGAAATTAATGCCAGTGCTGTTGTAAATCGGCGTAACATAGGCTTTCGCAATATCGTCATTTTTATCTCCCTGACTCTGAGCCAAACTCAGGCAATTACCCAAAAAGAGGTATAGATAATTAGACAAATATCTTCTTTAGCGTCCTCACTGAATTTCAGGTAAAACTCCCCCATACCCATTTCCATTGGAAGTGAGAAAGTCCGTCGTCTTATTTCAATTAAGAATTTACTTATTTCTTAAACTGATTTGCAGCATAACAAAATGTGGTATAGGCCACTACACCCACAATGTTAATGTGGTGTTACAAATAAGAAAAAAGATGGGGTTTCTGGACAAAACCACAAAAATGGCATTTCAAATGAAACATATAAACCCTCTGTTATTTAAGGAAAATTCCTAATCTACTCTCTGTACATTTTTGCGTTAATTTCCAGGAGCGTCAGACACAAAGATTTTCAAAGAAGTGTCAATTTAAGTTATTACCCACCTCACGCCAAAATAAAAATCCATTAAAAAACTAAAGTAAGAGATTAATCGCCATTATAAATCTTATTTACAGAGCTTTATTCCATATAATGGTATTATAATGGTTACATAACCCAAATCATTAAATAAAACATAACAATAACACTGTGGTTAACATTCAAAACGGCTTAATGATATCTGCTTAATACAAATGTAATAATCACCTACCGGAATGACTGCACCTCCCGACCGCTTACCCATTCCCCTGCTTCCCTCTGCGCAAAAATGCTGTATTATGCGAATTATTGCGACATTTTGCAGGAGTGCAGCCATGCACAAGACCGCACGTCAACGTTATGTCCTTGATATTTTGAGCGATCAAGGTCAGGCCAGCATTACTGAGCTGGCAGAAAAGCTGCAGGTTTCAGCAGATACCATCCGTCGGGATCTCACCGACCTGGAAAATCAGGGGCTGGCCCAGAAGAACCACGGTGGCGCTATCGCCCTTAATCTTTCCGCCATGAATCGTCAGGGCCGCAACACGCTGCTGCCTGAAACCAAGCAACGCCTGGGGAAACAGGTCGCGCAGGCGGTTCCAGCCGGTTCCACCCTCTTTCTGGATGCCGGAAGCACGGTGATGGCCGTCGCGACCTTTCTTCAGGGGCCTCACACCGTGATCACCACTTCGCTGGACATCGCCCAGCATTTTAGCGACCGGGAAAACATTGATCTGATCCTGCTCGGCGGGAAATGGGACCCGAAACAGCGCCTGTTTGCCGGAAGCGCCACGTTGTCGTTGCTCTCCCGCTATCGGGCAGATATCGCCATTCTTGGGGCGTGCGCCATTCATGCCGAACTCGGTCTGAGTGCCGGTAAAGAGGCCGATGCTGAGGTGAAACGTGCGATGCTCGCCGCAAGCCATGAACACTGGATCGTGGCCGACCATCTGAAAGTTAACCGCTGTGAACCGTATCTGGTTTCGGGGTTATCCGACATTCATCAACTCTTTTTAGATCGTCCCTGGCCTGAGCTTGGGGACCCTGGCGCATTACAGGTCACCGTATGCGCGCAATAACGTGGAGAAGGTCATGAGTAAAGTTCAAACAATCAACATTGCGCTGATCGGGTATGGATTTGTGGGTAAAACCTTCCATGCTCCGCTGATCCAGTCCGTGGACGGGCTTAGGCTGGCGGTGGTCTCTTCCCGTGATGAAGAGAAGGTAAAACGCGATCTTCCGGATGTGCTTGTGGTCGCGACACCGGAAGAGGCTATTCAGCATCCTGATATCGACGTGGTGGTGATTGCCTCGCCTAACGCCACTCACGCCCCGCTGGCTACGCTGGCCCTCAACGCCGGGAAACATGTCGTCGTGGATAAGCCTTTTACCCTCGACATGAAGGAAGCCCGCGACCTGATCGCGCTGGCGGATGAAAAACAGCTCCTGCTCTCTGTTTTTCATAACCGCCGCTGGGACAGCGATTTCCTCGGCATTAAACAGATTATTGCGCAAGGCACGCTCGGCAAGGTCAAGCACCTGGAGTCGCATATTGATCGCTTCCGTCCGGAAGTCCGCGTGCGCTGGCGCGAGCAGAACGTTCCCGGTAGCGGTCTGTGGTTTGACCTGGGGCCGCACCTGATCGACCAGACGCTACAGCTGTTTGGCCTGCCTGAGTCGGTTCAGGGGAATATCGCGACGCTGCGCGAGGGTGCGGAGATCGACGACTGGGCGCATGTGGTTTTAAATTACCCGGCGCACAAGGTTATTCTGCACGCCAGCATGCTGGTCGCTGGCGGGACGGCGCGCTTTACCGTTCACGGGGATAAAGGCAGCGTGGTGAAGGCCAGAATCGATCAGCAGGAAGCACAACTGCTTGCGGGTGTGATCCCCGGCAGCGAAACCTGGGGAGAAGACAGCGACAGCATGGTGTTCTTCGGGGCAGACGGTGCAACGCAGACCGTTGCCACACCGAAAGGCGACCAGCGCCAGTATTACATCCACATGCGTGATGCGCTGCGCGGGGAAATCCCCCATCCTGTTCACCCTGTCGAGGCGTTAGCGGTCATGGCTGTGCTGGAAGCGGCGGTGAAATCATCAGAGACCGGGACAACGCAGACGCTGGCGTTAACGGCTGAAGAGCGTGCTCTGCTGCGTTAAAAAACAAGCCGGGTGGCGCTGCGCTTACCCGGCCTACGAGTTTGAGCCGTTTGTAGGCCCGTGCAAGCGAAGCGCCGCCGGGCGAAAAGACTACTGACGCTTTTTCGGCATCATGCGCAGCAGCGTATTGTCTTTCCAGAAATAGTGATGCATTAGCGCCGCCGCCGCGTGCAGACCAATCAAGAAATAGCCGAGATTGGCGAGCGTCTCGTGCCACTCCTTCAGCATATCCACCAGATCAAAATTCCCTTCCGCCGCATGCGGCATCAGCAGGCCAAAGGCAAACCAGTCGTTTCCGCGGTTATACATCATCACAATGCCAATCAGCGGCAGCGCAATAAACAGCAGATAGACGATGAGATGCCCAAGGTGCGACATACCGGTGATCATCGCTTTGGGTTTCGGCTGAATAGGCGGTGCGGGATATTTAAGGCGGATGAGCAATCTCGCCACCATCAGCACCAGCACCGAGATCCCGCAGGAGACGTGGATCATGTTTATCACCGGGCGATCGGTACGCGGGAAAAAGCCTCTAAACTCCATCGCGCAGTAGGCGACGACAACTAACAAAAACACCAGCCAGTGAATCGCAATCTGCAGGCTTGAATATTTAGTACGCATGGGATTTCCTGAAAAAAAACAGTCACTGCGCCAACATAATCTCCTTTCCTTAAAAATTCATTAACTTTTCTGTATGACTTTTCAGTCACTTCCCTGCGGATGAAGTATCTTCAATTGCCGCCCTGTCCGTGATGGTCTAAGCCTGGATGAGTTCAAACTGTCTTATCGACATGTTCACAGGAGAACACAATGAGTAAAATTGGCATTAACGGATTCGGACGCATTGGACGCCTTGTTTTGCGCCGCCTTCTTGAAACTCAGGACAGTAATACTGTCGTCGCCATCAACGACCTCACCTCCCCGAAAGTGCTGGCTTACCTGCTCAGACATGATTCCAACTACGGTGGCTTCCCGTGGAGCGTAGATTTCACTGAAGATGCGCTGATCGTCGACGGTAAAACCATTGCGGTATACGCGGAGAAAGAGGCAAAGCATATTCCATGGAAAACGGCGGGGGTGGATATTGTCGTGGAGTGCACCGGCTTCTACACCTCTGAAGAGAAATCCCGGGCACATCTGGACGCAGGTGCGAAAAAAGTGCTGATTTCGGCACCTGCAGGTGACATGAAAACCATCGTCTATAGCGTGAATGACGACACGATTAACGCCAGTGACACCATTATTTCCGTCGCGTCCTGCACCACCAACTGCCTGGCCCCGCTGGCAAAAGCCCTGCACGATGCGTTTGAAATAAAAGTGGGCACCATGACCACCATCCATGCCTACACCGGCACCCAGGCGCTGGTCGATGGACCGCGCGGGAAAGATCTACGCGCCTCGCGGGCAGCAGCTGAGAACATTATTCCGCACACGACCGGTGCTGCAAAAGCCATCGGCCTGGTGATCCCTGCGCTCAGCGGCAAGCTGAAAGGCCACGCGCAGCGCGTGCCGGTAAAAACCGGCTCCGTCACCGAGCTGGTCGCCATTCTGGGCAAGAAAGTTACCGTTGAGGAGATCAACGCTGCGCTGAAAAAGGCGACCCAGGGGAATAAATCGTTCGGGTATACCGATGATGAAATTGTGTCGTCAGACGTGATTGGTTCGCACTACGGTTCGGTATTCGACGCCACACAGACGGAGGTGTCGGAAGCGGGAGACCTGCAACTGGTGAAGGCCGTCGCGTGGTATGACAACGAGTATGGTTTCGTGACGCAGCTGGTGCGTACGCTGGATAAATTCGCCGCGCTGTGAAATTCCCCCTCACCCTGACCCTCTCCCCAAAGGGGCGAGGGGATTGCCCCGTGCTCAGATGATTTTACGCGCCACCTTCAGGACCGGATCCTGCTGAAGCTGTTTCCAGGCTTCGGTGACAGCCTCAGGGAATTCGACGTGCGCGATAAAATCCCGCCCGGCCGGGCCGTAGCCGTTCTCATCGTCATACAGACGCGGCAGTTCCCCCATCACCAGCGAAAGGTAACGCTCAACGGCCCACAGCCCTGCGTTACCCTCGCTAAATACCACGCCGTTTTTGCCGTTTTGCAGTATTGGCGTCATTCCCGGGTGGCTAATCCACTGCGGAGAAACGGGCTCATCGCGGCAAACGCGGGCGAATGTCGCCATCGTACGGCGCTGCATCGTCGGATCCTGAACCACCAGCATTCGTCCGCTTGTTCGCTGGTGCTGTTTCAGCATGTTCCAGCTAAATCGGGCGTTTTCTCCGCAGTTAGTGGAGCAATCTTCAACCCACAGGCGCGACTCGGGGATCTGCCAGAACTCCCGCGCAATGTCGGCAAGAATGCTTGCTTCCGCCCGCCCGGACACCGGCAGTGGGTGATAACGGGGGTGGTGACGGATCGCATCATACAAAAACGTTGTCGAGTGGCCGATACCGCCGCTAATCAGCAGCGGAACCTGCTTTTCTGCGGCAATTCGGCAGGCTGCTTCAATGGTCGTGATCACCGCGTTTCCTGCCAGAATCACCCCATCAACATCCGGGGTTTGAGACGTGCCGCGGAGATCGTCCTGCGCCAGCCATTCACCCACAGTATTGATGGCCGTAAGCGTAGCGTCCGGCAGGACGGGGAAATGGGGCTGAACCATGGTGAACTCCTCCTCAGTGTTACCTCAGGGTAGCGACTTCGACTTATCAACACAACGGCGGTGCTGTGCCGCTCTTTTTCCTTAAAAGCCCTCTCAACATTTGATTAACATGCGTAAATCATATTCACTTGAATTATCATTTGCGGCAGACGTAGAATCGCCAGTCGACACATTTTTCCATTATTTCTAAGGTAAACAACGATATGCGCCTGCCCGAACGCGATCCTTATGCTCCTCGCGAGTGGCAGCCACATGAGAAACCCGCTCTGCTGGGGTCGCCTTCCACACCTGAACACAGCACGCCCAAACGGATTGCCTACGGCGTCGTGGGCCTGCTGGTGTGCCTGACGGGGGCGCTGGGTAATGCGGTGGTGACCGCCAATCTGCAAAACCTGCAGGGCACCTTCGGCGCCTGGTCAACGGAAATCGCCTGGCTGCCCGCGGTCTATGTGATGACCAACATCTCCATCAACCTGCTGCTGGTCAAATTCCGCCAGCAGTACGGTCTGCGCGCCTTCACCGAAGGGTTTCTGGTGCTGTATGTGCTGGTCACCTTTTTCCATCTGTTTGTTAACGATCTCAGCTCAGCGCTGATGGTGCGCGCCGCGCACGGGATGGTGGCCGCCGCGCTCAGCTCGCTGGGGATTTACTACCAGATCCAGGCCTGGCCGGCGAAACATCGCCTGAAGGCGCTGACCATAGGCATTACCGGCTCGTCACTCGCCATTCCGCTGGCGCGGCTGTTTTCGACTGAACTGCTCCAGCTGGACGAGTGGCGCGGATTGTATTTCTTTGAACTGGGGCTGGCGCTGATCTCCCTGGCCTGCGTGATCGCGCTGAAGCTGCCGCCGGGCGACCGACGCAAGGTCTTTGAGAAGAAAGACTTTGTCACCTTCTTTCTGCTGGCGCCGGGCATGGCCTTGCTGTGCGCGGTGCTGTCGCTGGGACGTCTGGACTGGTGGTTTGAAGCGCCGTGGATCGGCTGGTCGCTGGCGTTATCGCTGGTGCTGATTGTGTCCGCCATCGTCTTTGAACATAACCGCATTAACCCGCTGCTGAATACCCGCTGGCTGTCGAGCGGCAGCATCGTCCGTCTGGGACTGATTATGCTGCTGATCCGCATCGTGCTGGCGGAGCAAAATACCGGGGTGATTGGCTGGTTACAGTATGTGGGATTACAGAATGAGCAGATGACCCATCTGGCGTGGTCCATTTTCGCCGGGATCGTCTGCGGGATCGTCACCAGCTGTCTCACCATCAAGCCCACAAAACTGGCGTGGCCGATTATCACATCCCTGGCACTGATGATCATTGCCTCGCTGCTGGACAGCCAGTCCAATAACCTGACCCGCCCGGACCAGCTGATGGTCAGCCAGTTCCTGCTGGGCTTTGGCAGCGCCTTCTTCCTCGCCCCGGCCATGCTGGCCGCCATTGGCGGAGTGATCGCCGACCCGCGTAATCTGGTCAGCTTCTCGGTCATGTTTGGCATGAGCCAGAACCTCGGCGGTCTGCTCGGGTCGGCGATCCTCGGTACTTTCCAGACCTGGCGTGAGAAGTACCATTCCAGCCTGCTGGCAGACCAGCTCACCACGCTCAACCCGCTGGTCAACGAGCGCATTCAGCTTTATACCCAGATGTATAAAAGCCTGATCGGTGACAGTTCGCTGTTGGGGACTCAGGCAATTACCCAACTACAAAGCGTCACCGCCCTTGAGGCAAATATTCTGGCTTACAACGATACTTATCTTCTGACGGCAAGCATCGCTGCCGCCACGCTGGTCTGGATTTTATGGCGCTTGCTGCGTCTGCGCATCACTGCCCGTATGGCACTGAAGAACGCCACCGGCAACAAGTAATTGAAAGAGTTCTGGAGAATTTATGAGTCAGCAGGATGCCGCCAAAGAGCAGGCCAACACCCGCAAAAATGTGCGCATTGTTTCCGTTTTCACCGCCGCTGCCATCGGTCTTGTCGGCGTGCTGGTGATCCTTTACGCCTGGCAGTTACCGCCCTTTACCCGGCACGTGCAGTTTACCGACAACGCCTACGTGCGGGGACAAACGACGTTTATCAGCCCGCAGGTGAATGGCTATATCACAGAGGTGAAGGTTCAGGACTTTGTGCAGGTCAAAAAAGGCGATCTGCTGCTGCAGATTGATGACCGCATCTACCGTCAGCGGGTGCATCAGGCCGAGGCGCAGCTGGCGATGAAAATTGCCGCCCTGAATAATAACCTGCAGCAGCGTAAAAGCGCCGAAGCGACGATTGCCAAAAATGAAGCCGCGCTGAAAAATGCCCGCGCCCAGAGCCTGAAAACCCAGGCGGATTTGAAGCGCGTGAAGGATCTGACGGCGGATGGGTCACTTTCCGTTCGCGAACGCGATGCCGCCCTGGCAAGCGCGGCTCAGGGCAGCGCCGATATCGACCAGGCGAAAGCAACGCTTGAGATGTCGCGTCAGGATCTGCAGACGGTGATTGTGAACCGCGGGGCGCTGGAGGCGGACGTTGAGAACGCCAAAGCGGCGCTGGAGCTGGCGCAGATCGATCTGCAAAACACCCGCATTGTGGCCCCGCGTGATGGCCAGCTGGGGCAGATTGCCGTGCGTCTCGGGGCGTATGTGACCGCCGGGACCCATCTCACCACCCTTGTGCCACCCCAGCACTGGGTTATTGCCAATATCAAAGAGACCCAGCTCGCGGAGCTGCGCGTCGGTCAGCCGGTAAAATTCACCGTCGATGCCCTGAACGACAAAGCGTATCAGGGCCGCGTGGAGAGCATCTCTCCCGCAACCGGCGTGGAATTCAGCGCGATCACGCCGGATAACGCCACCGGTAACTTTGTCAAAATTGCCCAGCGAATTCCGGTGCGCATTAAGGTACTCGGTAAGCCAGAGGAATCCGCCCTGCTGCGTCCGGGCATGTCGGTGCAGGTAACAATTGATACGCGGGAGGCGAAACCATGATCCTGCGTCCGATAGCCGGACTGGTCGTGGCGGTGATGCTGGCCGGATGCCAGTCCGTCGACGTCAAACCGGCGCAGCCCACGCTGCACATTCCTGCGCAATGGCGAGCCACCTCGGGGCCAGCCAGCCCGACGGAACAGCTCTGGTGGCGTAATTTTCATGACAACCACCTGAACCGCTATGTGGACCAGGCGCTTAAGAATAACAGTGACGTGTTGATCGCCCGCGAACGGATAAACGAGTATCAGGCGCGGGTCTTTGCGGCCGACGGCAGCCTGTTTCCCTCGCTTGACGCGGGCGTCACGGGGACGCGCGCCCGTTCGCAATCCGCTGCGACCGGGTTGCCCGTCTACGGTACGGTGTACAGAGGCAGCCTGACGGCGAGCTACGACGTTGATATCTGGGGCGTCAACCGCAGCACGGCGAATGCCGCTCAGGCGTCGCTGGAGGCGCAAAAAGCCGCCGCTGCCGCCGCGGATTTGACCGTCGCCTCGTCCGTGGCTTCCGGGTACGTCACCCTGCTCTCACTTGACGAACAGCTGCGCGTGACTGAAGCCACACTGAAGTCCCGCGAAGAGGCGTTTAACCTCGCGAAACGTCAGTTTGAAACCGGCTACAGTTCGCGCCTGGAGCTGATGCAGTCTGACTCCGAATTACGTTCAACGCGGGTGCAGGTGCCCGTGTTACAGCATCAGATTGCGCAGCAGGAAAATGCGCTTAGCCTGCTGCTGGGAAGCAATCCCGGCGCGGTAGCGCGCAGCGAAAGCTTTGCGGCGCTGACGCCGCTGAAGCTGCCGTCGCAGCTGCCTTCCACGCTTCTGAACCGTCGGCCGGATATCGTTCAGGCTGAACGCCAGCTGGTGGCGGCAGATGCCTCCCTTGCCGCGTCGCGCGCCAGCCTGCTGCCATCGATCAACCTGACCGCCACCGGATCGATTCAGGATCGCACCCTTTCTGGCCTGCTGGACAATCCGCTTCAGCTCTGGAGCGCCGGGGGCAGTATTCTTGCCCCGCTGCTGAACCGCCAGGCGCTGAATGCGCAGGTGGATATTTCCCAGTCTCAGCGTAACCAGGCGCTGTACGCCTATGAAAAAACCGTGCGTAACGCGTTTGCCGAAGTGAACAACAGCCTTGATGCCATTACGCGCTATCAGGAACAGCTGACGGAGCTACTCGCCCAGCAGGCTGTGGCGCAGGAGACGCTGCGCATTGCGCAGAATCGCTATCGCAACGGCTATTCTTCCTATCTGGACGTGCTGGACGCGCAGCGCACGCTGTTCTCGGTCCAGACCAGCGTCGTGCAGGTGAAAAATAACCTGCTGCTGGCGCAGATTGATTTATACAGGGCGCTGGGCGGCGGCTGGGGCAGTGCCTGAAATCCTGCCCGGTGGCGCTGCGCTTACCGGTCCTGGATTTCGCACCCGTAGGCCGGGTAAGGCGTAGCCGCCACCCGGCAATCCTTCCCAAGGAGTCAATCTATGCAACAACAGTGGTCTGCAGTAGATAATTTCATGATTTCTTCGCTGATCCCTGACGATGACGTACTCAGTCAGGTACTGGAAAACAACAAGCGCGCCGGGCTGCCCGAACACGACGTGGCGGCCAACCAGGGGCAGCTGCTGGCGCTGTTCGTGCGCATGACGCAGGCAAGACGCATTCTCGAGATCGGGACGCTGGGTGCCTATAGCTCAATCTGGATGGCGCGCGCCCTGCCGCCGGACGGAAAGCTGATTACGCTCGAGGCCGACCCGAGTCATGCCGACGTTGCGCGTCAGAATATTCACCTCGCGGGGCTGAACGATCGCATTGAACTGATTGAAGGCCCGGCGCTGAGCTCGCTCGAAAATTTTGGTGACGTTCCGCCGTTCGACCTGATCTTTATTGATGCCGATAAGCCGAACAATCCCGGCTATCTGGAGTGGGCGTTGCACTATTCCCGTCCCGGTACGGTAATTATCGGCGATAATGTGGTGCGCGAGGGTGAAGTCGTTAACGGGCAAAGCGACGACGCGCGCGTGCAGGGCGTGCGGCGTTTTATCGAGATGACTGGAGATAACCCGCGCTTAACCGCCACCGCGTTGCAAACGGTGGGGGTTAAGGGATGGGATGGGTTTACGCTGGCGATTGTGAACGGGTGAAAATTGTGCGGGCTGATGCCCTCACCCCGACCCTCTCCCACAGGGAAAGGGAGAAAATCGGGCAAGGCTTTTAGCCAGAGATCTGCTCCATCGCCTGCAGGATACGCTTATCCGAAATCGGATACGGCGTACCGAGCTGCTGGGCAAAGAAGCTGACGCGTAGCTCCTCGATCATCCAGCGGATCGCCTGCACGTCTTCATCGTCGCGGCGCGCCGGCGGCAGCTTGTTTAGCCACTGCTGCCACGCCTGCTGCACGCTTTCCACTTTCAACATCTGCGCGCGATCGCGGTGCGGGTCGATGGCCATTTTCTCCAGACGTTTTTCAATTGCCTGCAGATAGCGCAGCGTATCGCCGAGACGGTTGAAGCCGTTGCCGGTGACAAAGCCACGATACACCAGCCCCGCCATCTGCGCCTTCACGTCCGACAGCCCCAGCGCCATGGTCATATCCACGCGCCCCTTCAGGCGCTTGTTGATGTTGAACACGGCGGTGAGGATCTGCTCGACCTGTTTGGCAATCTCCACCACGGTGTCGTTGAGCTCCGCGCGGACCTTTTCATGAAGCTGAGCAAAGCCCTCTTCCGTCCAGACCGGACCGCCCGCCTCGTGGATCAGTTTGTCCACGCCGCAGGAGATGCAGTCGTCAATTAGATCCAGCACTTTGCCGTACGGGTTAAAGTACAGACCCAGCTTGGCCTTGTTCGGCAACTTCTCGTGCAGATATTTAATCGGCGACGGAATGTTCAGCAGCAGCAGGCGACGCAGCCCGCGCCACATCATCTGCTGCTGTTCCTGCGGGTTATCAAACAGCTTGATCGCCACGCTGTCGCGCTCGTCCACCAGCGCTGGCCAGGCTTTCACCTTATAGTTACCGCGTTTTTGCTCGTAGCTTTCCGGAAGCTGACCAAAACTCCAGATATGCAGCCCGCTCTGCTCGATACCGTCGTCCGCCACCGCAGAGAGCGTCTCCTGGACTTTCCCCTTCAGCGCCTCTTTTAGCTCGCTCAGGGAACGCCCTTCCAGCAGCTTTTTGTTTTTATCATCCACCACGCGGAAGCTGATTTTCAGGTGATCGGGTACCTGTTCCCAGTTCCAGTCTTCGCGGTCAATGGTGGTGCCTGTCATGCGGCGGAATTCTCGCTCCAGCGCGTCCAGCAGCGGCAGCTCCAGCGGCGTGACGCGGCCCAAAAACGCTTCCGCGTAGTTCGGCGCAGGCACAAAATTACGCCGCACCGGTTTCGGCAGCGATTTAATCAGCGCAATGACCAGCTCGCGGCGCAGGCCGGGGATCTGCCATTCAAATCCGCTCTCGTCGACCTGGTTTAACAGCGGCAGCGGAATGTGGACGGTCACGCCGTCCGCATCGGCCCCCGGTTCAAACTGATAGGTCAGACGCAGCTTGAGATTGCCCTGATGCCAGAAGTTCGGGTAGTCGAGCTTGCTGACCGACTCCGCCCCCTCTTTTATCAACATGCTCTTTTCAAAATTGAGCAGGTCCGGCGTCTCTTTACTGGCTTTCTTCCACCAGCTGTCAAAGTGGCGGGCGGAAATCACATCGTGACTGATGCGCTGATCGTAAAATTCGAACAGCGCCTCGTCGTCTACCAGGATGTCGCGACGGCGGGATTTATGCTCAAGCTCTTCCACCTCGGCGCGCAGCTTCAGGTTTTCGCGGAAGAACGCATGGCGCGTCTGCCAGTCGCCCTCCACCAGCGCGTGGCGGATAAACAGCTCGCGGCTGAGCGCCGGGTCAATCTGGCTGTAGTTGACCTTACGCGCGGCCACCACCGGCAGGCCATAAACGGTCACCTTCTCGGTTGCCATCACTGCCCCCTGCGCACGCTCCCAGTGTGGTTCACTGTATGAGCGTTTCAGCAGATGCTGCGCGACTGGCTCAACCCATTCCGGGTCGATTCGCGCGGCAATGCGTCCCCACAGGCGGCTGGTTTCCACCAGCTCGGCCACCATGGTCCACTTCGGCGGCTTCTTGAATAAGCCGGAACCGGGGAAGATGGAGAAACGGGCATTGCGCGCGCCGGTATACTCCTGCTTCTCTGCGTCCTTCATCCCAATGTGGGACAGCAGGCCGGTCAGCAGCGCGATATGAATTTCACGGTACTCCGCCGGCTCACTGTTCACCGGAATGCCCAGCTCTTTCACCACCTGGCGCAGCTGGGTGTAGATATCCTGCCACTCGCGCACGCGCAGGTAGTTGAGGAAGTCCACGCGGCACTGGCGGCGGAACTGGTTCGAGGAGAGCGCTTTCTGCTGCTCGCCGAGATAGTTCCACAGGTTCACGAAGGCGAGGAAATCGGACTCTTTGTCGTGGAAGCGACGGTGTTTTTCATCTGACGCCTGCTGTTTATCCATCGGACGCTCGCGCGGATCCTGAATGGAGAGCGCAGAGGTGATAATCATCGCCTCGCGCACGCAGCCGTGCTTCTGGGCTTCCAGCACCATGCGCGCCAGACGCGGGTCGACCGGCAACTGGCTGAGCTGACGACCCAACGGCGTCAGTTTATAGACCGTAGCCTGCTCGTCGGTGGTAATGGCCCCCAACTCTTCCAGCAGGCGGACACCGTCCTGAATGTTGCGTTTGTCCGGCGCCTCCACGAACGGGAACGCCGCGATGTCGCCCAGCCCCAGGGCGGTCATCTGCAGGATAACGGACGCCAGGTTGGTGCGCAGAATTTCCGGGTCGGTAAACTCCGGGCGCGACAGGAAATCGTCTTCGGAATAGAGACGAATACAGATCCCTTCCGACACACGACCGCAGCGGCCTTTACGCTGGTTGGCCGACGCCTGAGAAACCGGCTCTATTGGCAGGCGTTGCACCTTGGTGCGGTAGCTGTAGCGGCTGATACGCGCCGTGCCCGGGTCGATCACGTATTTGATCCCCGGTACGGTCAGCGAGGTTTCCGCCACGTTGGTCGCCAGCACAATGCGGCGTCCGCCGTGCGGCTGGAACACGCGGTTCTGCTCGCTGTTCGACAGGCGCGCGTACAGGGGCAGGATCTCCGTATGACGCAGATCGCGCTTGCTGAGCGCATCGGCGGTATCGCGAATTTCGCGCTCGCCGCTCATAAAGATCAGAATGTCGCCCGCACTTTCGTTGCCCAGTTCGTCGACAGCGTCGAAGATGGCCTGGAGCTGGTCGCGCTCGGTATCATCCGCCTCTTCGACAATCGGGCGATAACGCACTTCCACCGGGTACGTGCGTCCTGACACTTCAATTATCGGCGCATTGTTGAAATGCTTCGAGAAGCGCTCCGGGTCGATGGTCGCGGAGGTGATGATGATTTTCAGATCCGGACGACGCGGCAGCAGTTCTTTCAGGTAACCGAGCAGGAAGTCAATGTTCAGGCTGCGCTCGTGTGCTTCGTCGATGATGATGGTGTCGTACTGCATCAGCAGGCGATCCTGCTGGATTTCCGCCAGCAGGATACCGTCAGTCATCAGCTTGACCATGGTGTTATCGCTGACGTGGTCGCTGAATCGCACCTTGTAACCGATGCAGCCGCCCGGCTCGGTTTGCAGCTCTTCGGCAATACGGTTCGCCACGGTACGCGCCGCCAGACGACGCGGCTGGGTGTGGCCAATCAGACCTTTCACCCCGCGTCCCAGCTCCATGCAGATTTTCGGCAACTGGGTGGTTTTCCCCGAACCGGTTTCCCCTGCGACAATTACCACCTGGTGGTCGCGCACGGCTTCCAGGATGTCCTGTTTTTTCTGACTGACAGGCAGGTTTTCCGGGTAGGTAATTGCCGGACGTGCAGCTTCGCGCAGCACAACTTTCCCTGCTGCCTGTTCAATCTCTTTCGCCATCTCCTGATAAATGGCCTGTTGTGCATCAGGATTTTTAACCTTCTTCACACCGTGCAGACGACGCGCAAACCGCTGTTTATCGCGCAGCATCAGGGCATCAAGCCTTTGCAGGAGCATCGGGAAGGTGATTTTTTGGTGTTCTGTCATAGCGTTAATGGGCAGTGCTCTGCCGGGTAAAATCTCTTTTTAATGATTGCTATAGAGTACCACATTGACGCTTTCTGCGCCTTATTCAAAAAATTCGAACATAGACTTCGATATATTGCGCTATCTCTGTGGCAGGATTGTGAATAGAGTGTCAACAAGCAACGGGGCAACCCCCTTCAATCAAATGCAAAAACAGGAATCACCCATGAGCAAAGTATTAGTGTTGAAATCCAGTATTCTGGCAGGGTACTCTCAGTCTGGTCAGCTGTCTGATTATTTCGTTGAACAGTGGCGTGAACAGCATTCCGCTGACGAAATCACCGTGCGCGACCTGGCGGCAAACCCTATTCCTGTGCTGGACGGTGAACTGGTTGGCGCGCTGCGTCCGAGCGATGCTCCGCTGAGCCCGCGTCAGCAGGAAGCCCTGGCCCTGTCCGACGAACTGATTGCTGAGCTGCAGGCGCACGACGTTATCGTGATTAACGCCCCAATGTACAACTTCAACATCCCTACTCAGCTGAAGAACTACTTCGACCTGGTGGCGCGTGCTGGCGTAACCTTCCGTTACACTGAAAACGGCCCTGAAGGTCTGGTGAAAGGCAAGCGTGCGATCGTACTGACCAGCCGCGGCGGTATCCATAAAGACACCCCAACCGACCTGGTTGCGCCGTACCTGAGCCTGTTCCTGGGCTTCATCGGCATCACTGACGTGAACTTCGTGTTCGCGGAAGGCATCGCTTACGGTCCTGAAGTGGCAACGAAAGCGCAGACCGACGCGAAAGCCGCGATCGACAGCCTGGTTGCCGCCTAAGATTTCCCCCTCTCACCGCCCGGTGGGAGGGTTTTTCTTTTCTCCACATTTCGTTATCATCCGCTCCCACTCTCCAGCCGGGCGGCCTGATGTCTGCGATTATTGATTCTTTTATTGCCCCACCGTGTCATGACGACATCGAGATCCTCTGGCAGGATGAACATCTGCTGCTGATCAATAAGCCTTCCGGTCTGCTCAGCCTCTCGGGGAAAAATCCGCAAAACCTTGATTCTGTCCATTATCGTCTGGTTCAGACGTTCCCGGGCTGCACGCTGGTACATCGTCTCGATTTCGGCACGTCAGGGCTGATGGTGATTGCGCGTAATAAAGCGATCATTGCGGCGCTCTGCCAGCAGTTCAGCCAGCGCAGCGTGGAGAAAGTTTACAGCGCCCTGCTTTGCGGACATCTGGAAAACGATGAGGGCGTGATAGATGCCCCGATTGCCAAAGATCCGGCGCTGTTCCCGCTGATGTCAATCTGCGCCATTAACGGTAAACCCGCCCGCTCCCGCTATCGGGTGGTGGAACGTTTTTATCAGGGAACGGGAGTGCCGTTAACGCGGGTGACGCTTACCCCGGAAACCGGGCGAACCCATCAGCTGCGTATTCATTGCCAGCAGCTGGGGCACCCGATTCTGGGCTGCGATCTGTATGGCGGTCTTGACGCGCCAGGGGCGGAAATCACGCCCCGGCTGATGCTGCATGCCTGCGAGCTGAATTTTATTCATCCGGTGAGCGGCGAGCCGGTTACTGCCCGTCACACCGCCCCGTTCTGACGGCGGTTTACCACATCAAATCGTCAGGGATTTTGAAGTCCGCGTAGGGATCGTCTTCATCCTGCTCTTCCTGACTGAGCGCGCTGTTTAACACAATGCAGTCGGCATCACGCTGGGCAATTTTATCGGCCACGACTGCCGGGATAATCGCGTATTCACAGTCGCCGTTGGCGTTAATCACCAGACGGGCAATCGCCAGACGGCCGTTGATCAGCTGAGTCTGGGTTTGCTTGTCGACGTCGAGTTTTTTGATCAGATTACCGTCAGTGAAGTTAAAGGTGATATTGCCTTTCGCCACGGTGACGCGGTTCATCTCAATCAGCTGCTTCACCTGTGCTTTAAACTCTTTTGCCAGCACGGCCTGCTTCTGCTGTTCGCTGAGCTGCTTGTCACGCTCGATCTGCGCTTTTTTATTCTCTTCCACTGCTTCGCGCGCCTCACGAGCCTGAACGCGTGATTTCTTTGCCGTACGCTGCACTTTCGCCGCTTTCTTGCTGCTAACGAGGCCCGCTTTCAGCATCTGCTCTTGTAAGGTGAGTTTTGTCATGATCGTTTCTAAACCGGTTGGAAATTTTGGGGATTATAGCGGGAATTGAACAGAAATAAAAAAATGCCAATCCTCTACAGCGGGTTAACGGCGACGGCAAAGCACATATACGACGCTGAACCGTAGGCCGGGTAAGCGCAGCGCCACCCGGCAAGAAGGCAGCGACACGCGAGTATCACGCTTCATGAACTTCGCTCATGTTGCAGTGAAATTAAGTCACTTCCCCTGCGCCGCGGGGTCAGGCATAAATTATGCATCGGTAACTTCTTAGCAACATGAACTTAGGATGCATAACGACAATGAGCAAAGCTTTCACCTATACCCTTAAGCGCAGTTGCTTCGATGAGAATTACAACCCGTCAGAAAATACGCGTACCACCACCAACTTTGCCAACCTGGCGCGCGGAGAAAAGCGTCAGGAAAACCTGCGCAATACCCTGGTGATGATCAATAACCGCTTCAACGCACTGGCGCGCTGGGATAACCCCAACGCCGATCGCTACGCGGTTGAGCTTGAAATTATCTCCGTCGATCTGAACATTGGTGCGGATAAGCCGTTCCCGGCCATTGAGATATTGCAAACCACCATCGTCGACAAGAAAAACAACCTGCGTATCCCGGGAATTGTCGGCAATAACTTTTCGTCTTACGTGCGGGATTATGATTTCAGCGTTCTGCTGCTGGAACATAACAAGAACCAACAGCACTTCAGCGTTCCGGAAAAGTTTGGTGAATTGCACGGCAACATATTCCGCCATTTTGTGAGTTCGCCGGAATACAAAGAGAACTTCAGAAAAGGACCGGTGATCTGCCTCAGCGTTTCCAGCAAAGACACCTACCGCCGCACCGGCAACCAGCATCCTGTACTTGGCATTGAGTATCAGCCGGATGGCGAGTCATTAACGGAACTGTACTTTGCCAAAATGGGCCTGAAGGTGCGCTATTTCATGCCAGAAAACAGCGTGGCACCCTTTGCGTTCTTTTATACCGGTGATTTGCTGAACGATTACAGCAATCTTGAACTGATCGCCACCATCAGCACGATGGAAACGTTTCAGAAAATCTATCGCCCGGAAATTTATAACGCCAACTCGTCGGCGGGACTGTGCTTCCGACCGGATCTGAACCAGCAGGATCACTCATTCACCAAAATTGTTTATGACCGCGAAGAACGAAGCCGTCTGGCGATTGAACAGGGTCGATTCACCGAAGAATACTTTATTAAGCCTTATAAACACATTATTGAGCAGTGGTCTGATAACTACACGCTTTAATTCATCAAAATAGGTCTTTTATTATGAAAACATTGCTCCCGACGTCTACGGCTGGCAGCCTGCCTAAGCCGACCTGGCTTGCACAACCTGAAACGCTGTGGTCTCCGTGGAAATTAGAGGATCAGGAATTACTGGCAGGAAAACAGGATGCGCTGCGTTTGTCACTGGATGAGCAGATCCGTGCGGGAATCGACATTGTCAGCGACGGCGAACAGACCCGCCAGCACTTCGTCACCACCTTTATCGAACACCTGAGCGGCGTGGATTTTGAAAACCGCCAGACGGTACGCATTCGTAACCGTTATGACGCCAGCGTGCCGACCGTGGTTTCTGCTGTGGCACGTCAGAAATCGGTATTCGTCGACGATGCAAAGTACCTGCGCCAGCTCACGGATAAGCCGATCAAATGGGCCCTCCCCGGACCGATGACCATGATCGACACCCTTTACGACGCGCACTATAAAAGCCGCGAAAAGCTGGCCTGGGAATTCGCCAAAATCCTCAATCAGGAAGCGCGGGAGCTAGAGGCTGCAGGCGTGGATATTATCCAGTTCGACGAACCGGCATTTAACGTCTTTTTTGACGAGGTCAACGACTGGGGCATCGCCGCGCTGGAACGCGCCATTGAAGGGCTGAAGTGCGAAACTGCGGTCCATATCTGCTATGGCTACGGCATCAAAGCCAATACCGACTGGAAAAAAACGCTCGGCTCTGAGTGGCGCCAGTACGAAGAGGCTTTCCCTAAGCTGCAGACCTCGAACATCGACATTATCTCTCTGGAGTGCCACAACTCCCGCGTGCCGATGGATCTGCTGGCGCTGATCCGCGGTAAAAAAGTGATGGTTGGCGCGATTGATGTGGCAACGAACACCGTTGAAACGCCGGAGGAAGTCGCCGATACCCTGCGTAAAGCGCTGCAGTTTGTCGATGCCGACAAGCTTTACCCTTCGACCAACTGCGGTATGGCCCCCCTTTCCCGTCACGTCGCAAACGGTAAGCTGAGAGCCCTCAGCGCAGGCGCAGAGATTATCCGCAAAGAGCTCGGCGCGTAATCCTTTACGTTTGCCAGTACGGCGGCGTACCAAAGCGTTCGACGTAATAATCAATCACCGCCCTGACGTTCAGGGGCGGATGACGTGCATGTGGATAGATCGCCGCAATGTTCAGCGGCTCCGTGTTGATCGCACACGCCATTTCCGGCAGAAGTGCGACAAGCTCTCCCCGCTGGAGCCTGTCGCCAATCAGCCAGTCCGGAAACAGGACGATCCCCATCCCGCCCAGCGCGGCAGTGAGCAACGACTCCGCATTATTGGATGTCATCCGCGCCACCACCGGATAGTGTATCCAGTTCTCCCCCTCGCGACGCACCAGCCAGCGGTTAGGCCCGGACGAACCGCGATAGACCAGACATTGATGATCGCTCAGCGTGGCCGGATCGTCCGGCACACCGTGTTTGCGCAGATACGCGGGCGACGCGGCAAGGTGGTAACGCTGCTGACCAAAAATGCGGGCGTGGAACGTCGAGTCCGTCAACATGCCAATGCGAAAGATAAGATCGGCCGCATCCCGGTGCGGGTCGATAAAGTCATCGGTCAGCGTGAGCTCAATGTTTAACCGCGGATAACGCTCGGTCAGCTCCGCCAGGCCTGGCGCAACATGCCTCTGCCCAAAAAATACCGGCCCATTAATGCGAATTGTGCCGGATGGTTCCGACGAACGTTCATCCAGCTCACGCCGCGCCTCTTCGACGTTTTCGACCATCGCCCGGGCATAGCGGATAAACAGATGACCACTTTCTGTGGGGATCACCGCGCGCGTATTGCGGTAGAACAGCTGCTGACCGAGGGCATCCTCAAGCTGGTGAATAACGCGCGATATCTGTGAGGCTGATATCCCCTGCCGCCGCGCGACAACGGAGAAATTCTGCGCTTCATAGACCTCAATAAAGATCAGCAGCGCGCGGACGTTGATATTACTGGCATCGAACATTAATGCATTTCCTGCAAAGGTGTTTCCTGCATTATGGCATTTTTCTCACTGGACGACCGACGTAATCTTCTTCGCCTTAAAACGGAGGAAGCGTTATGCAGTTTGTGTTGATTTTACTGGTGATAGCCGGAGGGATGGGTCTCTCCATCGAGGCGGGATTACTGGGGCCACTGGGGGGCGAAGTGGGCGACTTATGGGCCACGTTCAGCATTTTTGGGGTCGGTGCCGCGCTGACGTTTTTACTGATGCTGTTTTTTAGCCCGCGTAACAGCCCCTCGTTTTTTGCCCAGCCCGGCTGGCAGTTGCTCGGCGGCGTGCTCGGCCCGGTGTACGTGGTCATCCTGACCGTTGCGACACCCGCCATCGGCATCGCAATGACCATGATTGGGATTTTGGCCGGTCAGGTCTTTAAAAGCCTGATCATTGACCACTACGGTCTGCTGGGCTCGCCGCACAGAAAGATAAATGCGAAGCGCATTATTGCACTGGGGTTCATCATTGCGGCACTGGTTCTGGTCGCACAGGGGTAACATATGACACTGATTATGATTCTTCTCGCCGTTTGCGGCGGCGCTACGCTGAGCATTCAGGCCGCGATTAACGGACAGCTCGGCAGCAGCGTGGGGGTATTCAAAAGCGCGTTTCTGACCTTTTCCGTCGGCGCACTGGTGACCGCCCTGCTCATATTTTTCTTTGAGCCTAAGCATGCGGTCACGCTGCTGGACGTACCCAAATGGCAGCTCCTCGGCGCGATGTTTGGCGTGCCCTATATCGTGATTATGGTGCTTGCCGTACAGCGCATCGGCACCGCCGTCGCCACGGTGGCGGTGATATTCGGCCAGCTCACCATGAGCATGTTGATAGATAACTTTGGCTGGTTGGGTAATCCCGCTATTCCCTTTTCGCCGAGCCGTCTGGGCGCGGTTATCTGCCTGGGGATTGCGCTGTATTTCATCTACTCGAGCAGCAAAATCTACAGCGCCCGCGACTAGACTCATGTCTTCCGGGTAAAGAACAGCGTCACCGTGGCGACGGTGACGCCAAATTTCTTCATCTCGGTTTTATTAAACAGATGGGTCTCATCCTGCAGGTACATCCAGTCGTCAAACTTCAATAGCCAGCTACTGCCATTGGCTTTGACCTTCATGCTGTAATGCCAGTTAAAGGCGTTACCTGCCGCCTGCCCCGTAGCGACCCCTTCGATATCCCCCGCCGTTCCCTCGTAGCGATCGTTCCCCAGCCTGCGGATGTGCCATACCCGCTGTTGCTTCTCGCCATCGTCATACACGAAGTGCTCATTGAGCGTCAGCGTATCGCCGATAACATCCCCGGCAATCTCCACGTGAAAGCGGCGGATCTGTTTACCGCTGCGATCCTGCACCATGCCCCACGCTTCGGTTTTCCCCTGGAAGTAGTCGAAGATATCAAGCCGTGGCTGCTGCTGGCGATACTCGGCCACCTCTGTGCTACAGCCTGCCAGCAGCATGGTCAATGCCAGCACCATCATCAGGAAACGTTTCATTTTTGTCCTCCAAGTAACTGCTGACGCAGTTCAGGATATTGCGTGCGGGGATCGAGCCAGATGGCCAGAAAGCGCGTGCTGAATGCTTCTGACTGGCGCGGGCCAAGTGGAATAAAGCTTTTCTGCGTTGCTGACGCGCGGTACCAGAACTGTCCCTGCTTATCATCGAGGACAAACGCCAGCTGTGAGCCCGGCCGGACATCCGGCCACAGCGAACGAAGCATCTGTAACCAGCCTTCGCTTTGCGGCTCCCGCTGCAAAATCCCCTGCGCCTGCCACTGATCGCGCGTGGCCTCCACCAGTTCATCACGTTCAATGTCGCGCGCGTAGGTGATAATCAATGCCTGATCCTGATCCGCCGCGCGGTAGCGACCGTCCGGCGTGCGCAGCTGGGAGGTATAAACCGTAAACGGGCCCCAGGTGAGCGTGGCGTCACCCACCTTACGCCAGGCCAGCCAGTCGGCGGCATGGGCCGCAGGGATCACCATCGTCAGCCCAAGGAGGAAAACCGCTGCTCTCATTTTTGTCTCCCCATCAGCAGGTGGAAAAACAACATTAATACCAGCCAGCCCGGCACCATCCAGCTAACGACGATAAAAGTCGGCTCCTGAAAGGTGATAGCACCCAGCCGCTCGCCAATCAGGTACGCCACCGGCCCTCCCACGGCGGCCAGCAGCGTCAGCAGCCAGCCGGGTAACGTGGTCGTGCGCGCTAGCTGTGTCCAGACGGTGGCGAACATCAGCCACAATGCCACCATCCATAGCGGCATCAGGGACTCGCCGGTGAAGGCAATCAGCCCCGTCAACGCCCAGAGCGCATCCAGTACGCTGCCCGCTGCAGCCAGACCGATGGCGTAAAGGCGGTATACCGGCGGCAAAAACAGGCAGGCGAGCACCGCCAGCGCAAGCCAGATAATCAGGCCCTGCTCACGAAAGATCACCACCAGCGCCCAGTAAAGATCGAACCCGACGGCCAGCAGAAAGACCTGAAGATAACGTCTCATACGCGTTCGGCGGTCAGTTGCACCACGCTGATGGTGCGGGCGTTAAACCCGGCTTCGCAGTAGCCAAAGTAGTACAGCCACATACGACGGAACCGTTCGTCGAAGCCGAGCTTTTCAATCTCCTGCCAGGCATGAACAAAGCGCTGCCGCCAGTGGGCCAGCGTGCGGGCATAGTCTGGCCCCATGTCAAAGAGGTTACGGACCACAAAATCGGTATGGCGCGTCATCAGCTCATTCATCGCTGTGATGCTCGGCAGGAAGCCGCCGGGGAAAATGTAGCGCTGGATAAAATCGACGCTTTTGCTGTAGTCGCGGTAGCGCTGGTCCTGAATGGTAATGGCCTGAATCGCCATCCGGCCACCCGGGCGCAGCCGCGCCTGACAGGTACGGAAGAACACGGGCAGATAGCGTTGCCCGACGGCTTCAATCATCTCTATCGAGACCAGCTTGTCGTACTGCCCGGTGAGGTCGCGATAATCACAAAGCAGAACCTCAACGCGGTCCTGCAACCCGGCGCGGGCGATCCGCTCGGTTGCCCAGATATACTGCTCCTGCGACAGCGTGGTGGTGGTTACCCGACAGCCGTAGTGACGTGCCGCGTATTCCGCCATCGCCCCCCAGCCGGTACCGATCTCCAGCAGGTGATCGGACTCACACAGCGCCAGCTGTTCGCACAGACGCGCCATTTTGGCCTGCTGCGCCGCCGTGAGATCCTGCTCATCCGCAGTAAACAGCGCGCTGGAGTAAAGCAGCTCCTTATCCAGAAAATGTGAATAAAAGGTATTGCCCAGGTCGTAATGCGCGGCAATATTTTCACGCGCCTGGGCCCGGGAATTGCGCCGCGTCCAGTGGCGCAGCCGCTCCAGCGGTCTACCGAGCAGCCGGAACCCTTTCTCCAGACGGCCAAGCACCTCGCCATTAAGGGCCAGGATTTCCAGAAGCGGCGTGAGTTGCGTGGTTTCCCATTCGCCATCCATCCAGGCTTCTGCGGCGGCAAGGCTCCCGCCTGTTAAGACGCGCCAGTAGACGCCGGGCGCGAGGATCTGAATGTCGGCGTGCAGCGCGGAGGATGTCTCGCCAAAATGGAATGTCTGTGCCCCTTCACGCAGCGTGAGCGAGCCGCCATGAATACCGCTTAACAGACGGAAAAGCAGCCAACGCGCAATGCGGACGTTGCGCGGGATATCGGGTTCTAGCGCAAAGACGGGATTGGTCATGAGCGTTCACTCCTGCTGACGGGATGGTTATGCAGCGGCACGCGCTTGAGCCACAGCCTCAGTGCCTGCCAGTAAATAGCGAAAACGGTTTTCAGGGTCATCAGTGGAATGCGCAGCAGTAACGCACGCAGTGCCGGACGCGTCAGAGGCTCCCGGCGTAGCGCCAGCGTGGCGTCAAACACCTTCGCGTCCTGATGATTTTCAATGTGCATATGCAACGTGTTATCCGGGTTGTTGAAGCGCCAGTGGTAGATCATGTCCATTGGGTTGAAGGGGGAAACGTGAAACGCTTTTTCCGTCGGCTGCGCGTCCTGACCGTTGACGGCATAGTAATGCCGCTCGTTCCACGGCGTGTTGCGGACCTCCGCCAGCACCCAGCCCAGCGCCCCCTTCTCGTCATAGCAGTAGTAGAAGTTGACCGGATTGAAATGAAACCCGAAATAGCGCAGCTGCGTCAGGAGCATGACTCGTCCGCCGGGACGTTCTCCGGTGAGCCCCTCCAGCGTGTTCAGGACGTTCTCTTTGAGCGGCGTACCCAGCGGATAGTCCCTGTCATAAAACGCGGCGGCGGCGAAGCGATTGCGCCGTACGCCGACGTCAGCCAGCAGCGGCAGTTCATCCAGATCCAGCCAGGCCATAAAGACGCTGTAGCGAAATTCGTGGGTTTTCGGCTGGAGGCGGCGGTGGCGTAATACGCCGTGATAGAGGCAGCTGTTCATCTCAGTTCCCCTCTCCGGCCGCGATCGCATTGACCACGTCCAGCGCGCTGCGCACGCCATCCTCGTGAAAACCGTTGTACCAGTAAGCCCCGCAGAACCAGCTTCGCTGGTGACCGTTGATCTCACCGCGACGCGCCTGCGCCCGCCAGCTTTGCGGGTTAAACAGCGGATGTTCATAAACAAAGCGCTGTAACACGAAGCGTTCATCCACCGGCGTTTCCGGGTTCAGGGTGACGCAGAACAGTGGGCTCCCCTCTGGCAGCCCTTGCAGAATGTTCATGTTGTAGGTGACGCAGGCGCTGGCCTGCTCATGCTCGCTCAGGCGGTAGTTCCAGCTGGCCCACGCGCGCTTGCGTACCGGCAGCCAGCGCGGATCGCTGTGCAAAATTACCTCGTTGCGCTGCCAGCCGATATCCCCCAGCACCTCGCGCTCTGCTGGCGTCGGCGCCTCAAGCATGGCCAGCGCCTCGGCGGAGTGGCAGGCAAAAATCACCTGATCGAAGGTATGGCTGGCGTTTTCGAGCTGAAGCGTGACCCCGTCTTTGTGGCGGCTGACACGCTGCACCGGCGCGTTCAGGCGTAACGTCAGGCGGTCGCCCAGCTTTTCCAGCATGGCGCGGATGTACTCCCGCGAGCCGCCCGGTACCACGTACCACTGCGGACGATGGGTAATATCCAGCAGACCATGATGATTAAAAAAGCGCAGGAAGAGCGGCAGAGGGAAACGCTTCATCTCCTGCAACGACGACGACCAGATGGCGGCGCCCATCGGCAGAATGTAGTGGCGCGCAAAAAACGGCGTGAAGCCATGCTGTTGCAGAAACGTCTCTAGCGTGGCGTGCGGATCCTCGTCCCCTTCCAGCGCCTGTTTTGCCAGCCGATTAAAGCGGACGATCTCTCCGAGCAGACGCCAGAATGCCGGATTCACCAGGTTTCGGCGCTGGGCAAACAGCGACGTCAGGGTGTGTCCGTTGTACTCCAGCCCCGTCTGGGGGTTGTGCACCGAAAAGCTCATCTGCGTTTTTTGCCCGCTGATGCCGAGCTCGCTGAGCAGGCCCATAAAGCGCGGATAGGTCCGGTCGTTGTAGACGATAAAGCCGGTATCAATCGCCCAGGTGCCCTGTGGCGTCGAGACATCTACCGTTGCGGTATGGCCGCCAGGCGTGGCGCCCGCTTCAAACAGGGTCACCTGATGGTGACCGGCCAGCCGCCAGGCGCAGGTCAGCCCGGCAATTCCGCTGCCGATAATCGCAATCTTCATGAACGTACCATCCTGCGCAGCAGTGTGCGCTGCAAAAACGCGGGTAGCCTGGAGAGCAGCCGCAAAATGAAGCCGAACCGGGTGGGAAACGCGATGTGCATTTTCCCTTTCGCCAGTCCGGAACGGATCGCCTTGACCGCCTCGTCAACGCTCACCCTGCCCGGCATGGCAAAATCGTTTTTGCGCGTCAGGGGGGTATCGACAAAGCCTGGGGAGATCACCGTGACGGCAATCCCTTTGGGCTCCCAGTCCAGGCGCAGACTGTCCGCAAACCAGCTCAGCGCGGCTTTAGACGCGCCGTAGGCTTCTGCCCGCGGGAACGGAAGCCAATGGGCCATCGAACTCACCAGCACCACGCGGTTGCCGGCAACCAGCTGCGGCTGCAACGCGGCAAGACAGTTCACCGGGCCGAGGAAATTGGTGTTCATAACCCGCTCCACCAGCGCCGCGTCCACTACGCCCCGATCGAGGTACTCGCAGGTACCGGCGCAGAGAATAACCAGATCGGCGTAAACGCCGCTCAGCGCCTGGCGACAGGCGTCCCTGTCTGTCATATCGAACAGGCGAACTGTGAGATTGGGGCAGGTCTGATGCAAGGCTTCAAGGCGCGCAGGATCCCGCCCACAGGCAATCACGTGGTACCCATCCGCAGCGAAGGAGGTCGCCAGCCCGGCGCCAATACCCGAGCTTGCGCCGGTGATCAGTACCGTTTTCATGATTTCACCCTCCGCTTCACGCCGCGTACCGCCCAGCCCAGCAGCGGAAGATGTTCGTAGATCATCTCTCCCGCATCGTAGTAGTCGCGCTGACGCGTGATAAGCCCCTTTTCCGTGTCCACCACCGAACAGCCCGGCAGTTCGAGCGGGTCCCCTCCGGCGATGCGCGGGTGCGACCAGTGCATCACCCAGGTCACAACAAAGCGGTTTTCACTGCACAGCGGTGGATCAATGGTAAAACGGCAGTTTTCGACATTCGCCAGCAGATGGGTGAAATAGCGCTGAAGCGCAAAGATACCGTCGTGCTCGCCGAACGGATCGATTAGCGTGGCATCCGAATGATAAAGCCCGACCAGTGCGGAGGGCGGCTGGCTATCCAGTGCGCTGTAGTACTCAACAAACCGACTCACGACAGAGGGCAAAGTGCTCATGGGTCACATCCTGGCTGTAAACAACGTGGCGTAATCGCATAATTAAAACTTACACAATTAACGTTATTTGTCCAAGTTTGTGCATATCTATTTTTAATATTTGAAATATATCAGTAAGTTAATGTCAGACCAAAAACTGTCTTTTGTAGGCCGGGTAAGGCGTAGCCGCCACCCGGCTTTGTTTTTTCAGTTTAACCTTAAGGCAAATTCCCCCATCCTCTTCCAGGCTTATCCTTTTAAATTCATCAGGATGCCCGACATGAAACGCGTCTTTCTTTCTTTTTTCTCAAGCCCTGAATCCTTGCTGCAGGTGATGAGTCAGCAGGAGATCATCGAAGCCGTGGAGGATGGTGACCGCATCATCATCGACCAGGACGGGAATGCATCGGTGAACTACAAAAGCAATGAGGTACGGCAGGATTTTCTGCGGCACGTCAACGCGCTGAAGAGGGCCTGATATGGGAACGGCGATATTTATGGTGCTGATGGTGTGCGGGTACTGGTACACCAGTCGCGATCTGTCGACGCGCTTTAAAATCAAGCGCTCTTTCGGCTGGGACGTCTATTTCCTTGTTGCGCTTTATGGCTGTATTTTCGTGCTGCAGGGCGTGGTTGCCACGGGACTGCTTTGGCTCCTGCTTCTCGCCCTTTCTGCCGCCAATAACGCCTTTCACTTTGCCTCACCGAAATATACCGACTGGCAAATCGACTTTATGAACTGGAGTTTTTTAGGCATTCAGGCGCCAGTGGTAGTGATGCTGGCGTTTGCCATCCTGTTTTGCCTCTATCGCTCCAACTGGGCAGGCAGCGCCAGGCTGGACGGTGAAAGCCGGAAAAAGCTCTACAAACGGCTTGCCCAGTCGAGCGGTATTGAACAACTGCTCTATCAGTGTATGGAGCAAGGCGAGCTGGCGCAGGTGACGCTTCGGTCGCGGCGGATATATATCGGCATGATCCACACCGCGACGCTGGAATACGAAAACACGGCCAATATTGTGCTGATACCGATGTTAAGCGGGTACAGAGACGAGAAGACAATGAATTTGCGCATCGAGAATAATTACAGCAAGTGGTATGCGGAGCATGACATTACGCTCGACTCCGAACCCCGCAGCGCTATGTCATTCCGAAAGGTGATTTTACTCAATCAGATAGAGAGCCTCTCACTGTTCGATCCCGCCAGCGCCAGCGCGCTGTCTCTGGCGCAGCGGGATGTGAAGGACCATTGATGCCAAAACCCGCCCCTTCCTGCCGGGTGGCGCTGTGCTTACCCGGCCTACCATTCTGAGCCGTTTGTAGGCCCGTGCAAGCGTAGCGCCGCCGGGCGGCACTCACAACATCCGCGTTGTCAGCAATCGGATACCCGCTTTTAACGGGCTTATTACTGCATCGGTATCCATGCCCATTTGCGCATGAATAATGGCACCGTCAATGAGCAACATTATTTGATTGACGATCTGCTCATCAGTTATCCCCGTCAGCAGCAAAATGATTTTCCTGGTTTCTGATTTATGGTCACGGCATATCGCCTTTATTTCACTTTCAATATCTTCAGACTTCGCCTCTGTACTGGCGTTAATAAACGCGCAGCCGTGAAACTCGGGTGAAACAAACCATTCGTAAAGCGTGGCAGATAATGCCTCTGACGATGTCTGACCTGCGTTGAGATTACGCCGCAATGAGGCTTCAAACCAGTTCATCCATATTTCATGTCGATAGTGCAAATAGGCGAGAATCAATAAACTTTTACTCGGAAAGTGGCGATAGAAAGTTACCTTGGTCACTTTCGCCTCTTTAATCAACGTATCCACGCCCGTTGCCTTGAAGCCCGTGGAATAAAAGAGGTCGTGAGCGGTACGTAATATTTTATCCCTGACGCTGATTTTTGTCTCGTTGCTTGCGGGTTCTGTTTTCATTTTTCGGCAGCCTCAAAAAGGGATGTTGACAACGTTATTTTTCAGGCATAGATTAACGCAAGCAGACAGATCTGTCTACATAATATCACACTGAGGTAATCGCCATGAATACACGCCCTCCTTTACCGCCCTTCACCCGTGAAAGCGCCATCGAAAAAGTCAGACTCGCCGAAGACGGCTGGAACAGTCGCGACCCGGCAAAAGTCGCGCTGGCCTATTCGCTGGATACCCAATGGCGCAACCGCGCAGAATTCGCCACCAACCGTGAAGAAGCGCAGGCGTTTCTGGAACGGAAGTGGAAAAAAGAGCTGGGTTACCGCCTGATTAAGGAGCTCTGGGCATTTACGGATAACCGGATCGCGGTGCGCTATGCTTATGAATGGCATGATGATTCCGGCAACTGGTACCGTTCCTACGGCAATGAAAACTGGGAGTTTGAAGCGGACGGGTTGATGAAGCGTCGTTTTGCCTGCGTGAACGATATGCCAATAAAAGAATCTGAGCGACTGTTCCACTGGCCGCAGGGCAGACGCCCGGACGATCACCCCTCGCTGAGCGATCTGGGGTTATAGGATTTTCGCATCACTCCGGGGCGCCCCCGGAGTGATGAATTTACAGTGCGCCCAGCTGTTTCATCAGCGTCAGGTTGTCCTCAATATGCCAGTTAGCCACAATTTTACCGTCATTAATTTCATAGATATCCGTGGCGATAAAATCTATTTTCTGCCCCTTTCCTTTCAGCTCGCCAAATGTTCCGGTAAACGTGCCGTGAAAATGTAAATGGGAGACCACACGATTACCGGAAATAATCATCTGCTCAACGTTACAGCGTAAATCAGGTACGGCAGTACGAAATGCCCGGGAGGCTAAAATAGCGCCCTCGGGTCCCTGTTTACGCCCTTCCGGCGGCGTTTTATCAATAAAGTTAACCGCAAGCGCTTCACGCGCCAGAGACGGCGTCCCCGTATTCCAGAACGTTGCATATTTTCTGGCTGCAACCTCATTCGCGGCTAATTGCGCCTGCGGCAGGCTTTTATCGACAATCAGCTGCTGTGGTTTCACCCACTCCTCCTGCGCCGAATAAGCGGCGCCCGACAGACCGATAATAATAAGCGGCAATAAAACAGAACGAAAAGAGGTTGAATAGTTCATCATTTTCTCTCAATCATTTATCAGGATAACGGCAAGGTGGGATAATCGGTATATCCCGTCGCACTGCCACCAAACAGCGTGGCGGGATCGCGCACCTGGGCCAGCGGCAACTTGTGCGCCAGCCGGTGGGGTAAATCCGGGTTGGCAATAAATGGCCGTCCGAAGGCAATCAAATCGGCATAGCCAGCCGTAAGTATTTGTTCGGCTTTGTTAAGATCATAGTTGCCCGCGACGATAAGGGTTCCGCTAAACGTCTCGCGCAGGGATTGACGGAAAGTGTCGGGTACCTGCGGCGCGTCGTCCCAGTCGGCTTCCGCCAGGTGGATGAATGCTATCCCGTGTTGTTCGCACCAGGCCGCCAGAGCGAGGATGCCATCGATCACCTGCGGGTCATTCATCCCCCGCTGGGTAATAAACGGCGAAAGGCGGATGCCCGTACGCTCGGGCCCAATGGCCTCCGCAATCGCGTTCAAGACCTCCTGGGCAAAGCGGATCCGGTTAGCAAGCGTGCCGCCATACTCGTCCGTGCGTTTATTGGAGGTTTGACGCAGGAACTGGTCAATCAAATAGCCGTTTCCGCCGTGAACTTCCACGCCATCAAAGCCGGCCTGGACGGCATTCAGTGCCGCCTGGCGATAGTCCGCGATGATGCCGTGAATGTCTTTGCGCGTCAGCGTTCTTGGCTGCGGGCAGTCAACCATTTGGCCTTCGCCCTTTTCGTTCACCACCCACACTTTCGCGTCCGGTGCCAGCGCTGACGGGGCCACGGGCAGACCATCCTGATGAAAACTGGCGTGCGACATTCGCCCGACGTGCCAGAGCTGAGAAAAAATCACCCCGCCCGCCTGATGCACGGCCCCCGTCGTGAGTTGCCATCCTGAAACCTGCTCCGGCGAATGGATGCCGGGAGTCCAGGAGTATCCCTGGCCCTGCGGGGAGATCTGGGTGGCTTCGGTGATGATTAATCCCGCGCAGGCCCGCTGCCGGTAGTATTCCGCCATCAGCGACGAGGGAATATTGCCTGGCTGAAGGGAACGCGCGCGGGTCATTGGCGCCATAACGATACGATTTTTCAGGTCCTGCTGACCCAACCGGTAACGGTCAAAAAGTGAGGAACGGTTCATGTTTTCATCCCTTATGGTTTGGATGAAATCACTTTACAGGCGGTATTGCATTTTGATAATTACACTGAAAACTGATGCACTTTTCGGAAAATATGAATAATGGGCAAGCTTGAAGATATGGCATTGCTGGTTGAAGTGGCCGAGGCCGGGGGGCTTTCCGCCGCCGGACGACGGCTGTCGCTCTCTCCTGCGACCATGACGGCCAGACTGAAGGCAATTGAAGAACGTTACCAGACTCGCCTGTTTCACCGTTCAACGCGATCCATCACGCTGACCCGTGCCGGAGAAGAGTTTTATCATGCCGCGCTGCGCGTGCTGGAAGAGATGCGCCATGCCGAGTCGCTCCTGACGCAAAAAGAGGGCGTCCTCAGTGGCAATATTCGCCTTTCTGCCCCCTCGGATTTTGGCAGACAGTATCTTAGCCCCGCCGTGGTGGAATTTTCCCGACGCCATCCTGACGTGAAATTTTTCATCGCGTTAAGAGAACATGTTGAAGATCTGGTCGCTAACCGGCTGGATATGAGCGTGCGTTTCGGTAACCTGCCGGACAGCAGCCTGGTCGTCAGAAACTTCCGCCCAAATCATCGGGTGCTGGTGGCCTCTGCGGCGTATCTTAGCAACCGCGGCGTCCCCGCCACATTTGCGGAGTTAGCCCATCACCGGTGCCTGGCACTTGAGTCTCAGGGCGTGGTGATGAACGAATGGCGCTTTGAAAAAGATGGCGAGGAAAGTGTCGTTCGCGTAGAGCCAGCCATGGTGTGCGACGACGGGGCATTGCTTCGTCAGTGGGCGCTCAGCGGCGCTGGCATTGCGGGGAAATCCTGGTGGGATGTGAAGGACGATGTTGAGGCCGGAAGACTCACCGTCCTGTTTGCTGACAGTTTTACCGGTTTTAGCCGATACGACCGCAAAGATGTCGGGCTACAGTTTGTTTACCCGCAGCGTAAACTGCAGCCGCTTCAGGTCACGGCCTTTAGCCAGTTTTTTCTCGACTGGCTAAAAAAACGGTAGCGTGAATGTTGATTAGACCCGCTTAAAATTCATCGACACAAGGCTGACCCACCTTATCCAGGGCGTTGACCAGCCTGGATCTGAGTTCAGTTAATGCGGCTTCCTTCTCTTCCAGCTGTTGCAACTTGCGGCGCAGCGCGCTTTGTTTTTGCTCAGCGGTAAATTTATCGTCGACCCAGACAGCTAAAACATCCGAAATTTCGGCCAGGGTAAAGCCCAGCATTTTGGCATGCTTGATCATTTTCAAACGCTGTAAATCGACGGCGGAGTAGACTTTGTAGTTGTTGCTGCGATTCGGTTGCGGGATTTTCTCCAGCAACCCTTGCCTTTCGTAGTAACGGACCGTCTCCTTCGATAAGCCCGTTTTCACACACAGTTCGCCAATGCGCATCGCGTCGTCCTCCCCTTTTCAAAATCACGCTTGACCGTGTACTTAAGTGCACGGTTTATCCTGTGATACACATATCAGGGAAACGGGATTTGAGGTATGAATATTTTTGATTATTCAGGAAAAATAGCGTTGATTACCGGGGCATCGTCGGGAATAGGTCGTGATTTCGCCAGGCAACTCGCTGCCCGCGGCGTGTCGTTGATCCTGGTTGCCCGCTCGGAGCCAAAGCTACAGGCGCTTGCCGCAGAGCTGGCCAAAAAGCATGGCGTATCAATCACTATTATCGTGCAGGACTTAGTGGAATCAGATGCCGTTCCCCGCATCGCGGAACGGCTGGGCCTCCTGAGGCGCTTCCCCGACATTCTGATTAATTGCGCCGGGTTCGCCACCTATGGCCCCTTCGAAGCGCTGTCGATCGACAGGCAACGTGATGAGATATATGTGAACTGCGTGGCCCCCGTGGCACTGACTCACGCTTTGCTACCGGAAATGCTCCGCAAAGGCGCAGGAGTGGTAATTAATGTGGCCTCAACGGCCGCGATGCAACCGGATCCCTATATGGCCATTTATGGCGCGACCAAAGCCTTCCTGCTCTCCTTTTCAAATGCGCTTTGGGGAGAGTACCGTGCAAAGGGCATTCGCGTGTTGGCGCTTTGCCCGGGGGCAACGGATACGGCTTTTTTTGATGTGGTGAATGCGGAAGAAGCCTCGGTGGGTAAAAGGATGCCAGCGGATAAGGTGGTTACGCTGGCGTTGAAGGCGGTCGATACCAACCGTAACTACCTGATCACCGGATGCAGTAACTGGCTTCTGGGGCAGTTATACCGGTTTGTCACGCGTAAGCGTCTGTTACTCATCGCTGAAAAAGTATTGCGTCCACGATCGACTTAAGCAAAACCGTGTCGTTTCAGTGCAAAGGATTGCCCTGAAACGCTGACAGATAGATGCCTTAATGCGCGAAAAACAGTGATACACTTACCCCACCGGGTGGGTCTTCCCGTTTGAACTCATGAGGAATCAACAGTAACCAAATTACGAAATGGTCACTCGTTGTCAATCCTGGCCTGTCACGCTAAGCTTAAATAATGACTAAAAATATGAACGCCCCATCAATACGTGGTCCACTTGACCATTCTGTCAGAGAGCAAATCGTCGAAGCGGCTTTTGAGCACTTCGGGCATTACGGCTATGAAAAAACCACCGTCGCCGAACTCGCGAAATCCATCGGTTTCTCTAAGTCCTACATTTATAAGTTTTTCGATTCCAAACAGGCTATTGGCGAAGTGATCTGCGCTAACCGCCTGGAGCTGATCATGGCGGCGGTGCTTTCTGCCATCGAGGATGCGCCGTCAGCCAGCGAAAAATTACGCCGTCTTTTCAAAGCGCTTACCGAGGCCGGAAGCGAGCTGTTTTTCCACGATCGGAAGCTTTACGACATTGCCGCCGTCGCCGCTCGGGACAAATGGCCGTCTACTGAAAGGTATACAGACGGCCTGATGAAGCTGATTGAGAGCATCATTATTGAAGGCAGGCAGGCGGGTGAATTCGAAAGAAAAACGCCGCTGGATGAGGTCACGCAGGCTATCCACATGGTGATGTGCCCTTATATCAATCCCATACAGCTGCAATACAACCTCGAAACGGCCCCCACTGCGGCGGTGCTTCTCTCTTCGCTGGTATTAAGAAGCCTGGCCCCCTGATTGGTGACCATTGACTTTATTGGTCACTAGACTGAGAATGCGGAAACTGTCCTGTTACTTCTATAAGGGTTTCCCATGCTCAGGCTCAATACAGCCCGCCTTGCCGTTAGCCTTCTGCCGTTTGTCCTCGTGGCGTGCGGCGATAATTCTGCGAGTGACGATCCGCGCACAAAGCCACCTCTTGTCAGATCCGCCGCCATCGAGCTTGCGAACAATACTGCTCACGCCTTTACCGGCGTGGTGGTGGCGAGAACGCAAAGTGATTTGGGTTTCAGGGTTCAGGGGAAAATCCTTGAGCGACTCGTCGATACCGGGCAAACCGTCAGACTGGGTCAGCCGTTACTGCGCCTCGATCCGGCTGACCTGAAATTACAGGCCCAGGCACAGCAGCGCACGGTGGATGCTGCCCAGGCGCGTGCGAGAAAAGCGTCCAGCGATGAGGCACGTTATCGCGGTCTTGTGGCGTCCGGCGCCGTGTCCGCCTCGGAGTATGATCAGATCAAAGCCGCCGCCGATTCCGCCAGAGCGGAACTCAGCGCAGCCCGGGCGCAGGCTAACGTGGCGCAAAACGCAACGGGCTATGCCGTACTGCTGGCGGATTCAGACGGGGTAGTGATGGAAACCCTCGCCGAGCCGGGTCAGGTGGTGAGTGCCGGGCAAGTGGTGATCCGACTCGCCAGGGCGGGACAACGTGAAGCGCTCGTGCAGTTCCCGGAGACCCTGCGCCCTGCCGTTGGCAGCCCTGCACTGGCCACACTTTATGGCAATGAAAAACACCCGGTCAGCGCAACGCTGCGCCTGCTGTCTGATTCAGCCGATGCCACAACCCGCACCTATGAAGCCCGCTACGTGCTGAATGGTGACCTGGCAAACGCGCCGCTGGGGGCAACCGTCACGCTGAACGTTCAGGACCCAAAAGCGGAACGTCAGGTCATGCAGGTTCCGCTCGCCTCACTCTACGATGCTGGCAAAGGCCCCGGTGTCTGGCGCATTTCCGCCAGGCCGGCAAAGGTTACCTGGACGCCGGTGAAGGTGCTGAGCGTGGGTGAAGATGCCGCGCAGGTCACGGGCAGCGTGAAGCCAGGCGAGAAGATTGTGGCGCTGGGCGCACACCTTTTGCACGAGGGTGAAATCGTCAGGCTTGCAGAACAACGCAATGCCGCGCTGGCGGAGAACACGCCATGAGCGGAAGTCGCTTCAACCTGTCAGCGCTTGCCGTGCGCGAGCGCTCCATCACCCTGTTTCTGATCGTCCTTGTGACGATTGCCGGTATCTACGCCTTTTTTGGGCTTGGCCGCGCGGAAGATCCCCCTTTTACGGTGAAGCAAATGACGGTGATATCCGTCTGGCCCGGCGCAACCGCGCAGGAGATGCAGGATCAGGTCGCCGAACCGCTGGAAAAACGCCTGCAGGAGCTCAAATGGTATGACCGGACGGAAACTTATACCCGCCCCGGCATGGCGTTTATCACCTTATCGTTGCAAGACAAAACGCCCCCCGCAGAAGTGCAAGAGGAGTTCTATCAGGCGCGGAAAAAGCTGGGAGACGAATCCCTGAATCTCCCTGCCGGGACGATCGGCCCGATGATCAATGACGAATTTGCCCATGTCACCTTTGCCCTTTTTGCCCTGAAAGCGAAAGGTGAACCCCAGCGGCAGCTGGTACGTGATGCAGAAGCTATGCGCCAGCAACTTTTGCACGTACCCGGCGTGAAGAAAGTGAACATTATCGGCGAACAGGCGGAGCGGATATACATCGCTTTCTCTCATGACCGACTGGCCACGATGGGTCTCTCGCCGCAGGATATTTTCAACGCCCTTAACAATCAGAACGCGTTAAAAGCAGCGGGCTCTATTGAGACCCGGGGCGCCCAGATGTTTATCCGCCTCGACGGCGCGTTTGATGAGTTGCAGAAGATCCGCGATACACCCGTTGTGGCTCAGGGCAAAACGCTCAGGCTCTCCGATGTGGCGACGGTTGAACGGGGCTATGAAGATCCCCCTACGATGCTGATACGTAACCAGCATGAACCCGCCCTTCTGCTGGGTATCGTCATGCGTGAGGGCTGGAATGGTCTGGCACTGGGTAAAGCGCTGGATGCCGAAACGGCAAAAATAAACGCGAGTCTGCCGCTGGGCATGACCCTGAGCAAAGTCACCGACCAGTCAGTGAACATCAGCTCGGCGGTGGATGAGTTTATGATCAAATTCTTCGTCGCCCTGCTGGTGGTGATGGTGGTCTGTTTTGTCAGCATGGGCTGGCGCGTGGGGGTGGTGGTTGCAGCGGCGGTACCGTTGACGCTGGCGGTGGTCTTCGTGGTGATGGAAGCCGCGGGGATAAACTTTGACCGCGTCACGCTGGGCTCCCTGATCCTTGCCCTCGGCTTACTGGTTGACGATGCCATTATCGCCATCGAAATGATGGTGGTCAAAATGGAGGAAGGTTACGACCGGGTCAAAGCCTCCGCCTACGCCTGGAGCCATACCGCCGCGCCAATGCTGGCGGGTACGCTGGTGACGGCAATTGGCTTTATGCCAAACGGTTTTGCCCAGTCAACCGCCGGGGAATACACCAGCAATATGTTCTGGATTGTCGGCCTCGCCCTGATTGCATCGTGGTTTGTCGCCGTGGTGTTTACCCCCTATCTTGGGGTGAAGATCCTCCCGGCCATTCCCAAAGTGGAAGGAGGCCATGCCGCCATCTATGACACGCCGCGTTATAACCGTTTTCGCCGGATGCTGAGCCGCGTTATCGCCGGAAAATGGCGGGTGGCCGGTGCCGTGGTCGCTATTTTCATCCTCGCCATATTCGGCATGGGACTGGTAAAAAAACAATTTTTCCCGACATCCGATCGCCCGGAAGTGCTGGTTGAAGTGCAGATGCCCTATGGCACCTCAATCGAACAGACCCGTGCCGCAACCGCAAAAATAGAAGCATGGTTGAGCCAGCAGCCTGAGGCCAACATCGTGACGGCCTATATTGGCCAGGGATCGCCCCGCTTTTACCTGGCGATGGCCCCCGAATTACCTGACCCGTCTTTTGCAAAAATCGTGATCCTGACGGACAGCGAGACGTCACGCGAAGCGCTCAAGTTCAGGCTCAGGGAGGCTGTCGCCAGCGGCCTGGCGCCTGAGGCCCGCGTGCGGGTGACGCAGTTGGTCTTTGGCCCGTACTCGCCCTTCCCGGTTGCCTGGCGCGTTTCGGGGCCGGATGTCGGTACTTTACGCGATATTGCAGACAAGGTGAAAGGCGTGCTACAGGCAAGCCCAATGATGCGTACCGTCAATACCGACTGGGGATCACGCGTTCCGGTATTGCATTTCACCCTCGATCAAAACCGTCTGCAGGCCACCGGATTAACGTCCAGTGCCGTGGCTGAGCAGCTTCAGTTCTTGCTCTCAGGCGTGCCAATTACCGCCGTGCGAGAAGATATTCGCTCGGTAGAGGTCATGGGGCGCGCCGCGGGGGATATCCGTCTCGACCCGGCAAAAATTGAGGGTTTTACCCTCGTCGGCAATGCGGGGCAGCGCGTTCCGCTGTCTCAAATTGGCAAGATTGAGATCGGTATGGAAGACCCGATTTTGCGCCGCCGCGACCGCACTCCGACCATTACCGTGCGGGGTGATATCGCCGACAATCTTCAGCCACCGGATGTATCGGTCGCCATCATGAAACAGCTCCAGCCGATTGTAGATACATTGCCGGCCGGATACCGCATTGAGATGGCCGGTTCGATTGAGGAATCGGGCAAAGCCACGCAGGCAATGATTCCGCTGTTCCCGATCATGATTGCGCTGACGCTGCTGATCATCATTCTGCAGGTGCGTTCGCTCTCGGCGATGGTGATGGTGTTCCTTACCGCGCCGCTGGGGCTGATTGGCGTGGTGCCGACCCTGTTGATTTTCAATCAGCCGTTTGGCATCAACGCGCTGGTGGGGTTGATCGCCCTTTCAGGCATTCTTATGCGCAATACGCTAATCCTGATTGGGCAAATCGATCATAACCAGAAGGACGGTCTCGATCCGTTCCACGCGGTGGTCGAGGCGACGGTTCAGCGAGCCCGGCCCGTACTGCTGACGGCACTTGCCGCCGTGCTGGCGTTTATTCCTCTGACGCATTCGGTATTCTGGGGAACCCTGGCTTACACGTTGATTGGCGGAACCTTAGGCGGTACGGCCATTACGCTGGTGTTCCTGCCTGCGATGTATGCGATCTGGTTCCGGATCCGCCCTGCGGAACAGCGCGTGCAGTCCCCGGCAGAAAACGTGTAAACTACCCTAAGTAGATAACTGTTCCGAGGAAAGCATGGTTGTTAAGCGCTTAAGAAAAGAGGATCGCCGCGTACAGCTGCTGGAAGTGGCGCGCGGAATTGTCCGCCAGCAAGGCACGGAGGCACTGACGTTGGGTTACCTGGCGGAGCGGGCCAACGTGACCAAGCCTATCCCCTACGACCATTTTGGCGATCGTGAAGGGTTGCTGATGGCCTTGTATCAGGATTATAGCGATCGGCAGTTGGCGAAATTCCGTGAGACGCTGGCGGTAGACAGCAAAACGCTGGACAAGACGATCCGCTTTTTCAGCGCCGCCTATATTGATTGCGCCATGACCGCCGGGCCCGAAACCGGGCCCATCGCCGCGGCGCTGTCCGGCTCTCGCGCGTTGCAGTCGTTTCGTGAGGCGTGCGTTGCCGAATGCGCCGACTGCCTGCGTACCGCGCTTTCCCCTTTTGTCGTCCTGAAAGGCGTTCAGGGAGAAGCGGTACTGACGGCCATCATTGGTGCGGCGGACGCGCTCAGCACCGCCGCGTGTAACGGCGTGCTCGCCCGAAATGTTGCGGAAGATACCCTCAGCGGCGCCATCACCGGGGTGCTGGAGACCTACGTGAATAGCACAAAATGATCGTTGGGTGCGGATTGACAGCTAAGTTACCAATAGTAATATAAACGTCAATTCTCACCCATTCGAGGTCGCTATGTCTGCTACACATGCCATTAATAATGCACTGATCGTGACGGCTCACCCTGTCGACAATTCGTTATCCCATTCGCTGGCCGCCCGCATTGCCGGGAAACTGCGTGAACAGGGTACGCAGGTGGAGATGGCCGATCTGCATGCCGAAGGGTTTAACCCGGCCATGTCCCGCGCCGATCTTGATTTGTACCACGGCGATCCGAGCGCCCTTCCTGACGCTATTCTGCGCGAGCAGCAGCGGGTCGAGCGGGCGGATATGCTGGTATTCGTTTTCCCGGTGTACTGGTGGTCCGTTCCCGGTCTGTTGAAAGGCTGGTTTGATCGCGTTCTGACGCTGAACTGGGCGTATAAAGTGGCAGAAGACGGCCGGATTGTGGGCAATTTGCGCGACGTTCCCGTCCGCCTTATTGCGACTGCTGGCAGCGATCTTAACGGTTTCGATAAACATGGTTATTCGACGGCGATTCAGACTCAAATAGTCGAGGGCATTTTCGGCTTCTGCGGTTTGAAGAACGTCAAACTCGATATTCTTTACCAGGCAGACACGGCGATGCCTGAGCAGTTGGAGGAGTTCCTGAAGGGGCTAGAGGGCCTTAAATAATCCCGGCTATTCAGTCAGCAAAGGCGTGCACAGCAGGTTACGAGCCTTTGCTGACAGCTTCCTGCCGCTGCATCATACCCCTACCCAAGTTGGTGTCTTGAAGCAATGCGTTAAGCAACGCTATAACTAACGTGATAATTCCGCATATAGCGTAATGAATAAACAAAGGTCATTCCATGTATCAGTCAGTTCAGCCAACAACTACCCTCACCACCACCGGCACCTTCGGCGGCATGAGCGTATCTGTAGCAAACGACTGACAAACAGAACCTCAATCCCCGCCTAACTGGACGGGGAAATACCTCTCCGTTCACCGCCCTCTGAATGGAGAAAGAAAATGATTTCTGACAATGCTCTCTTAATTATCGACATGCAGCAGGGCCTCTTCCGGGGCCCGGTCTCACCCTGTTCCGCCGATGCCGTTCTGGCAAATATCCGTTTGTTAATAGCCAACGCGCGCCACGCTCAGGTACCCGTCTTTTTTGCCCGCCATGTTGGACCAGACGACTCGCCCTTTTCAGCGCAGGGGCCGTTGACGCAGCTGATACCCGAGCTGGACGTGAAGGAGCAGGATGTTGTTTTCACCAAGCGCCATCCCAGCTGTTTTCGGGTTACCGAATTGCTGCGTGAACTTAATCAGAGAGGCATCAAACAGCTGGTCATTGCCGGGATGAAAACCGAATTTTGTGTCGACACCACCTGCCGGGCCGCGCCGGAGCTGGGCTTCAGGACGATATTGATTTCAGATGCGCATACCACAATGGATAACGCACATTTATCCGCCACTGACATCATTGCGCATCACAACAGCACGCTGGCCGGCCCGTTCGTGATGCTGTCGACTGCCGGCGACTGGCATTTTAATACGGTCAGTTGAGTTGGCGGGAGCGTCTCTCTCTATCCCGGCGTGCCTTTCCGCGCGTCGGGAAAAGTAGAGAAAATTACAGGGTAAAACCTCCATCACCCACCTGTGCCTGAGCGTACCATTTCATCAGCTCCGCACTACCGGGCGCGTTCTCAGCCGGTGACCATGGAGCGGTATCGTGCTCCGGAACAGGCTGATAGCCGCCGTGTTTCACCTCAAAAATGACGCCGCCTTTATCCAGCGACAGCACGGCATGCCAGGTACCGGCATCCATCTCCAGCACTTTGCAGTCTTCACCTAACACCACGCGCTGGGTCACGTTACCGCTGTCATCAAAATTCAACACCAGAAAGCGACCGCTCAGAGCCGTCAGCAGTTCAAACGTGTGCGGGTGGCGATGAGGGCGAACATAGGTACCTGGCTCCATCGCGATAGCCAGGCGTTGTACCGGGTCGCTCAGTTCGGGATGTAAATTGCGGTGCGCGCGTAAGCGAGGAGAATTGGCAGCCTGCTCGCTTTGTTGCTGCAGGTCACTGAACGTAATTTGTTTCATATACACCTTTGTGAATGGAGTCAGCGGGCGGCCACCCTTTAGCCGCACGACGTTATACCATTCTGGACGGTCGATGAGCGATGGCGTTTGTGAAACAAAACGCTGCAGCGTGAGGATGTGCGTGATCGCACTCCAAAGCGCAACGTTGAGTAAAACTCACATTTATTCCCACTATTTATCGTTTTTCAAAAGCGATAGCCCTGCAATACCATCCATTCATCCCTGGGATAGAAAAAATAAATAATATTAAGCCTGTATGGAGCAGCTATGACACTCGATGCTTTATTCCCTGTATTGAATATTATCTCGCCTCATAAATATAGCCTCAATGCAAATGTGCATGAGTTGATAACGTTACTTTCAGCAGAAAAGGAAAGCTCAGAAGCGCTATCGCCTTTCATCCATCGACTGCATCTTTTGGCTTTCGCCCAAAGCAATCCGGGTAACGCCGAAGAGTTGCTCTCAGCGCATTTACCAAAAGAAGATGGGATCCTTCCGCTGCTTGACTTTGCGGAGTGGCCAAAGGTGCGTAACGCCGCGTCGGGCGAAGATCAAACGCGTGAATCGGAGGAGTATTTCCGTGACATGACCTCGGCTGCCAATCTGTTACGCACGGCGCTGATCGACGCAGAGCGCGCAAAGGGGACGCCTGCGCTTTATATTCTGGATAAATTACTTAGCCTGAACAGCGCCCTGCCGGAAAGATATAAAAAGATGGCGAATATTCCCTACGCATAAATACGTTCAGGATGCGGAATATCCCACAATTAATATTCCGCTATTTATTAAACCTGATTATCATCGTAATCAAGACAGACGATATTCAAAGAAGGCACCACAGGCGCGTTAAGGTTAAGCCACGCCAGCAAACGTTCAATACTCTGTCTTCTGAGCGAATTTTTCGGCCAGACAAGATAGTAGCCATCCCCGGTTGCTATCGCTTCCCTGAAGGGCAGTGCGAGCAGGCCACTTTTTAGCGCGTCCAGCGTGAGTCGAAGGTCAGCCATCGCCACACCGTGACCGTGCATGGCCGCAAGGCTGCCCTGCTCCAGGGTGTCGAACACAAGCCCGCCGCTCATGTCGAGCCCGGGGAATAACCCTGTCCTTTTCAACCAGCGTTTCCAGTCCCGTCTGTCCGGTGAGGGATGAATAAGATCGCACTGAGCAAGCTGGTGCCGGGCAGATTCAAGCAAAGACGGGGGACAAACCGGAATGAGCCATTCACTGAAGAGCAACCGGCTTTCTGTTGACTCGCCGAAATAGCCATTACCGAGGAGGATCGCGCAATCGTATGGCTCACGGCTGAAGTCAACGGTATCGAAGTCCATCCAGACGCTGGCGATTTCGATTTTAGGCTTCGCATGGTTTTCGCGGAAAGATTTAAGCACATTCAGGAGCCATCTCATCGTAAGGGGGCTGGGAGCTTTAAGGCGCAGAAGGTGATTTTCACTTTTGAATGCCCGGCATGCCCACTCCATATTCGAGAAGCTTTCGCCAAGCTGTCCGGCCAGAATACGTCCGGCTTCATTGACCTCCACTCTCGGCCCCTGCCGTTTGAAAAGCTCGCAGTCAAACCACAATTCAAGCGTCCTGACATGCCTGCTGACCGCTCCCGGCGTAATATTCAGGGTTTCAGCGGCTTTGCTGAAGGAGTTCAGCCGCGCGGCGACTTCAAACGCGCGTAGCGCGTACAGTGGCGGTAATGACATATTTTACCTTTCGATGAGGTTGAATCATGTAGCTTTTTTATCGGCACCCGGGGACTATTCACCCCGTTCCTCAGTCGGAAACGTCAGCAGTAATTCCCTGAGCAGGGATTCAAGCTGCGCATGTTGCATACCAGATAAATGTCTCAATACTGCATTTTGCGTTTCCGTGTGAACGAGCAACGCCTGTTCAATATGATCCTTCCCGCTGGACGTCAGGCTCACGAGCGTGCTGCGCTTATCCTTCGGGTCGGCGATTCGCCTGATAAGCCCCTGCTGTTCAAGATGGCTGAGCCGGTTCGTCATCGCCCCGGACGTAATCAGCAACGCTTTGTACAGCTGCGTGGGCGAAAGGCAGTAAGGCTCACCGGCGCGACGCAGCGTGGCGAGGACGTCAAACTCCCCCTCGCGAAAACCAAACTGCGCCATGGCCTGCGCGCGCGCTTTTGCCAGATGCTTTATCAGCCTGAGCATTCGTCCAAAAATTTTCATCGACGAGACGTCCAGCTCAGGCATGGCACGACGCCACTGGTCGACAACAAAATCTACATGGTCTTTCATTTTCCCCCCGTGTTGAGTGGGTATTTATCGTGTTGTGCGCTACATCTTACACAAAAAAGGATTTTATCTTAACGTTAAGATAAATGCTTGTGGCATTTTGCCCTGGCCGTACACAATCGAAAAGGATTCCACGTTGAAACGTACGTCACCTTTACTCTTCGCCGTTATTGCTTTTATCGTCGGGTTGAACCTGCGCCCTGTCCTGGCTTCTGTCGGCCCCTTGTTCTCCGTGCTGCAGCATGAAGTTGGGCTGTCGGCCACGGAATTCAGCCTGCTGACCACCCTGCCGGTCGCGATGATGGGCCTGGCCGCCTTATGCGGCCCCTGGCTTTTAGCCAGGATCGGCGCCGTCCGGGGGATCGCGTTCGGACTCTTCATCCTGCTTGCGGCCTGTTTATTACGAGGTTTTAGTGCCACACTGGCGAGCCTTATGGGTACTGCGTTACTGGGTGGGGCCAGCATAGGCGTGATCCAGGCGTTAATGCCTGCCCTGATAAAAAAGGACTATACGCAAACGGCCAGCACGGTGATGTCGCTCTTCAGCACGGGCATTATGGCCGGCGCGGCATTAGCCGCCGCCAGTGCCGAGCCGTTGTTTTCATGGCTCACGCTGAAGCCCGCGCTGGCGATGGCAGGCGTATTAGCGCTGCTTGCCCTGATGCTGTGGCTGGCCCTCATTAAGCGCCCTCAGCAAGAAAAAACGGGACACGAAACCGTGACGCTCTCCTCCTCCCGGACAGGACTACTGTTGCTCTTTTTCGGTGTGGGAACTGGCGCCTACACGCTGGTTTTAGCCTGGTTGCCCCCACTCTATATCCAGGCGGGATGGTCCGCACGCAGCAGTGGCTATATGCTGGCCTGGCTGACATTGACCGAAGTGGTCGCCGGGTTTGCCGTCTCCGCGCTGATTGGTAAATGCCCTGACCGCCGTGTGCCGCTGATCGCTGTGCTCTCGCTACTGCTGGCAGGATTACTGTGTCTGGTCTTTGCACCGGGTACAACGCCGGTAGTATCCACATTGCTGCTTGGCACAGGGATCGGCGCCCTTTTCCCACTGTCGCTCATCGTCACGTTCGATCACGCCCGCACGCCCGCTGAGGCCGGGAAGTTACTCTCCAGAGTTCAGGGGGGCGGATATATGATTGCCGCGCTGATGCCGTTAATCGCGGGGATTGTTCGCGACAGTGCGGTTTCATTGACCAGCGCCTGGCTGGTGATGAGTGCGGGAGTGGTGCTGCTGATCGTTATCGCGTTGAAGTTTAAACCCGTCGAGAACGTGCGGACACGGTGAAAGCGATGCCAGAATTGAGACTCGTATTTCAACTGGTCGTAAGATAAATTCAGCGTAAGTGTTACGTCATACAGGAGGGGATATGCCGCAAGCTTTACCGGGAATTGATGTTTTATTTGTCGCTGGGTTCGGGCCCATTTCACGGGATACAGCGTCCAGCGCCGCGTTTTATATCCATACACTCGGCCTTCCGCTTAAGCCGATGGAGGGGAACAGTGATTATCTGCTCGCAGAAGTGGGCCAGTTGAAAGGCGTGAAGCATTTCGCCGTCTGGCCGCTTACACAGGCGGCAATGTCCTGCTTTGGAGAAGAACAATGGCCCGCTGAGCACCCGATACCGCAAGGATGGGTTGAGTACGATGATTAGACGTGAGATAAATATAGGGGGTACCGTAAGATAAATGGGACTTTATGGTACGTGATGGGAAGAAACAAACAAAAGGTTATGTAATTCATTTACAGTATATGAAAATTAAGGGGGACGATGCCCCCCACTCATTCAGTAACCAAACAACGCCCATTTTAGTAGTGCATCTGCATCATTCTTCAAACTTCCAAGGTCTTTTCCTGGTGAAATTGTTGCCGCTACACCAAGCGCATTAAGTCGAAGCTGTGCCTGATGGAATCGACTCTCTTGCTGTAGGCCCAGAATTTCATTTTTATTCGCGACAGCATAACGCTGAATGGCTGACTTCGATACGCTGTAACCTTTATCGGCTAACCAGAGCGAGAGCCATTCATAACCGGTGAAGTTTGTGCGCGATAATTCGCTATGAAGCTCGGCACGAACATCCTCTGGCAGTTTATCAATATTGCTTGGTCTGGCCATCTGTCCTCCTATAAATAGCTTAGCTATTTTCCACCTTCTCTGAATCAGAGTCACCATCAAACAGTTTGCCCTGCATCCGATCCAATTCTTCTTTTCTGACCCGCTTCACCACGCTGTAAACCCACTGTAGTGAAACACCGAATTTGCGGGCCAGTTCGTGATGGTTGCGTCCGTCAAACTCCAGGAAGATTTCCCGGTCGCGCTGACTGACCTTCCAGACCATGCCCATCGGAAAATAGACGTTTTGCCCACCCCAGACCTGCATCATGCGGTTCGCGACGGCCTGACCAATCTGGTCGGCAACTGCGGGTTCGATATCAATAATCTCGCGGACGGTCTCAGAGGTATGCTGTGCCAGTTCTACCAACAGTTCCGGCCCTTTACTACGAAACTGATTCAGGTCGCTCATTGCTTCACTCCCGCAGCTCTGCGCTGCCACTTCTTCAGTTTCTCAATCACGCTACTTGCCTGCTCATTGCTGAGCCAGCGTAACGCGCTGATGCCTGTTTCCCGTTTAACCCACAGCGCCAGCGCCTGCTCTGAACTGTCTCGGACGATGCCTGCGGCAGCCATTTCAAGCCATAGCGCACGGATTTTCTTTGACTGCGGATGACTATCCAGCGGTAAGCCGGACTTGGCTTTCCCGGCAGGCTTAATGCGAAAGCCTTTATTTTTCATGGATTCCAGCACGCGGTTTAGCTGTGGGGTATCCATCCCTTTGGTTGAGGCTTTGCCGGTCAGCCCCTGTAGCATCTGGCGGTAGGTGTCCTCATCCATCTGGAGGTCATTGCGGGCAATATGGATGAGTTGAATAAGACGCTGCTTAGTCATCATCGTCGCTCCTTTTACCTGCGCCACCGATATAATCGACATATAAAGGAAGCGCTACAGGCCAGCACAGGAACATAACGGCCCAACTGATCCAATGACTGGCTCCGGTGTAACGTGAATAAAACCCAGAGCGCCGGTGCAATTCAGCAGTACACCAGCCCACAAAACCATACCAGAACAGGGCACAAACAATAGTTTCAGCGATCATAATGAATCCCGCCCCAGTTGATATGAATATTACGGGCCGTAATAATCGGGTTGTTATTCCACCATGCACCTGACATGTAATTTTTAACTTGCTCGCGTCCTGCAATAACACCAATTTGAATCCCAGGCCTTACGTTCTTAAAAAAGGCGCGAGCAAAAAGATATTTAGCAGTAGTACGGCATGGTTTTGATGCTTTCTTCTTGCGTAAGAACTTCATCATTTAGCCCCCAGCTTCCACTGTTCCTGTTCGTTCACTGGCTGGTGACGAAGCATTGCAGCACGACAGTTGTTCCAGCCGTTTACATAGTCATAGGTGTTATCGTGGTCTGGCATAATCTCTTCCGGCACTGGCGGCTGTGCAGCCCTGAATTTCTCAACAATGCGCGATAGTGAGTTGTAATTGATAAATGGAACTTCCTGATGGCCCTTGTAAATATTACCATTCCAGGCGTGCTGGTTGCCGCCAGTAACCTCTGCTACTGCTGCGTTGAGCGCATCGAATGAAACAGGTTCAGACGTACCTGATTTGCGGTGATCTAACAACTCAGCCAGTGCTACAACGCAGTCATGAAATATTGGGTCTATCTTTTGACCGCTGATATAGCTGTTTAATACGGCATCATGATCGGCCCAGCGCTTCAGGCTTTGATAGATAAAGAGCAGACGTTCTTCAGTTAGCTTATTATTCTGTGGCATAAGTCACCCCCAGACGTTCGGCGAGGCGTTCCAGCTTTTGCTGCTTATGATAGTCAATCATCAGGCCCATCCCGTTGAGGCGGAACTGTTCAATCATGATTTCAACGTCGGCCAGTTCGCCAGCCAGGTCAACTTCACTGCCCAGGCCATTCATGTTGCGGGCGGCAGCAGCGGCCAGTTCGGCGGCTTCTTCCATCAGCTTCAGCGCCTGTGCTTCAGGGCCGAAGGTTTTCAGGGCCAGGCTATAAATAGTGGAGCGGTTATATAATTTCATGCCTTTCATTTTTTCGCCTCGCAGGGGATGAACTCCATGGCAGGGACTTCCACGTAGTAATGCTGGCTGCAGTGAGGGCATACCAGCGTGATGAGGACGGCTGGCACACGGTACTTACCGGAGGTAATGACGCTGGCGTCGCTGAACTTCAGGGTGGTGATACCTTTCTGGCAGTTGGTACATTTGATGGACATGTTTTATTCCTTAATGCTGTTTTCGGCGTGCAGAAACCCACAGCGCTGACGCCGAAATAAAAAGAAATTGAATTAAAATTAAATGGCAGCGATATCTAACGGGATATTAATTAGCTTCCCGTGTTTATCTTTCTCCCGGAAATTAATATAGGTTTTGGACATTGCCACTTGCAGTGATTCCGATATGGCCTCCATAGCACGGTTCCAGCGCTCGTCCTGAATCTTGACGCGGCGCAGGGAAAGAATACGTCCGGTATTAAGCTGGCCCTCTTTGTCCACCTGGAAAGCATCGCTGATGATGGCCCGCAGGTTGGCGTTCGCGCCTTCCGACCACTCGGTGACGCACTCGTCTATCAGGTTTTTGGCAATCTGCAGCTCTGGCCCGAAGGTCAGGGTTTCCTGCACGCGGATGGTGATCTGCTGAGCACCGTCGAAGCTGCTGAAGGTCACGTTGCCTTTGGCACCGCCACGCGTTCTGCCGTACTTCTCGGCCACAAGGTCAAGCCAGGCATAGCACTCGTCAAAGGCACGACGCTTGAAGTCGCTGAGTTCATTGCGTTTAACTTTCGCGGCGGCAACCTGTTCTTTAACGAAAGAATCCATCGCGAGGTCATAGTCAGAAACCTGGTCAACCGGCACCAGACGCCCCTTGCGGTCTTTCATGTAGTCTTCTTTATTTACTTCGCTCATCTCTGTTCACCTTATGGTTAATGTAATGACTCTGACCAGGTAATACGGCAGCCATGCAACTCAAAGACGCCCTGACGAAAGCGCCCTGAGCCGTCATGGCCAACATGGGTATAACTCGCTTTGCCCTGCTCCAGCAGGCGGGCACAGTGCCTGTTGCGGGCGATACGGATAACCGGCTTACTACCCGCAATCATGACGCTCTGCACGGTAGTGTTCATGGCGTTGAGCGCCATAATGGCGGACTGCACCTTACTCATCTGTTGATTGATATCGGCGATGGATTTCATGATTAAACCCCCTTGACGACGTCGGCGTTGACCTGCGGAACCCCGATTTCAGCGGCCAGATTCATGGCTGCTATCACCAGGTTACTGACGGCCAGCGGATACAGCAGGCTGACCATGCTTTTACGGTTACTGCCCAGATTGCTCAGGCGGGCGCGGATGGCTTCCACTGCGCTGGCGTCCATGATGTCGGCCAGCTGCTTACCGGCGCGTTGCAGTTTGAACGCCAGAAACTCTTCCAGGCTGTTGTCCAGCGGCAGTAGTTCAACCACCTCGCAGCGCTGGACGACCTCACGGACTTCCATGTTGCGTTCGGACAGTTTGTCCGCCAGCTCAGGCTGGCCAATCAGCACGATGGACAGCAGTTTTTTGAAGCCCGATTCCAGCTCAAAGAAGCGTTTGAGGTGCTTCAGGGTCGGAATGGGCAGACTGTGGGCTTCCTCAATCACCAGAACGTGGCTGAAGCCCGCCTGGCTGCTGTCCTTCAGGACGCGGTGCAACTGGCGGAAGCGGGCATCCTGGCTGCGCTTGATGCTCTCCAGTGGCGCGATGGTGCTGATGATGGCCTCGGCGATAGCTGCCGCCTTCAGGGTTTTGCCCTTTACGTCGTTGTCTTCCATGGCGATGATGTATGGCTCAATAACAATCACCGGCGCATTCTCGCGGTTGACGCGTTCAATCAGGTCGCGGCGCAGCGTGGATTTACCCGCACCGGACTCACCGATAACCGCCAGAAAGCCACCGTGGCGGGCGGTCTGGAACAGCGCCTCACGCACGTAGCGGATATCCGGCGTGGTGAACACATCGTCCGCGCCCTGCATGGATTCATCGGCGAACGGGTCTCGGAACAGGCCAAACGCTTTTTTGGTTGCTGGAAATAACACCTGCTTTTTAAGTAACATGTTCTCTTCCTCACTGAGGTTGGTAGTACCCGCTGTACGGGGCGTGGCAGCGCCCTGTGCAGCATCAAAACTCTTCGCTGTATCAATCCCCTTACTTGCCAGAAACGACGCCAGACGCTGGCGCACCTCCTCCGGGCTGGTTCGGGGCCATTCGTTATGGTTCACAATCTGGGCCAGGGTGGCCTCAGAGACGGCGACGGCTCTTGCCACCACCGCCTGCGGGATGCGGGCCTCTTTCAGTTGTTGCTTCAGTACCAGCATGCCTTCCTCCTCAGTTACCGTTAACGATGCTGATAACGCTGCTACGGGCAGGAGTGGTCAGGGTGACCATCACTTCATCCAGCGCAGTTTCAGGTACACCGTCCGGGTACTGTGCCGTTAACTGGCGGTAATGTTCCGGCGTCCAGGTATGGCCGTTAGCGCTGAACTTCTCGCGCAGGGCTTTCGCGGCCTCCACATGGGTCAGCGGACGCTGCTCAATACGCGGCCCGCGCACGTCTGAAGCCTGACCGCGCTTCGGCATATAGGCCGGAAGCGTGGTGTCGTCGATATGTTTGTACGGGTCAAGTCGCCCGCCGAACGGCAGCGCCTTCGCCTTGCGTGCAGCAGCTGCATCGGCGGCGTTATCCGTGCCGGTGACCAGCTCTTCGATTTCTTTTGCTGCCGTCTGCGCCGGGGTCTCCGGCAGGGCTTTGTAGTTTTCGCCAAATACCGCCGCGCTCTCGGCAAAGCCGAACTCGTTTTTTCTGACCTCCTCAACCAGGAAGAACGTCTCGTGACCGTCCTCGCCGGTCAGTACCACCTGCGCCACATCGCTGCGCCATGGGTTACGGGTAATCATCAGTTTTTCGCCAACCAGTACGCCCGGTACCGTTGATACGTCAAACTCAGTGCCCCGGAACGGCACACGCAGTTTTGATGTGACCTTGCGGCTTTCCGGCGCGGCCACCGCCAGTTCGCGGCATACCTCAACGGATGGCGCTTTCTTCAGCTGCTCTGCGGTGATTTTCAGCCAGATATCCGTGCGGGTTTTACCGTGGCGGCTGTGGACTGCTGTGGCGTTAAAGTGGCTGCGCCATTTCACCGCCAGCGCGTTCAGTTCTTCCAGGCTGTGAACCGGCTGGAACTTGAGACCCGGCTCCAGCTTGCGTTCGATAATGTCACGGGCCTTTTCCACCTGCCCGGTAGCGCGTGCGTTATGCGGCTTGTGCGCTATCAGGTCGATGCCAAGCGAGCGGCACATGTTTTTCGTCATGCCAGCGGTGTTCGCCGAGCCGGGGTCGAGATAGAGTATTTTCGGCACACCGTGCAGTACGTCTGCGCCGCCGCGCTCCTGCATGGCGTTGATAAGCACAGAGCAAAGGTTTTCACCCGACTCCGCGCCCATCACGTACTCAACGTAAATCCAGCCGCTGGTATGGTCGGTAATCTCATAACTCCATACGCGGTCACTGGCGATGCGGGCGATGTTGGCAGGCTTGTTCTTGTAGAACTTCGCGCTGTCCATCACCTGCAGCCCTTTATGCCCGTTGCTCAGGTAGTAAAGCGTACAAAGTGAGGCATCAATCTCCCAGACGTGATTGGGATGCAGGCTGGCCATCTCGGATGACGGAGCCGGTGCGTCAAGCTGTTCCGGGTGCAGGCCATAGTTCCGCAGGGCGCGGCTGATGGTGTCCTCGGACAGCGGGAAAAACTCGCCTGTGGCCTCGTCCATTCTGCCAGCAGTGATAAAGCCGTTTGAGCGCAGGGTCTCCACTGCATCCGCGATGGAATACAGGCGCTTACCGTTCTTACGGGTGGCCTCGCGTAGCGTGGCGGATATCAGCGCGGCTTCGTCGGGGCTCAGGGCGCTGCGCCCGGCATCGGCGCGTTTTTTGCGTTTGTCAGTCACTGATACCTCCTTCAGCTTGCGCAGCAGGGTGGCGCGGGACATGCCCAGTTCAGCGCAGGCTGCGTCGTATATCGCACCGCGCTTACCATGCCCCGCGTCACGTGCCGCACGGGCAACATAAACCAGTCGTTCAGTCAGGGCGGCACTCATCGGTTATGCCTCCTGCCCGTTAATCTGTGGCGTCGGGTCAGTCAGCCATGAAGGGGCGGCGTTACCTGTCGGCTCATCCGGCAGGTCAAATGTGGAGCGCAGGCTACGCGCGGTGCTTTCCAGCTGGCAGACCAGACCGGCCATAAAGTCTCTGGGGGTATCAATCATGTTTTCAGCGCAGTATGCGCACAGGGTCTCAAAGGCGCTGGACAGTCGAACCGCGATGGCAGATTCCGCCTCAACCGCTAACGCCGTCACTTCCGCGCGTAACTTCTTCACTTCTTCGTCAGGCTTAGGTGGCTGGATACGGGATTTCTTCTCCAGTTTTGTGGAAAGCGAGTCGATTTTTTCGTTTTTGTCGGCCAGCACGCGCTGTTGTGCTGCGTTGGTTTCACGGGCTTCGCGAAGAGACTGGCGCAACTCACGTACCGACATGCGATCAACATCATCTAGCGTCAGGCCTGCCACTGTGCCGCCATCTGCTAATTGAGCCAGTTCTTCATCATCTTCCAGCATTAGTTCGTATAACTTTGAGCGCCCTAAAAGCGAAAACGTTTTCGCTTTTGACTCTAGTTCTGGAGATAGAAATTTGAGTGCGGCCTGCGCCATTTTTTGCGCAATGCGAGGTTCAATGCCGAGATGCGCCCTGACAATCTCAACAAACTCGCCATGTGGCTCATTCTCTTTAAGGATAATCAGCCGCTTACCAGCCTCCAGCATGGCTTCAGCACTCTGAGCCATGTAGAAGCGTGTCTCGTGAACGATGCGGTCACGTTCATATGGCAGGCCATCACCAAACTGCTGCATGATTTCGAGGCGATGTTCGGTCATGGCATTAAGACTAACGTTGAGGCCATCACTCAGCGGTGCGTCTTCCATTAGTTCAGCTGGTTGTGATTTTGTGCGTCCCATTTCAACTCCTTAGCGACTGCCAGCCATAACGCGCTGGTTGATTTCATTAATACGATCCTGTGCCCGCGCCATTTCGGTACTGTGCGCCATGGCGATTTGTAAGAGCTGGACTCCAGGAGCAAAACGTCCGTTATCCAGTTTCAGGGCCAGTCCTTCTTCGATAAGGGTATTGAGCGCACGATTGATATTCACCGGTGACTCGCCCAGAGCCGATGCCAGTTCACCGTTAGAAACACCGTTCAGAGCGTGACCGCGTAAAGCCTTAAGGACACGCAAAATACGGGTACCTGAGCTTGATGTATTTGGTTTACTCATGACGCCTCCTTGAGGATGCCGGGGGTAACTTCTTTGCCTATTGCGACCGAAAGGTCTCGTAAAATCCTATAAGTCAAACGACCGCGTGGAAGTTCGCTTTTGCCTGCCCAGCGGCTGACAGCCTGGGTGACTGTTCGTGGCTCATAGCCCGCGTTAAGCGCGAACTGGCGCAAGCTACTGCCTCTTTCAACCAGCCGTGCCCGAACTTGTTGTTTGTTCATATGCACCGTGTTCCTGTTGGGTTATGATGTACTCTATTGGGTCTATTGTACGCACCCAAACGGGTATGTCAAATTGAGATATGTTCAAATGAGTATAAAAGAGAGATTGCGCGAAGCGATGGATGCTAAGGGTTTGACAATAAAGGCATTGTCAGACTTGTCAAAAATTCCGTATCGCTCACTTCAAAACTATCTGCGTGGAGAAAGAGAACCTAATGCAGAGGCTCTTGTTGCGCTAAGCACCCATTTGAACATATCAATAGATTGGCTACTTACTGGTAAAGGGGAAGCTGTTGGGGTAGAGAAAGCACAGCCAGCTAATCAGGAGCAGCATTTCAACCAGTCTGATCTGAAGTTATTGGAGCTGCTCAACCAACTGGAGCCAGAGGTGCGAAAAGAGTTGCTGCGAGGCGCTGAGGAAAAACAGCGAATGATTGATATGGAAAAACAGCTTAAGGAGCTGTCCGCAGCGTTCGAGAGATTAAAAAATACGGGTTAATCTGTTCCTATTAAGAACATTAGAGGTATAAGGACATGACTATGCGCAAATTATTTTTACCGTTGATATTTGTTTTATCTGGGTGTGGAGATAATACCGAACCTGCTGATACGTCAACCACAGCTAAGGAGCACGCGGTTTTTAGCGTTGAAACAGATAATCCGGTTGTAAATCGCGAATTACCTTTTATTCGCCAACAACTCCCCGGCTTGGATAAGTACGCGGACAGTTTTGAAAAAATCGAAGTATCCGAGGATAGCGAACGCCCGGTGACAACGGTGCAGTTTCATATTAAAGACGAAAATAATATTCCAAGTGACTACATAGCCTCTGGTCATAATTGTTATTTGTTCATATCAAATAATGCCCACGAAGTGAAAATATCTAAATCAGCATGTCAGGCTGTTTTTTTCGATAAAACGGATGTTCCCGGTGGTGACCTGACCGTGAAACTTGATAAGGAAAAAGTTCCTATGACAGATGATGGTAAGACCCCGCGTGCAGGCTGTTTGAAAGCTTATTCACCAGAGCCAGATAATGATTATTGGACTTGTCCAAGGCAGGATTAAATGTTTAGGTGGTGCTGCAGATGCACCACCACCACCTTTAACTACCTCTTTCAAAAATTACAAATTACCAGCTCTTTCTTCGGGCTGGGTTTGCCAGCTACCTTAAGGTTGTAACTGATATCAACCGACTGCATGTTCAGACCGTTGAATGCCTGCCGCATTTCTGGGATATCGTTCACTGATATAATCATCTTCCCTTTGATCCTTCGCGCTAAATCTGCCATGTGATCATAGTTTTCCAGCCCGAACTCCACACCGTAGCCTTCCGTTCCCCAGTACGGTGGGTCACAGTAGAATAGCGTATGCGGGCGATCATATCGTTCTATGCACTGGTGCCAGTCCAGATGCTCTATCAGCGTTCTCGACAGGCGCAAGTGTGCCATCGACAGTTCTTCCTCAATACGCAGCAAATTGAAGCGCGGCGCACTGGTTGTAGAGGTACCGAATGTGTGATCCGCGACCTTGCCTCCAAATGCTTGTTTCTGCAGGTAGTAGAACCTAGCCGCACGCTGAATGTCGGTGAGCGTTTCTTCCGGCGTATCCTTCAACCATTTGTAAATCTGACGGCTGACCAGCGCCCATTTGAACTGGCGGACAAATTCTTCCAGATGATGCTTGACCACCCGATAGAGGTTCACCAGTTCCCCGTTGATATCGTTAATGACTTCGATCTTGCTGGGAGTCTTGAGAAAATAGAGCGCAGCTGCCCCGCAGAACGGCTCCACATAGCAGGTGTGGGCCGGGAACAGCGGCAGAATATGCTTAGCCAGACGACGTTTGCCGCCAATCCATGGAACGATGGGTAAAGATTGTTCTTTCATTATCCGTAAGCCTTTTGCAATCAGTGAAAATATGGCAGGCTAGTCTGGTCTCGCGAGACTGACTGAACCCTGGTCGGCTCACAGCGCATATCTGTGGGTTGATGACCAGTCCGGTGTTCGAGCACCGGGCTGGTCGTTCTTTCACTGTCAGGATGCGGTTTTGGGATGTTCGGCGGCTATTAATGCGGTTTACTGGATGGTGGCATAAGAGCACGTCATTTAGCTGATTTGATAAGGATGTACCTTCCGTTGGAAAAGTATTACACGCTCGATTCTGCAAATAGTTTGTATCCATTATGTCGCGTGTCTTTAGGGCACTACCCGCCTGAACATCCTGAATTAGCTGATTTCCTTAATCAGATGTACCCGGATGGTTTGTCAAATCATGGTCGAAACTATCTCTATAATCCGGGGCCTATAATGGATGGTGGTGACGATAACGGCGAAGGTAAAGCTCTGTTGATTGGGCTGGTATTCGAACTGGTTCGCCGCAGCCACTTTCCTGAAAAGCCGTCCCGCTACCAGTCTCTGTTTGCCTGTGAGCAGTTGAATGAAGTGAAGCAGTTCAGAGCGCTACTGGCCAAAGAGCGTGGTGATGAGAACATACTAACAGCACCAATATATGAGGTTCTTAGCTGGGAGCCAGTTCACCGTGGTGATATGAATCTGCTAAATGGTAATTGCCCGGTGCTGGAGCTTTACCACCGGGCACACCTTTACTGGTCTGGGGAGCCAGCCCCCGTTAAGAAAGGTAAGGAAGAGGAAAAACCGTTCTGGGAACTGCTGATTCCGCTACCTGTCGTGTTTGGTCATCGTGTGCCGGAACCGATGGAGCCGTCACCGGCTTAGTGCGCAATGTTGCTGCCACATTGCCGATCATCATGATGTTATTATCGCCGCTGGCGAATTGGCTTCGGCCTTCTTCTATAGCCGCCAGCGCGGCTTTTAACTCCGAGATAGCTTCTGATAAGCAACTGGCATCCACGCTCAGTGTATAGATCTTGTTTTTCTCCCCCATCCTGATCCCAAATAGATAGCCGGATTTACGTTCGGTCGCCGCTGTCTTATTCATCGTGCTTGCCTCCCCTGTGTTTTGTGTGCCACCATTCTGGCCGCTTCCCTCTGCGAACACTTATAACGCGCTTTAAAATCCGTATCCCGCCACATTTGTGATGCTGTCTCCCACACAACAAGGAGACACCCATGAAAAACCTGAAAAAAATCATTCCCCCTGTCAAAAAGCCACGTCTCAGCGGCTGGCTGCTGACCTCAGTGCTGCTGCTCGGCACCATCGGTCTTGTATCGCCCCAGCAACTGCCGGTGGTTGTCTACAAGCTGTCACTCATCACGCTGGCGGCAGTATTGGGCTACTGGCTTGATCGTTCGCTTTTCCCCAAAGCCCGTCCCGGTCAGTACCTGAAGCACGATGACAGGCTGATGGCTGATGGCCGCTTCCCCGTCCAGACTGGCCTTCACCTGGTCTTTTCCGCTGCGCTAATCCGCCGTGCGCTGATTGTTGCCGCAGTCTGTCTGGCCGTAGCGATGGGGCTGTAATCATGAACTGGCCTCAAATCACCCTCATCATCCTGCTGGCCTTTGGTCTGGGCGTAACCGCCATCAAGCATGGCGAGCCACGCAACGATAAATACAGCTTCTGGTGGCCGCTCGCTGGCAACCTGGTGATTGCCTGGTTGCTCTGGTGTGGCGGCTTCTTCAGTCAGGCCCGCGCAGCCCAGCCACCGCAGGCCGCGCTGCAGTATCGCGACGATGTGATCCGTAATGCCCGGCTTGAATGGGGAATGGCTGCGCCGGTGGCCGACTTCGCCGCGCAGCTGCATCAGGAGAGCGGCTGGCGACCTGATGCGGTCTCGCCGGTTGGCGCTCAGGGGCTGGCCCAGTTTATGCCCGCCACCGCCGACTGGATAAGCCAGCTGATGCCGGGGCTTAACAGCCGTGAGCCGTTTAATCCGGCATGGGCCATCCGGGCGCTGGTCAGTTATGACCGCTGGCTGTGGCAGCGCGTCAGCGCCGCCAACGGCTGCGAGCGTATGGCCATGACGTTGTCGGGCTATAACGGCGGTCTGGGCTGGGTACAGCGGGACAAGAGGCTGGCCTCGCAGCAGGGGCTGGACAGCACCCGCTGGTTTGGTCATGTCGCCACGGTGAATGCCGGACGCAGCACTGCCAACTGGCGGGAGAACCGTCATTATCCGCAGCGCATCCTGCACGAACTGGCCCCCCGTTATCTGACATGGGGGGGCGGCAGCTGTGTGGACTAACCTGCTAAAAAATCTGCCGTGGCGCAGTCTGCTGCTGGCAGTGCTCATAAATGCTTTTCTGATTGGACTTTATTACCTGGGCTACAAAAGCGGGCATGAAAACGCCACGCGCGACGGCGATAAGGCGATCAGTGAGTTGCAGTCAGCATTCGACACATACAAAACGGAGCAGGCAACGCTTGAGAACGCTGCGTTGCGAGCATGGGCAAAACGGTATCAGGAGCAGGTAGCCGCCGGGCAGCAGGCTGAAGCCAGTTACCTTGAGCAGATTGCTCAACTGGAGAGCCAGAACAAACAACTACAGGGGCAAATTAACGATGTCACACAGCGCTGGATTGATGAAAAAGGTAAGAGCCATCCCATTGAGTGCGTGTTTACTCGCGGTTTCGTGCGCCAGTACAACGCCGCGCTCGGATATGACAACGCATCCGTCGACACCGGTCATTCAGACGCAACTGCCGCCGCTGGCACCGGCACTGGCGCAGCGTCCGGGCAACCTGAAACCGCTGACGCCTGGCTACGCGACTCAGGCGTCTCTCAGCGTGACGTCCTCGCCAACATCATCGACAACGCGAAGCAGTGCCGCAGCTGGCGCAGCCAGATAAACAGTCTGCTGGACGAACGGGAAGGATTACAGAAATGACGTTGCAGGTTGAATTCTGGACGGTGGTGGGTTTCCTCATCACCTTCATGAGCTTTGTCGGCGGTATGGCCAAGTGGCTGTTCAGTAAAGCGGAAGAGCGTCAGGCGGCGCGGTTCGCCTCCCTTGAGCAGTCGTTACAACAGTCCGCCTCCAACTGGGGCGAGCTGGAAAAAGAATTTATGCGGTTTAAGGCGGATTTACCGCTGAACTACGTCCGCCGCGAGGATTACATCCGGGGCCAGACGGTCATCGAGGCCAAGCTGGACGCGCTCTACAACAAACTGGAACTGGTACAGCAGTACCGCCATACAGGAGGTCGTAATGGTTGATATCGCCCGCGTGCGCCGGGAGTCCCTGCGCTGGAGTCTGCTGGTTGCTCTGAACAAAACCCGCCCGTACACCGCCAGCGAGACGCTGCTGCTGGACGTGTCCCGCGCCATCTACCCGGACACCACACCGCTGGAACTGCGCCGTGAGCTGGATTATCTGGCTGATCGCAAAATGGTTGATCTGGAGAAAAAACCCTCCGGCGACTGGTTTGCCGACCTGACCCGCCTCGGTGTCGATCTGGTTGAGTACACCGTGGAATGCGGCCCCGGCATCGCCCGCCCGGAAAAGTACTGGAGTGAATGATGGCCAGACGCAGCACGATAGAAAAGCTGCCGGAAGACGTGCGTCGCTGGCTTGAGCGGGCGCTGACTGAATCCGGCTTCAGCGGGTATAACGAGCTGGAGTCCCTGCTGCGTGAGCAGGGTTACGTCATCAGCAAATCGGCTATCCATCGATATGGCCAGAAGATTGAGCGCCGCTATGGCGCTATCCGTGCAGCCACCGAAGCGGCCCGCATGCTGACCGAAGGTGCGGCTGACGATCAGGATGCACGTTCGGAGGCGGTGATCGCCCTGATTCAGACCGAGCTGTTCGAGAGCATCGTCCAGCTGCAGGAATCGGAAGAAGGCGAAGTCGATCCTAAAGAGCGCGTGGCGCTGCTGTCAAAGGTTGCAAAGAACGTGGCCACGCTATCCCGCGCGTCCGTCAACCTCAAAAAGTTCCAGACCGAAGTCCGCGCCAGAGCACAGCAGGCGGCCAGCAACGCCGAGAAAATTGCCCGCAAGGGCGGCCTTTCAGCCGAGGCAGTACAGGCGCTGCGCCGTGAAATTCTGGGGATTGCCACATGAACCAGCTTGCACCGGTAATACCGGATACCTCCGCTAATGAAGCGCCTCCCGTTCTGCTGCCTTATCAGCAACGCTGGGCTGCTGATCCATCCCCGGTCAAGTTCATGGAGAAGAGTCGCCGTACCGGCATCACCTGGGCAGAGGCGTCCGATAATGTGCTGACTGCTGCATCCTCCATCGCTGCTGGCGGGATGAATGTGTATTACATCGGCTACAACCAGGATATGACCATCGAATATATCCAGGCGTGTGCCATGTGGGCACGGGTGTTCAACTATGCGGCCAGCGAAATTGAAGAGGGATTCTGGGAAGAGGACGAAGAAGACAAGCACATCAAGACCTACACCATTAAGTTTCCCGACTCGGGTCTTCGTGTCGTTGCGCTCTCCAGTCGACCTTCTAACCTTCGTGGCCGTCAGGGCGTTATTGTTATTGATGAGGCCGCGTTCCATGAAAACCTGAAAGAGCTGCTGAAAGCGGCGATGGCCATGCTTATCTGGGGCGGTAAGGTTCGGGTTATCTCCACCCATGATGGTGATGATAATGAATTCAATATCACGATCACTGACATACGAGCCGGGCGTCAGGGGGGCAGCGTACATCGCGTCACGTTCAAAGAAGCCGTCGCTGAGGGGTTATTCCATCGTGTCTGCCTGCGCACAGGAAGGGAATGGTCAACGGATGCAGAACTGGCATGGATGGCCTCGGTGTACAAATTCTACGGTGCCGGTGCATCCGAGGAGCTTGACTGTGTTCCGGCCAACGGTGGCGGAGCCTGGCTGTCCCGCGCACTGATTGAGTCCCGTATGTCGGCTGGCACACAGGTGTTACGCCTGACCTGCCCGGAGGGCTACGAGCTGAAGCCTGACGATGTCCGCTGGAGCGAGACGCAGGACTGGCTTGATACGCATCTGAAACCGTTGCTGGAGGCGCTCCCGGCTGACGCACGTTCTTTCCTGGGGCGCGACTTTGGCCGCAGTGGTGACCTGTCGGTGGACTATCCCCTGCTGCAGGAGAAGAACCTGGTACGTCGTGTGCCGTTCGTACTGGAGCTGCGCAACGTGCCGTTCAAACAGCAGGAGCAAATCACCTGGTATCTGATGGACGGCCTGCCCGGTCTGCTGGGTGCAGCATTTGATGCCCGTGGTAACGGTGCCTATCTGGCTGAATACGCCATGCAGCGCTACGGCTCCAGCAGGGTTAAGCAGGTGATGCCAACTGAAGGCTGGTACCGGGAACATATGCCGCCGGTCAAGGCTGCGCTGGAAGACGGTAACCTGGTGGACTTACCAAAGGATGAAGACACGCTGGACGACCTGCGGGCCGTTCAGGTGGTGAATGGTGTCCCCCGCGTGCCGGAGCAGCGCTCAAACGCGAAGGCTGACGGTGGTAAACGCCACGGTGACTCAGCTATTGCAGTGGCGCTGGCGTATTTTGCCAGTCGTGAAATAAACAAAGGGCCGGTGAAGGCGAGTTCGCGCCGTCGTCGCCAGTCTGCCCGTATGCTGGAGGGATTCTGATGGCCCGTGGACTCTGGGTTTCACCCAGTGAGTTCGTCAAATTTGCCGAACCCAATAAAACGCTGACGGAGCAGATCGCCTCGCGCAGCCGCTCCATCGACTTCTTCGGGCTGGGGATGTACCTGCCCAACCCTGACCCTATTCTTAAATCTCAGGGCCGGGATATACGCATCTATCGCGAGCTGCGTACCGACCCGCTGGTCGGCGGCTGCATCCGCAGGCGTAAGGCGGCGGTCAAGTCGCTGGAGCGTGGTCTTGAGCGCGGTCATGCCCCGGCGCGGGTATTCAGCTTTATCCGGGATATGCTCGATGATCTGGATTTGTCCCGCATCATCGGCGAGATGACCGACGCCGTTCTTTACGGGTATCAGCCCTGTGAGATCATGTGGGGGCGTTCTGTTAAATCCTGGGCCATTGCCGATATTGTGGGTAAGCCGCCAGAGTGGTTTCAGTTCGACAATGACAACCTGCTGCGCTTTCGCGCCAAGGACGCCGGGCTGGAAGGCGAGCCGGTACCGCTGAACAAGTTCGTGGTACCGCGTCAGGACGCGACCTACGACAACCCGTATGGCTTCCCTGATTTGTCGATGTGCTTCTGGCCCGTAACATTCAAAAAAGGCGGTATGAAATTCTGGGTGCGTTTTGCCGAGAAGTACGGCTCACCGTGGGTCATCGGCAAGCATCCGCGCGGGACGGCCCAGGGCGAGATTGACCTGCTGCTGGATTCCATGGAGGCGATGGTCGAAGACGCGGTGGCCGCTATCCCTGACGATTCCTCTATCGAAATCAAGGAGGCAGCAGGCAAGGCCGACAGCAGCGATATTTATCAGAACCTGATAACGCTTGCCCGCAGTGAAATCTCCATCGCCCTGCTGGGGCAGAACCAGACCACCGAGGCCAACAGTAACCGCGCCTCCGCGCAGGCCGGACTGGAGGTCACCGATGATATCCGTGACGCTGACGCTGATATCGTGGAAAGCGCGGTGAATCAGGCTATCAGGATGGCGGTATCAATGAACTTTGGCGATGTGGCCAGCCCCGTCTGGAAGATGTGGGAACAGGGAACGGTCGACGATACCCAGGCAACCCGCGACGAGAAACTCAGCCGCGCCGGTGTGGTCTTCACCCCGCAATACTTCAAGCGTGAGTACCAGCTGCAGGACGGCGATATTGACGAGACACCACCGTCAGAACGCCAGAAGAACATGCTGCCGCTGTCATTTGCCGAGGCCATTGATGCCGATATTCAGGCACAGCAGGCCCTGGACGACGCGCTGGATATTCTGATGAACGGAGGCACGTTAAATGGCACGCTGGAACCCGTACTGGCTCCTCTGTTTAAGCGGGTTGAAGATGGCGTCAACCCGTCTGAGCTGCTGGGCGAACTGGCCGAGTTGTACCCACAGATGAACGCTGAAGACCTGCAGGAACGGCTGGCACGGATTATGTTTGTTGCAACTGTCTGGGGGCGTCTGCATGAGCGTGACAACGGCTGAACTGGCGTACTGCATGACGCTGCCCCCCAAACGGGCTATCAGTTACCTGAAGTCCAAAGGGTATAGCTTCACGTGGGACTGGGAGGAGATGTGGCAGGATGCCCATGCCCGCGCCTTTACCGTCGCCAAAGTGACCCGCCTTGATATCCTGGAAGATATCCGCATCCGCCTTCAGCAGGCACTGGATGAGGGGAAGACAGACCGCTGGTTCCGTAAGGAGCTGGAGCCAGAATTGCAGCGCAAGGGATGGTGGGGGCCACGTGACACCACCGACCCGGTAACGGGCGAGCCGGTCACCATCCAGCAGGGCAGCCCGTGGCGGCTCGACACCATCTTTCGCACCAATATGTCCGTACTCTACAGCGCCGGTCGCTGGGCTGAGCAGATGGAGAACGTCGACGACAGGCCGTACTGGATGTATACCGGCATCAACGACAGCCATACCCGCAAGAGCCATCTGGCGCTGCATGGTCTGGTACTGCGCTATGATGACCCGTTCTGGCAGGCGTTCTACCCACCGAACGGCTGGCGCTGCCGCTGTGGCGTGATTGCCCTGAGCGCGGCGGATGTGCGTGCCCGTGGCCTGAAGGTGTCAGGTTCTGGCTCAGCCATGGGATGGGAGCTGAAGCTGGTTTCAGAGAAAACAGGCGAGATGCAGAACGTCGCCACCTTCAATACCGGCACCACGAAGGTGACCACCGACGTCGGCTGGTCTTATGCGCCGGGGGCTGCATACCGTCCCGACCTTGCCCGCTATCAGGGTACGCTTCAACCGCTGGCACAGCAGGAACTGAGAGGATAACGATGGCTTCCGATAACCTGGTCAATGTCACCATTAACGATGAATCCCTGCGCCGGAGCCTCCGTGCGCTGGACCTTGCAGCCACAGACCTGGAACCCGCAATGCGCAAAATCGCCGGAACCCTGCTGGCGGAAACGCAGTTTAACTTTCTCGATGAGGGGCGTCCGGGGTGGACTCCCTCACTGGCAGCGCAGGAGCGCGACGGGCAAACGCTGCAGGATACCGGGCGTCTGATGGGGTCGGTATCAACCGACCATGACGACCGGCAGGCAGCGGTTGGCACTAACGTCGTTTATGGGCCAATTCACCAGTTCGGTGGTAAAACGGGACGTAATGAGTCCGTTGAACTTCCTGCCCGTCCGTTCCTGCCGCTGACGGGGGGTGGTGAACTGCAGCCTGAAGTGGTTGTCCCCATCCTCGATACGATTGTCCGCCATCTTGAAGCAGCGGCCCGTCGCTGAGTTTTGTCTCTGCAGGCGGGTGATTTATCATTGCCAGCCGCTGAGGGGCTGTATTACCTTTATAAAGGCTTTACAGCCCCCGCTTTGCACCACTATTCGCCTGCAGCATGACATTCCCCGTACTGATACCCCCGATTTTTTCTAAAGCAGATTAAAAGCACTGCTGATGCTTTTTCCACAGACTGTCCCCGACAACGTAACGCGGGACAGCAAAATGCCAGCCATTCACATTTTTAAAGCCGGTACTCATACCGATATGCACGGCACGAAACTGCCGTTCACGCAAAGCGATCTTGCCGCCTGCGTGAAAGCCTATGACCCGTCCGTCCATGAAGCACCACTCGTTATTGGCCACCCCAAAACGGAAGACCCGGCGTGGGGCTGGGTGAAATCCCTGTCGCTTAACGGCGGCGATCTGCTGGCTGAGCCTGACCAGCTTGACCCGCAGTTTGCCGAACTGGTGGGCAACGGGCGCTTCAAGAAGGTCTCCGCCTCGTTCTATCTGCCGGACTCACCGAACAACCCGAAGCCCGGCACGCTTTACCTGCGTCATGTCGGCTTTCTGGGGGCGCAGCCACCGTCCATTAAGGGGCTGAAGCAGGTTTCGTTTGGTGAGAAAGAAGAAGGCGTCGTGGAGTTTGCCGACTGGAGTGATATCACCAACGCCTCTTTATGGGGCCGTCTGCGCGATTTTCTGATCGCCCAGTTCGGGCTGGACGAGACCGACAAGGTGCTTCCTTCATGGCAGGTGGACTCCCTGCGCGAAGAGGCTTACCGCGACACCGGGAAGTCTGAACCGGACTTCAGTGAACACAATCCCAACCCTCAACAAGAGAACAGCACCATGACTGATGATGAAATCAAAGCGATTCAGGCGGAAAACACGCGTCTGAAAGCGGAAGCCGCCCAGCGGGCAGAGCAGGAAGCGAAAACCCGGCAGGAAAAACTGCACGCGGACAACGTCTCCTTTGCCGAGAAGCTGGTCGGCGCGGGTCGCCTGACTCCGGCAGCAAAACCGGTTGTTGTTGCCATTCTTGATGCGGTAGCCGGTGGCGACAAGCCTGTCGAGTTCGCCGAGGGCGATACCCGCACCCCGCTGGCCACGGCATTTAAGACGCTGCTGGATGGCACTGCCCCGGTACTGAATTTCAGTGAGCACGCGACCAAAGACCGCGTGAACACGGATATCAAAACGACGTCAGCAGAGTTCGCTGAAGCCGACCCGGAACGTCTGGCGCTGCATCAGAAAGCGCTGGAACTGTCGAAAAAAGAAGGCATCAGCTACGACGCTGCTGTCTCCCGCTGCCTGTAATTAAGGAGAGAACATGTCTGACTATTTAAAGGGTAAGCGCGTTGTTGACCCGGTGCTGACCAGCATCGCTCGCGGTTATAAAAATGCCGCGTTCATCGGCGAGCGCATCTTCCCCATTGTCCAGACCGATAAGGAAGGTGTGACCGTCCCGACTTTCGGTAAATCCGCCTTTGTGGAGTACGACACCGAGCGTGCCGTGGGGGCTGACAGCAACGTTCTGGTACGCGAGAAAACCGGCACGCTGGACCTGGTTCTCAACGAACACGATCTGGCCGCGCCGGTGGACTATCGCGAGCAGGCCGAGTCGATGTTCAACGAAGAGGCCAAAGCCATTCGCCGTGTGACCAGCGGCGTCAACCTGAAGCGCGAACTGTATGCGGCCCGTCTGGCTCAGGACAAAAAAGTCTATCGTGCGGCTAACGTCAAGGCGCTGGCTGCGGCTGAACGCTGGGCCGGTGGTCAGGGTGATCCGATTGGCATCATTGAAGGCGGGATCGAAGCGGTACGTAACGCCACCGGCCTGCGTCCGAACCTGATGACCATGGGGGCAAGCGTCATGTCGCTGCTGAAGTTCCACCCGGCCATTCAGGCGGCGATTGGAGCCAACGAGCGCAAGCGTATCACCATCGAAATTCTGAAAGACCTTTTCCAGCTGGAAGATGTCGCTATCGGCGAGCCGGTCTCCATGGCCTCCATGAAAGACGCGCAGAACAAGGACAAAGTCCCGACCGATATCTGGGGCGACAACCTGATGCTGCATTACGTCGGCAAACCCCAGCCGGGCACCGACAGCGCCGACGAAAACGAGCCGTCCTTCGGTTACACCCTGCGCCGTAAGGGCATGCCGGTGGCGGACAAATACGACGGCGTCGGCGGTAAGGTGAAGTACTGCCGTTATACCGATATCTACAAAGTCGCCGTGGTCGGTGGCGATGCCGGGTATCTCGTCACCAACATCGTGAAATAAGGAGACGGCCATGGGTACAACTCAGCAGGTCATTCTGACCACTACCGTGACGGCCAGCGCGGCGCTGACGCAACAGCGCTTTGTCGGTGCCGATAACGCACCCTGTCAGGCCGGAGCCGTCGCGCTCGGCGTGGCTGAGGTGGATGCCGCTGCCGGTGATGTAACGCCGGTCAACGTACTGGGTATTGTTGCGGTTGAGGCCGGTGCCGCGATTGCTAAGGGGCAGAACGTCCAGTCGGATGCAAACGCCTGCGCCGTTCCCCAGACAGCCGCCACGGAAGATACTCCTGCGGGTATCTCTGCCGGGATTGCGCTGGATGAGGCACTGGCCGAAGGTGACGTTATCCGCATCCTGCGCGGGGTGTGACATGTACTGCACCCTGGCGGATTTACAGGAACAGGTGCCTGAGTCAACGTTGATTCAGCTCACCAACGAGGTCGTGGATTTCGACACCCCTGCCACGGTGAATGTGACGGTGGTGGACAGCTGTATTCGCTACGCCGGGGAGTTGATTGATGCGCACCTTCGTGGCCGCTATACCCTGCCGCTGGCAGAAGTGCCCACCGTTCTGCGGGATATTGCCATCACGCTGGTGCGTTACCGCCTGTATGTCCGTCGTCCTGAAGGTGATCTGCCTGACACCGTCAAAGGCGACAACAAAGAGGCCCGGCGTCAGCTTGAGGCTATCCGCGACGGTAAGCTGACGCTGGGGCTGCAGTCCACTCAGAAGGATGTGCCTGAGTCCGGTGAAATCCGGGCGCGGGCACGCCGCCCCACCTTTGGCGGGCGCGACGGCTTACTGGAGAAATACTGATGAACGTTCTGCCCGTCCTCGATGCGGTGCTGGCCCGGTTGCGCGAGAAGCTGCCCCAGTTGCAGGTGGAGTACTTCCCGGAAAAACCGTCCGAATACCGCCTGAATCATCCTGTCGGGGCGTTGCTGCTGAGTTATGCCGGTTCGCGCTTCGACAAACCCGATGATATTGGTGCGGTGATCCAGCCTCAGACTATCCAGCTCTGCGTCTCGGTGGTCTTCCGCCAGCTCAACGGTAAAAGAGGTGCGATTGACGTTCTGGATGCAGTCCGCCGCATCCTCGGTGGTTACACCCCGCCGAACTGCCGCCGTCGTATATGGCTGACCCGTGAAGTGTTTATCGGTGAGGTCAAGGGGCTGTGGCAGTACGCTCTCGACTTCGCAACCGAAAGCGTCTTTATCGAAGACAGCGACTTACCGTCCGGCCCGCTGTTAACCGAAGTGAACTATGAGGAAAGCGAGTGATGAAAGAATACCGCTATTCCGGCCCGGCCAGCGGCGTCACGCTGTCGGACGGAACCGAAATCCTGCTCTGGCCGGGGAAGAATGTTTCCCTGCCGGAGGAGCATGACTATGTGAAGGTCCTGGTGGCGCTGAAGCATCTGACGCCGGTATCTGAAGAGACTAAACCCGCCAGCACACCGGCTGTGCAGTCACCAAAGCGCAGGAACGGCGGCGACAACGATGTAAAACTGGAGGACTCCCATGGCAGCTAACTATCTGCATGGCGTCGAAACCATTGAGGTGGAAAACGGTGCCCGCCCGGTAAAAACGGTGAAGTCTGCCGTCATTGGCCTGATTGGTACCGCCCCCATGGGGGACGTCAATACGCTGGTGCAGTGCCTGTCTGAGAAAGATGCAGCGGCGTTTGGCAGCCAGCTCACTGGCTTTACCATTCCGCAGGCACTGGATGCGATCTACGACCATGGGGCAGGCACCGTTCTGGTCATTAACGTGCTTGATCCGGCTGTGCATAAAACCGCTGTGGCCGATGAAGACGTAACGTTCGACAAGGCGACGGGCAAGGCACAGCTGGCTAATCCGGTGGTCGCGCAGCTGGTACTGAAACCGGACAGCGACGGTCAGCCTTATGTGGAAGGTCAGGACTACTCGCTTGATGCGCAGACCGGGGTGATTACTAACCTTGGTAAAAGCATTGCTGCAGATGCAACGGTCAAGGCCAGCTATAACTATGCTGATCCGACCAAAGTCACCCCGGCTGATATCATCGGTGCCGTTAACGCGGCGGGCAACCGTACCGGCATGAAGCTGCTTAACGACAGCTTCAACCTGTTTGGCTACTTCGCCAAAATCCTGATTGCCCCGGTATTCTGCACCCAGAACAGCGTCTCGGTTGAGCTTATCGCCATGGCTGAGAAGCTGGGCGCGGTGACCTACATCGACGCGCCGATTGGTACCACTTTTGCGCAGGCTCTGGCGGGGCGTGGCCCGGAAGGCACCATTAACTTCAATACCAGCTCCGACCGCGTCCGTCTGTGCTATCCGCACGTCAAGGTGTACGACGCGGCCACCAACAGCGAACGGCTGGAGCCGCTGAGCCAGCGTGCTGCAGGTCTGCGTGCCAGGGTCGACCTGGACAAGGGCTACTGGTGGTCGTCCTCCAACCAGGAGATTCTGGGTATCACCGGCGTGGAGCGCCAGCTGTCAGCAATGATTGACGACCCGCAGAGCGAGGTGAACCTGCTCAACGAACAGGGTATCACCACGGTCTTCAGCAGCTACGGCAGCGGCCTGCGTCTGTGGGGCAACCGGACGGCAGCATGGCCAACGGTCACCCATATGCGCAACTTTGAAAACGTTCGCCGCACCGGGGATGTGATCAACGAGTCCCTGCGTTATTTCAGCCAGCAGTACATCGACATGCCGATTACCCAGGCACTGATTGATGCGCTGACGGAGTCGGTCAACGCCTACGGTCGTAAGCTGATTGGCGACGGTGCGCTGCTGGGCTTCAGCTGCTGGTTTGATCCGGCCCGTAATGAAGAGACGGAGCTGGCCGCCGGTCACCTGTTGCTGAGCTACAAATACACGCCACCACCGCCACTGGAGCGGCTGACGTTTGAGACCGAGATCACCTCGGAATACCTGTTAACCCTGAAGGGGAATAGCTGATGGCAAAGATTGAGATCAACCGCATCACCAATGCCAACATCTACCTGGATGGCGCTAACCTGCTGGGCCGGGCCGAGGAGGTCAAACTGCCTGACGTCTCCATGACCATGCAGGAGCATAAGGCGCTGGGGATGGTGGGCAAGGTGGAACTCCCGGCAGGCTTCGACAAGCTTGAGGGCGAGATCAAGTGGAACAGCTTTTACCGCGACGCGATGCTGTCTGCTGCGAACCCGTATAAGTCGCTGGCGCTGCAGTGTCGCTCCAGCGTCCAGCGCTACAGTTCGCAGGGGCTGATTGACGAAATTCCGCTGGTCACTTTCCTGACGATCATGTTTAAGAAGAACCCGCTGGGGACGTTCAAACAGCATGAGAACGCCGAGTTCTCCAGTAGCTTCACCTGCACGTACATCAAGCAGGTACTGGATGGTGAAGAGCTGCTGGAGCTGGACTATCTGGCCAACATCTTCCGCGTCGGCGGCGTTGACCAGTTGACTGATTACCGCATCAATATCGGGGGCTGACGGTGACCGTCGAGATTGAAGACAAAGGCGGGAACTGTGGTTCGATTGGCATGGGGAATGGCACCTGGTTTACCATCCTCGATATTCCGGGGGTGGAAAACCTTTTTAATACCCGTAAAACCAATGACCCGATTGACTGCACCCGCTCCAAAGCACGGAAGCTCGCTGACCTGATTGAGGCATGGGAGCCTCCTGACCACTGGTTCACCGGCATCGGCAAATCCGAAGGAAAGGCACTTCTTATCGCCTTCCTGCGTAACTGCAAAGGCTTTCGCACTCACTGATATCACAGGGGCTTCGGCCCCTTTCTTCTTAATCCCCTTTAATATCTGCCAGCCCCACCACCGGACATACTGCTCTGAACTTACACAGGAGCACGATCATGTCACAAACCCAATCCGATACGTTTAAGCTGTCTTACCCCTTCACCACAGCCGCTGGTACCAGAGTTGAGCAGGTTGAACTGAAACGCCTGACGGTCAAAGACCTGAAACAGGTGCGCAAAATCAGTAAAGACCCGGCTGACTGGGACGAACCGCTGATTGCCCGTAGCACCGGTATTCTTCCGGAAGACCTCGATAACATGGATCTTGCCGACTACATGGAGCTGCAGAAACGATTTCAGCAAGTCACTGGGCTGGGCAAGAGCGACGAAAACGCTGATGCAGGCACAGGGGCTGCTGGCGAGGTGGTTTAGATTTCAGCCGGGGGAGATTGATGCCCTCGATACTGACGATCTGGAGATGTGGCTGGAGCAGGCTGAAGAGCAAATCAGAAGCGAGTTCGGCGATAATCAGTAACTCCTCATCACTTAACAGCCGCCACTCGCGGCTGTTCTGCATGGCTCTCAGACATTTTCCTTCCGTTTTTCCGCTTTCAGAGGATAACCACCGTGGCCAGTGAATTTTCAGTCGGCGTCATTATTGGCGGCATTGTCGGGAGCAGCTTCCGTTCTGCCGTCAGCGGTACCCGACGCGCCCTTGATTCCCTGGGCGATACATCGCGCCGCCTGCAGGAACGCCAGAATGCCTTAACCCGTGCAACTGAACGTTATGGCCAGTTAGGCTCTTCCCGTATGCAGCGCCTCAACAGCGACCTGCTGCGGGTAAGTCGCACAATGGAGCAAATTGAGCGCCAGCAGCGCCGTCTGTCAGCAGTATCAGCCACCAGTGACGCGCTGAAAGCTAACCGCATGGCGCTCTATGGCCAGGGAGCAGAAACCTATGCCATCGGCAGAACACTGGGGGCACCGGTCATGGCCTCAGTCAAACAATATGCCTCGTTTGAATCGCAGTTGCGGGATATCAGTGTCACTGGTGATCTGGATTCAAGGCAGGAACAGGCCATCGGTACTGCCATTCGTCGGGCATCCCTGCAGGTCAATCAGCTCCAGGAATCTCTGTTGGGCGGTGTTGGTCAACTGGTTGCCGATGGCATGAATCCGCAGCAGGCAGCGACCTTTGCCGGGATGCTCGGTAAAGCTGCCACGGCCACCAAAGCGGATATGACTGACCTCGCAAAAATGACCTACGCCTTTAGCGATGCACTGAAAATTACCGATGCCAAAGAACTGGAGCAGGCGTTTGGGATTGCGGCAACTGGGGCTAAGCTAGGCTCGTTTGAACTGAAGGATATGGCGAAAGCGTTACCTGGTATGGCCAAAGCCTTCGCTGCACGTGGTATTTACGGCAAAGATGCCATAACCCAGATCGTCGCCAGTCTGGAAGTTGGTAAAGGCAGCGGCTCAGCGGAAGAGGCCGTCACCAATATGTCAAACTGGCTGGCGGCGATGGGGCGCGGAGATACCATCCAGAAATATGCTAAAGCCGGGGTGGATTACCAGGGGTCAATGCAGAATTACGTCGCTCAGGGCTTCTCACAGTATGAAGCCTCACTGATGATTGCCAACCGTTTTATCGACGGTAAAGGTAAGGCGTTTTTACAGCAATGGAAAGCAGCAGGCTCAAGAGGCGATCAGGAAGGCCAGCAGAAGCTAATGGAGTCATTTGGTCTGGCAGAAGTCTTCACTGATATTCAGACCGTTAACCATTTACTGTCAATGCGTCAGGGCTGGGATAAATACCTTTCCAGCAAGCAGGAAATGAATATCCCGTCAGCAATGTCTACGCTGGATAAGGATGCTGCAAAACAAAATAATACGCTCGAAGGTCGTTGGCGCAGAACTCAGATTGGTTTTAACGAGGCAGCCATCAGCATTGGTGAGTCACTACGCCCGGCCTTGATCCAACTGGGTGAGACTTTTATTCCTTTAATGGACAGTGTCGGCAAATGGATAGCGGCAAACCCGCAAATCGTCAGCGGCACCATAAAGGTTGTAGGAGCATTACTCGCTTTCAAGATGGCCACTATCGGTCTCAAGCTGGGGCTAAATCTCCTTATTTCCCCCTTTGTTAACGTCTGGAAAAATGCCGTTTTACTGCGGGCCAACTGGCTTCGACTGTCGCTTGCACTCGGTGAAGGCGGTAAGCTCCGCTGGCTGGTGACCGGCTTCAGCTCCGTCGCCAGAGGAGCCAGAACACTGGGTGGTGTGCTGTCAGGTGGGCTGGTTCGCAGCATTATGATCGCAGGGCGTGCCGTTCTCTGGATTGGCCGGGCACTGCTTATGAATCCCATTGGTCTTGCCATCACCGCCGTCGCGGCAGCAGCTTACCTTATTTACCGCAACTGGGGCGCAGTCAGTAGCTGGTTTAAACAGCGCTGGGCTGAGATTAAAGAGGCGTTTAACGGCGGTATCGTGGGGATTGGTAAGCTGCTGATTAACTGGTCGCCGGTTGGTCTGCTCTATAAAGCCTTTGCGGCTGCGCTGAAATATCTCGGCGTTGATCTGCCAGCGAAGTTCACCGACTTCGGTGGCCACCTTATCGACGGCCTGATTAACGGCATCAAAAATAAATGGGAGTCGCTCAAAACCACCGTCACAGACATGGGCGACAGCGTAGGCGGCTGGTTTAAAGAAAAGCTGGGTATCCATTCACCAAGCCGGGTATTCATGGGCTTTGGTGACAACATCGCGCAGGGAGCGGCTATCGGCCTGCAACGCACGACACCACAGGCTGCGCTGGCCGGGCAGCGAATGGCCAGTGAACTGCTCCCCAAAATGCCCGTTAGCATTCAGGGACCAAAAATACTGGATAACACTTCAGATGTTCGCTTCAGCATGCCGTCGCTCGATATCAATGGGTTTATGTCATCTGCTAAAAATGCGCTCGGAGCCGTGATTAATAGTTTGTCTTCCATGTCAGCTATCCCGCTCTCCACCAGAGCATCACTTTTACCAGGACAACGTCTGGCGAATGAAATGACACCGGATGTTCCCCGTATCCCGTCGCCGGAAATCATGGCGGCGGGATATTCAGACCGTGGCGCAGCTGCAACTGGTGGCGGAACATCTGGTGGTATTAAGGTCAGCTTTAACCCCCAGTTTTTCCTCAATGGCAAAGAAACCGCAGCGCCTGACGGGTTGACCGGCGCACTGAATATGAGCTTGCATGAGCTGGAGAAAATGCTGGAGCGTCTGCTGGCTCAGCAACAACGCAGGAGGTACAGCTGATGTTTGCAGTACTGGGTGATATTGAGTTTGAACTGATTACCTACTGGGACGGCTTCGAGGCCACGTTCGGCGTCGATTATGCGGAGCATCCCCGTATCGAGGGTAAGCCCGGCCTGCAGTTCGTTGGCGATAAGCTGGACGAAATCCAGATAAGCCTGGTCTTCCATCAGCACTATTGTGTGCCCGACGTGGAGCTGGCGAGACTGAGAACGGCCATGAAAGCCCATCAGGCGCTGGCGCTGGTCTTCGGCAATGGTGACTATCGCGGCTGGTTCGTGATTACCGATGTTACTGCAACCAGCGAGCAAACCGACAGCACCGGCAACGTGCTGGCCGTCAACGCCACCGCGTCTCTCCGGGAGTACATCGGCGACCCGAAAAACCCGCTACAGCCTCCTGCGATACGCACAACGGTTCCCGGCGTCGGGGCGGTCTCCGGTACCGCTCTTTCGCCTTCCGGGGTGGCGCAGTACGTCCGCGACGGCGTCAACTATGCCAAACAGGCGCAGTCTGTTCTCCAGACCACCATCAGTGCCGTTCGGGTGGCGCAGAAAATGAAGGATAACCCCGCCGTTGCACTGACCCGCGTACCGGGGCTGATGAGCGGACTGGGCAACGTATCCGGGGCGTTGGGCCAGAGCGTTCCGGCGTTTAATGCACTCTCTGAATCCATGCCCGAAGCCATCAGTCTGGCCAGAGCCACCAGTGATGCGGCCACGTATGTACAACAGGCACAGTCTTCGCTGAGCGGAGTGGACGGCAGCAATATCGCGGCGGCACTTGATGCCGTTTCCGGGCAACTTAACTCCGCCAGCACCACCTTCACCCGTATGTCGCCGGGGTTAAGCACCATGGCAGCCAGAATACTGGCGAGGAGTGCGTGATGTTTCTTGAGCATGTCACCCGTGACGGAGAGCGCTGGGACTCTCTCGCATGGCAGTACTATGGCGACCCGCTGGGCTATCCCCGGATAATTGCCGCCAATCCGCACGTGGCCATCACGCCGGTGCTGCCCTCCGGGCTGTTGTTACTGATTCCGGTTATCGAGGCTGAAGAAGCCAGTACAGAAGAGGATATTGCCCCATGGCTGAGATAAACAGCACTGCACAGGCCGCATCAGCGTTAACCGGCGTCAGCGATGTTCTGAGTCCGGTGTTCACACTGTGGTATCTGCAGAAGAACATCACCACCGATATCGCCCCCTATGTCACCCGCGTAACCTACAGCGATAACATCAAAAGCGAGTCCGATACCATTGAGGTGGAACTGGACGACACCGATGGCCGCTGGCTGGACAAGTGGTATCCGGGCAAGGGTGACACGCTGACGCTGAAAATGGGTTATCAGGGCGAGAAGCTGCTGTCCTGCGGCACGTTCTCGATAGACGAGATCGAGGTGAGTTCGCCCGCGTCCGTTGTCGCTATCCGGGGCGTGGCCACGTCGGTCAACAACGCCCTGCGGACTAAATCCAGTCGTGGTTTCGAGAGCACCACGCTGGCGGCCATCGCCGGGCGGATTGCCAAAAAGCATCAGCTGAAGCTGGTTGGCAGTATTGAGTCCATCAAAATTGACCGCGTTACACAGTATGCTGAAACGGACGTCGGTTTCCTGCGTCGACTGGCGAGCGAGTATGGCTATGCGGTGAAAGTCGTCAGCGACCAGCTGATTTTCTCCCATCTGGCCACGCTGCGCGGTCAGGAGCCGGTAAAACAGTTGAAGCCGCAGGATGTGTCCAGTTTTTCCCTGCGTGACACCATCAACCGCGTCTACAAATCCGCGAAGGTAAAACACCAGAAGAGCAGCGATAAAAAGCTGATCGTTTATGAAGCTGATGGCGGTACCAGCGAAAGCGACAAACAAACCAAAGGCGGTAAGGTCACCAGTGCCGACTCACTGAAGGTCAACAGCCGCGTAAGTGACCCGGACAGCGCCCGGATTAAAGCAGATTCGGCGCTGGCCAGACATAACGAATATCAGCAGAACGGCTCCCTGACGCTGATGGGGACGCCCCAGTTGACTGCAGGCAACAAAATTGAACTTGTGGGTTTTGGTCAGTTATCCGGGCCATGGCTGATAACTACTGCCCGCCATGCGTTTGACCGTAACAGCGGCTACATCACCGAACTGGAAGTGGCACGAGGGCCGGTTACGCAGGGCAAAGCGAAGAAAGGTAAAAAGACCGGAAAAACCCAGACGCTGACCGTCTATAAACCGGACGGCAGCACGTCCACGGTAATAAAGGAGAAAAAATAATGACAGGCGTCACTCGTCAGGTCGGTACGGTCAGCGCCGTCGATGCCGACAAGGTTCAGGCCCGCGTTCGTCTGCCGGAATGCGATAACCTGCGCACTAACTGGCTTAACGTGCTGCAGCGCAATACCCAGGATAACAAGGATTACTGGCTCCCTGACGTGGGGGAGCAGGTTGAAGTGCTGCTCGATGCCAACGGCGAGGATGGTGTCATTCTGGGCGCGGTGTACTCAGAAGTCGATAAACCGCCGTTCAGCGACAAAAATGTCCGGGGCACGAAATACGCGGATGGCGCAGAGTTCAGCTATAACCGTGCGACCCATACGCTGACGGTCAAAGGCGGTATTGAGCATGTGGTGATCGAAGTTGCGGTGGGTATCAGCCTGAAGGGGAAAACCATTGATTTGACCGCTGACACCACCACGGTGAACGGTAACCTTGAAATCAACGGCAATGCCCACTCTACAGGCAGCATGCTCTCTGATGGCCCGAACTCCAATCACCATTCCCACTGACCTTCTTAAACGCCTTTAATATCGGCGTTCCCGCACAGGGGCAATACTGCCCCCATGAAAACAACCTCAGTATTCTGGCAACCGGCTCTGCAGGCTCCCGGCGAAATCGTCCGGGGGCTGGATGATATCTGGCAGGCCATTCAAATCATCCTGCGAACCCCTCGCGGCAGCGACCCGCATCGCCCGGAGTTCGGCAGCAATCTGCATCTTTATATCGACTGGCCCATCGACCGGGCTATCCCGCATGTGGTGCGCGAATCCGTCGATGCCATCCGCCGCTGGGAGCCTCGCTGCCAGCTGATGTCGGTAAAACCCGCCGTCGACGGCGAACATCTTACGCTCCGGGTGAGCTGGAAAGGCTCTGACGGACAGCCCCGGTCTCAGGAGTTGCTATGGCGCTGACAGAACCCGATTTTATTGAACGTGATGCTGACAAAATCACGGCTGAAATGATTGCACAGTACGAAGCCGCAACCGGCAAAACGCTGTACCCCGCTCAGGCTGAGCGCCTGTTGATTGACCTGTGGGCATACCGCGAAATGCTGGTCAGGGTGGCGGCGCAGGAAGCGGCCAAACAGAATCTGGTCGCCTTTGCCCGTGAGCCGATGATTGATTACCTCGGTGAACTGGTTGGTGTATACCGTCTTGCCGCGCAGCCTGCCACCACCACGCTCCAGTTCTCCGTGGATGAGGCACTGGCCATTGATGTGCTGATTCCGGCGGGCACCCGCGTCAGCGCTTCCGACAGCATTATTTTTGCCACCGATACGGACGTGGTGCTGAAAGCCGGATTGCTGCTGGTCAATGCCACGGCCACCTGTACCGAACCGGGAGCCGCTGGCAACGGCTGGCAACCTGCACAGGTCAGTCAGTTGCTCGATGAGATTGATAACGTCGACCTGCAGGTGACCAATCTGGCGGCCAGTTCTGGCGGTTCTGAGCAGGAAGACAATGACAGGCTCCGCGAGCGTATCAAACTTGCCCCGGAGTCATTCACTAACGCCGGAAGCCGTATGGCATACCGCTTTCATGCCATGCAGGCCCACCCCAACATCGTCGATGTTGCCGTGCTTTCCCCGGTTCCAGGTACTGTAGAGCTGTATCCGCTGCTCAGCACCGGCCTGCCGGACGACAGCATCCTCACGCTGGTAGAGAGTTTCTGTTCGGATGAAAAAGTCAGACCGCTCACTGATACCGTGCGGGTTAAAACGCCTCTGCAGGTGGATTACGCCATTGAAGCCAATATCACGATCTACCGCGACCAGGATGCCAACTCGGTAAAGGACAACGCTAACAGTGCCATTCAGAACTGGGTGGCATCCCGTACCGCCACACTGGGGCGCGATATTGTTCCCAGCCAGATTATCAGCGTGCTGTCCGTCTCCGGGGTATATCAGGTCGAACTGGTGATACCGGCACTGCGGGTGGTGGCAGAAAACGAATGGGCAAACTGCACCGCAATTACTCTCAACATGACCGGAGTATCCGATGGCTGAGCCGCTACAACTTCCGCCGCCGCTTGAGGGTGATATCAGCCTCAGAACGCTGGGAAGACTGGCCGGGCGGCTGGATAACATCGACCTGAGCGTACTGATGGTCTATCTCGTCGATATCGTCGACAGTTCCGCGCTGCCATGGCTGGGCGAGCAGTTCTCACTGTTCGGCGATGGCTGGGAGCTTGCGGAGTCGGACGATGTACGCCGCATGCTTATCAAATCCGCTATCGAGCTGCACCGCTACAAAGGAACGCCGTGGTCAATCCGGGAAATTATCCGCCGTTTCGGCTTCGGCGAAGTGGATCTGATTGAAGGCATTGGCCAGATCGGCTACGACGGCAAACACACTTACAACGGGCTTTTTGTCCATGGCGATGCAGAAGCCTGGGCGGTCTATCGCGTCATCCTTCAACAGCCCATTACTAACGATCAGGCGGCACTGTTACGTCAGACGCTCGCTGCCTTTGCTCCGGCCCGCTGCCATCTGGCGAGCCTTGAGTATCAGTCTGTCGCCATTCGCTACAACAACACCGTCAACTATGACGGCAGCTATAACCACGGGAGCAGTTAATTATGGCAAACCTACCTGAAACCCCGCAGTGGGAAGACGGCATCTATCAGATTGAGGTCTCTGACCCCGTTCTGGGCGGGCCTGACGGGATTTCTAACCGTCAGGGTAAACAGCTGGCCAGCCGCACGCTGTACCTGAAGCAACAGGTTGAAAAAGGCGGTTCAGACCTTGAAAAACATATCGCGGCAGCAGACCCTCATACCCAGTACGCGCCGAAGGCCAGCCCGACATTCACCGGCACGCCAACAGCACCGACCCAGGCCAAAACGGATAACAGCACCAAACTGGCCACAACGGCACACGTCAAGTCGGTGGTTGCTGATTACGCCCCTCTGTCCAGCCCGGCATTAACTGGTAAGCCGACAGCGCCAACCGCTGCGCAAACGGCTAATGACACACAACTGGCCAACACAGCATTCGTCAAAGCGGCAATTGCTGCACTGGTTGCTTCTTCTCCTGAGGCGCTAGATACGCTGAACGAACTGGCGGCGGCTTTGGGTAACGATCCTAATTTTGCCACTACCATGACAAACGCCCTGGCTGGTAAGCAGCCGCTGGACAACACGCTAACGGCATTATCAGGGAAATCTGTTGCTGCCCTTCTCGAATACCTTGGTTTAGGGGAA